>JAYUOT010000146.1:0-3223 GCA_043760705.1 Betaproteobacteria bacterium
TTTTATGGCGGCTTCGTTCTGTTAGTCAATGGATTCGATGCACCGCCAAAAGCAACGATGACAGTGCTTTACGTACTAGGCGTCATCCTGAGTTTCTACCTGAATCGACGTTTGACGTTTCGCAGTCACGGGGCACTTGGCAGAGAGTTCGTCAAGTTCGCCCTTCTCTATCTCGTCGGCTATGGCATCAATTATCTGGGGCTGGTTTTGCTGATCGATCAGATGCATGTCGCAGCCTGGATCTCACAAGGCATGATGGCCGTTTTACTTGCGATTTTCTTTTTTATTTCCCAGAAACTTCTCGTCTTCAAGACAGCGCAGTTCCCATAATTAATCTGCAAGATGCAAGGTTGCCATGAATTCTCCCATCCCATTTAATCGGCCCTACTTGACCGGATTTGAAAAGGAGTATGTGACCTCGGCGATTGAAAAACGAGGCCTATCTGGCGATCATCACTTCACGCTGGCCTGCAATGAGAAATTGCGCGCGTTGCTCGGTGTTCGGCACGCGCAGATGACGACGTCTTGCACCGCGGCGCTAGAGATGGCCGCGATTCTATGCAATCTCAGCCCTGGTGATGAGGTGATCGTCCCCTCGTACACCTTCGTCTCGACCGTGAATGCCTTTGTACTGCGTGGCGCACGACCCGTTTTTGTTGATATTCGGGCGGATACCCTGAACATTGATGAGTCCAAGATCGAAGCAGCAATCACCAAACGCACCAAGGCAATCTTTGTTGTGCACTACGCAGGAGTCGCCTGCGAAATGAATGCGATCATGGACATCGCTAAGCGCCATGGCATCCTGGTCGTTGAAGATGCCGCGCAGGCCATCTTCTCAACCTACCATGGTCGAGCACTTGGGGGCATCGGTGACATTGCCGCCTTGAGTTTTCACGAGACCAAGAACATAGTTTGCGGTGAAGGCGGTGCAGTACTTACCAATCGACCTGACTTCGGAGAGCGCTGCGAGATCGTTCGTGAGAAAGGAACGAACCGAAGTAAATTTTTCAGAGGTCAGGTCGACAAGTACACCTGGGTCGACGTGGGATCCTCTTATCTCCCGCCCGACTTTGTCGCGGCCTTTCTACTCGCTCAGCTTGAAAATCACGAGAAAATTCAAAAGGAGCGTAAGCGTGTTTTTGATCGATATGCAAAGGGCCTCGCCGAGTTGGTCGAAGCTGGTGTGGTGCGCCGCCAGCGATGCCCGGATCACTGCGTTGGTAATCAGCATATTTTTTGTTTGCTCACGGACAACCTCGAAACCCGTACGGCCCTGATCGGTTCACTTAAATCAAAAGGAATCAGCGCGGTATTTCACTATGTATCGCTGCACAGCTCACCGATGGGAATGAAGTATGGCTACAAACACGGAGACTTGCCGGTGACCGAAGCCATCAGCGATCAGCTCGTTCGACTTCCGCTGTTTTCCGACTTACAAGATGCCGAAGTCGATCACGTCATTGAAGCGGTCAAAGAATTCTTTGGGAAATAAATGAAGTCTCTGCTGTTCTCAGGCGGGCGAGATCCGGCCTGTCAAAAGAGTGTATTGCTCAGCTTGCTGGCTATCCTCGTGATCTTTCTGGTCATGCAACTTTCGAGTTTTACGACACGATGGGTTGATGACGAATCGTGGTATTTGATGCCAATTCCGTCGATCCAGAACGAGGGGAAGTTTCGAATCCCGACGATTCCTGGTCAAGACATCTTCTGGGCACAAACGCCTCTGCTGCCCTACCTTGAAGCGGGGCTCGATCTGATGAGTACGCTGACCGTGACTTCGGCCCGAGGGATTCCCTTGCTCTTTGGCGCACTGCTCATTGTGGGCGCGTTTTTGACTGCTCGCCGAGTATTCTCTGCGGGAGCGGGGCTACTTGCGGCTGCATTCATCGCATCAGATAACTTGGTCTTTCTCGCGAGTAGAACCATACGGCCAGAGATCCTGGTCGCTTGCTTCGCTGTGTGGGCCGTTTACGCAATTGTTGTGGCACTACAAAGCGATTCAAAATTAAACCTGGGCTGGATTGTGCTCAGCGCCCTTTTCAGCGGCCTCGCAGCCTGGTCACACCCTAATGGACTCGTCGTCCCGCTCCTGGTTCTTGTGCTGGTCCTCTTTTGGGATGGATTCAAAGGGAGAAGCCTGCAAATTGGTCTTTTGTACGGAATGCTTGCAGGCATCCTGGTCGCAACCGTGTTCCTTTGGATAGCCTATTTCGATTGGGCCAACGAGATGTTCAATTTCAAGACACTTTGGCTGGATCGATACGGGCGTACGGGCGAACAAGGGGCAAGCACCGGGTTTTCCGCTCTGTCCCTCATTCAAGGTGAGCTTTCCGGACGTTACAAGGACTTTCTGCAATTTCCCTATCGTGTTCACATTGCGGTGGTTTCCGTTCTTTTGTGGGTCGCGCTTCTTTTTGAGCGCGAAAATCGAATCCGTGCCTTCGGCGTGATGGCACTGTGCATTTTGGCATTTTTCATCTTTGTCAGTAACTCCAACTCCTCAGTTCGCTATCTAACCATCGCAATCCCTTTTTTATGCATTGGGGGAGCGGGCTTGGCGGGGAAATGGCTCGCCAAAGACACCGAAAAAGAACTCACCGTGAAGCTGGTCGCAGCCTTCGTGGTTCTGACACTTGGCTTAAGTTCGGTGTTTGGCAATGCATTCTATTTATGGAAGTTTCGCGCCGCCGACTACGAAAAAGTGAGCGTCCAACTGAAAGAGGTTTTACCCGCGAACGCAAGAGTCTATGGTGGCATGTTCTTGTGGTTTGGATTGCGCGACCGCACAGTAATTCCTTATATCCGGCTACCTTGGAAGCGCGCCCTGGCGGAATGGAAGCCTACGGCCGTGGTCATGGACGATTGGGTCATGCAGGGTGGGGGCGATAACGGAAGTTGGACTGCGCTTTCAAAGGAGCTTGATGAATACCTCGCAATGCACGGTACCCTCGTCAAAACAATTGATGCGGGCTTCTATGGAAAGCTCCGGGTTTTCACGCTCAAGAATTAGAAAAAGGTGAAGAAATTTGAAACAAGAAAATAATTTCGATGGAGTACGACTAGTCCTGGCCATCATTGTCGTATTTGTACATACAGCAACCCTGACCGCGACTCCAGAGTTTAGGGTGTGGAGGCCATGGCTATCGAGCGATTTCGCAGTTAAAGGGTTTTTCGCAATCAGCGGATACTTGGTGACCAAAAGCTATCTGACAAGTCACTC
>JAYUOT010000147.1:0-3223 GCA_043760705.1 Betaproteobacteria bacterium
GCTGGCTTGCACATACGGGCGGCGGACCCGCCTACTCAGCTTGATCGGCGTGGCGCGGATCGCTGTTGCGTGGAGGTTCTTCGGTATG
Organism: Betaproteobacteria bacterium; assembly: GCA_043760705.1. GTDB lineage: Bacteria > Pseudomonadota > Gammaproteobacteria > Burkholderiales > Burkholderiaceae_E > JAPOKJ01. Next base: position 89 of record JAYUOT010000147.1, read on the forward strand.
TTTCTAAGCCTCTACAGTGTGCTCAAGTGGCCGTGGTTGGAGCGCGCTGCAGTTGATGCCGGGACTCTCGATGAGTGCGCTGGCGGCCGACTGCCCCATGGTCGCAGCGTTGATACTGGTTCACCGAGAGAGAAGCATGGCAGGTGGGGCTGAATTGCTGAGAAGAGCTTTCGACTTCAAACGTGTCAAAGCGAAGCGCTGGTACGCACCCATCTTGCTCCTGATGGCCGGCATCAACATTGCGGTGTACGGGCTGCCTGCTCGGTCTCGTGGCTATCGTGAGGCACCTTGTGCCGCTTCACCTGCTTCACCGGTCGCCGAACTGGATTGCTTGGTGGTGCCTGTACGCCCTGGCGGCGCGGATTTTGATTGTCTGGCTCTACAACAACACGGGCAAGAGCGTGTTTGCGGTGGCCCTGTTTCACGCCACACTGAACCTCAGCTGGATCCGAAAGTTCGCAATTTTCTAACCTTACGTGGAATTCTTTGATTTGGGATACGCCACTAGTCCTCAAAACAGGGGTCAATTACTAACCTATCCGTTCCAAGGCGTCAACGGAACTCTGAATTTCCCGGGAGCAGAAGAGCCTAACCCGTCCCCTGGTCGAACCTATTCATCAAGCCCCATGGGCGGTCGATCTTTGTGCAGGCGCTGTCGGTGCGCCACAATCAGTAGGCACACTCTTGAACGCTTCCCTACAATACTGTAAGGACAAACCAAAAATGATCCGTCCCAAAGGCGAATTTTTCTTTTCAAGTCTGCTCCGCTCATTGTTTGCCACGGTCGGCGCAATAGTCGGGACTTGCTCAGTTCAAGCCCAGAGTAGCTGGCCCGAGAAATCCGTGAATTGTAGTGAATGCGTCGGCGGGCGGCTCCGCAGACGTTTCTGCACGCATCATCGGCAACGCCTTAGCGAACGCCCCAACTTTTGCCGAGACCGGCTATCCAAAAGTTGAAGGTGGCGCCTGGATGGCAGTTTAGGTGCCTTCTCAAGTACCGAGCGCGACTCAAGAGCGCATCACTCGACCGTAACACTCTTCGCCAAATTCCGAGGCTTGTCCACATCCGTACCCCGAGCCAAAGCCGCGTGATACGAAAGCAGTTGCAGGGGAATGACATGCAAAATCGGTGACAGCAAACCAGCATGATCACCAAGATTAATAATGTTGATGCCATCACCTGGCTCGATCACGGCGTCTTGGTCGGCGAAGACAAAAAGCTCGCCACCCCGTGCTCGAACTTCTTGCAGGTTGGACTTTAACTTTTCGATCAAGGCGTCATTCGGTGCGACGACAACGACGGGCATGTCGCTGTCGACCAGGGCCAGGGGGCCATGCTTGAGCTCACCCGCCGCATAGGCTTCGGCATGAATGTAGGTCACTTCTTTGAGCTTTAAAGCGCCTTCCATGGCGATTGGGAAATGTACGCCTCGGCCCAGGAACAAGGTATGGTGCTTGGTGGCAAAACGCTTGGCCCAGTGACGCACAAAGGGCTCGCATTCCAACACCTTGTTGATCGCTGCGGGCAGGTGACGCAGGGATTCAAGAATTTCCTTTTCGCGAGTCTCGCTTAAGCGCTGGCGCTGTTTGGAAAGCACCAGGGTCAACAAGAACAGGGCCGCTAACTGGGTAGTAAACGCCTTGGTAGAGGCCACACCAATTTCAGGACCGGCGCGCGTCAAGAAACGTAGTTTAGATTGCCGAATCAGCGCGGACTCGGGGACATTACAAATCGACAAGGTGTCGCGCAGACCCATGCTCTTGGCGTGCTGCAAGGCTGCCAAGGTGTCAGCGGTTTCGCCAGACTGGGAGATAGTCACCAACAAGGTATTGGGCTGAGCGACTGAGTCGCGGTAGCGATACTCGCTGGCAATTTCCACACTGGTGGGAATGCCGGCCAAGGACTCTAACCAATACTTGGCCACCAAGCCGGAGTGATAGCTGGTGCCGCAGGCCAGGATCAGAATTTGTTGAGTGCGAGCGAAGACCTCTTCCGCTTCGGCGCCGAACAGGCCGCTATTCAGGCTGGATGCGCCCATCACCATTTCGAGCGTATTGGCAATGGCACCGGGCTGCTCGAAAATTTCTTTCTGCATGTAGTGGTCGTATTTGCCGAGTTCAACCGCATCCGCGGATAACTGGCTTTCAACGATGGGGCGGGTCACTTTGTGGCCGTCGCCGTCCACGATACGGTAGCCCTCAGGCTTGATCTCAACCACGTCCCCTTCTTCAAGGTAGGTCACGTACTTGGTCACTTGCAATAAAGCCGAGGTGTCCGAGGCCAGAAAATTCTCGCCTTTACCGGTGCCTTCATTACCAACGCCTAGGAGCAAAGGTGAGCCACGGCGTGAGCCGACAACGGTTTCAGGTTCGGAGTGACTAATGACGGCAATGGCATAAGCGCCGTGCAAGGTACCCACCACTTTTTGCACGGCTTCAAAGAGCTTCACGCCTTTGCTGACATGGCTGTGTATTAGATGGGCAATCACTTCGGTATCAGTCTGAGAATGAAACACATAGCCCTTGGCCTTCAAGGCCTGGCGCAGCACTTCATGGTTCTCGATGATGCCGTTATGCACGACACACACCTCATGGCCGCCACCTTCAGAATAATGCGGATGAGCATTAGTTTCGGTCACACCACCGTGGGTTGCCCATCGAGTGTGAGCGATACCCGTCGGCGCATGGGCCTTCGCTTCCGTGGCACGAATTTGCAAATCGGCCACGCGACCCACGGAGCGCACGCGCTCCAGAGAGCCATTCAGTAGCGCAATGCCCGCCGAATCATAGCCACGATATTCAAGCTTACGCAGGCCCTCAATGAGGATAGGCACCACATCACGTTTCGCTACTGCACCAACAATGCCACACATCATCAACTCCTTAAGCTACTTTCTTTACGCCCTTAACAGGGCGCTTCCATGATTCGATCGTCACTTGCTTGACGCTAGTGAGCGTTAATTTTCCGGCCGGGGCATCTTTGCGCAAGGTGGTTCCAGCACCTAGAGTGGCGCCTCTGCCGACTCGCACAGGTGCAACCAATTGACTGTCGCTGCCAATATGCACGTCGTCTTCAATGATCGTTTGGTGCTTGTTCGCACCATCATAATTGCAGGTGATCGTACCCGCACCAAT
>JAYUOT010000148.1:0-6465 GCA_043760705.1 Betaproteobacteria bacterium
CCGAAGTCGTGGTTCGGGAAATTTCCGCGGGCGGTATTATTGAAAAATTGCCTGATGCAACTAAGAAAGCGGTGGTCAATATGCAGACTGCTCTGACCAACCATCTTTCGAAGCGTAACGAATTTGAAATCCTGGGTAAACCTGCGCTCAGTGCAGACGAAGAAACCCTGATGGACGATTACGCAGCCACTTTGTATCAGCTTGGGACGACTGCCTTCCAAAAAGCTCGATTGCCTGGTGCCTGGTCGGTTAAAGCGAAAGAGTTTGACTATACCGTCGGCCCGGGCCTCAAGTTTCTGAAAGAAAAAACCGGCGCTGAAGCGGCTCTCCTGATGGTGGGCGAGGACTTTGTGAGCTCAAGTGGACGTAAGGCCATGATGGTTTTCGCGGCCATTGCGACGCAAGGTCGAGTGCTGGTCGGAGGCGGTGCTTCGGCGGTTTTCTTTGCCTTGATCGATCTTGAAACTGGGAATCTAACCTGGCTGAACGCAGACCTTTCCGGCACTAAAGATCTGGCCGATCCGAAGGCCTCCACCGAAATGGTGAATGCGGCATTGATGCCCTATCCGAAAGCCGCTGCGCGCTAGATTGCTGGCGATCTGGTTAGAACCCATCGATTTTTGAAAGTTTCGATTCATGTTCGCTATGATCCGTTCGGCAGGGGTTTGGCTGCTCATCTCTAGTTTGGCGGCGCCCAGTTGGGCTCAGCAAACTGGTTTCGGCTATCCGAACAACACTCGCGAGTTAAGCAAGGTTCTGCCTTTCGCAGCCAGCCCGCATGCAAAGGATTTTGCTGATGAAGAGGATCGAATCTGGGACGAGGCGAAGGACGCTGAAAAAACGATCCGTCGTCGCGGGGCATTGCTCGCTCAAAAGGAAGTGGTGAAGCTCCTGCAGGACTTGACCTTGCATCTATATCCCGAGTTCAACGGCACAATGCGCTCGCATTTGGTGAATGACCCTGGCTTAAATGCCTTCGCATTTCCGAATGGTGGCCTGTATTTCAATCTGGGCTTGGTGGCAAGAATGGAGTCGGTGTCGCAATTGGCCTGCGTGGTTGGTCATGAGGGTGCCCATTTTGTGCATAGGCACTCCTATCAGTCGAGACAGTCTGCGAAAACAGCTTCGGCCTTTGGCGTGGCCTCGGCGATGTTCGGCTTGGTGGGTGCCTTAGGTGCTCTCGCCGCGGTCTCGTCGATGTTTGGGTACTCGCGTGAATTGGAAAGCGAAGCGGACCGAGTCGGTTATGCGCGTCTGCTTAGGGTTGGCTTGGAGTCCGCAGACTGCGTTCGAGTGTTCGAATTGATGGCCGAGGAGGCCAAGGCCATTGATGTGAAGTCTCCAGTGCTGTTTGCGTCTCATCCAAAGCTCACCGAGCGCATTGAAAATTTCAAAACCTTCGCGCTCACGGCTCCGGTCCCGAATCCCGAATTGCTGGATCCTTGGGAGAAAAAGTTTCAGCTCGCCATTCAACCCTTACGTCAGGCCTAGCTCGAGTCTGCTTTGGCGATGGGGCAGCATGCCGTTTTGATTCATTATCTTTCGCGGCCGGGTATCGAAAAATTGATGCCCATGGGCTATCGCTATTTCCTCGCCGAAGCCTACCGCTTACGCGCTCAGACGGGTGACTTTCAAAAGGCCACTGAAATTCATCGTGCCAATTTGGAAACCAATAAGGATTTTCTAGCCGGTCACTTGGGCTTGGGTATGGCGCTCCTTTCATTGGGAGACAAGCCCGGCGCGAAAGAAAGTTTAAACACCTATCTCAAACTTAGTCCTAAGTCTCAGTCCGCAGCATTCGCCCAGCAAACATTGCTGGATCTCGAAAAATAAATCTCTCCACCAAAAGAAGGAAAGCATGAATACATTGAATTTTCGCCACGCCTCGGTCAAGGTCGCTAAAGTAATGGCCGGTCTGAGTGTCGTCTTCAGCCTCGGGGCCTGCGCACCGGCTTGGGTGCAAGTCGACAAAACCAACGCGGCCCTTTCTGGTGAAGGGCCCAGTTCCAAGTCGAGCTTCAGAGCACCCGATGGTTGGTTGAGAATCGACCAACCCATTTTGAGTGGCTTACTATTGAGTAAGGACGGCGAAGGTGTTCAGCAAATTCAGATGGCACAAGCCACACCGGAGCGAATCTTTGCCGGGTCTAAGATCAAGGTTGCGGCCAAGACTTCCCCAGAAGATCTTGCGGCGGCTTTTCAGGCGCATTACAAAGCCGGCCTTGGTGGTGGTGAGGTGCAGCCAAAATCCCTGACGCCGATTACTTTGTCGGGTCTATCAGGCTTTCGTTCTCATTTTGCCATTCGAGATCAAAAGGGTGCGCCTCGGGAAATCGTCGTGATCGGCGCACAACGTGGCAATGAAGTTTTCTACGCGAGCTATAACGCTCTGGCCATTCATTACTTTCAACGCGATCTTCCCGTGTTCGATCAGATCGTTGCAAGTATTCGCCTAAAATAAATTCACTGGGTTTGTTGCGAGGACTAGGCTGCGCGTTTGCTCTAGCCCTTGCCAGATGTGGCTTGCCTCTCGCTAGGCGAAGGCCGTTAGATCCGCTAGACTCCAATCTGCTCAATAAGAAGATGTGGAGTCGCGGATGCATTGTTCGATCCTTAACGCCTCGATGGGGAAGCGGTTAGTCAAGGCTTTCATCGCTTCAGCGATGGGCTGCGAATAGTCTGCCGCGATGATTCGAAGCCAGAATGACGCTTTCTGCCCATAACCGTCCGATTTGGATATGGCTTGGTCTCGGCCTGTTGGGATTCGTATGCCTGCCCTGGTTCGCGCTCCCTGAAGGTAAGAGCTTTTGGCATGCAGCGAGTGGCTTGGGAGAAGTCTTTGGTCGAAGTGTGGCCGCTAACCCTGGCGACGATCCGGCCCATGCAATTGCTTCGAGACCTTGGATAGGACTGGCAGGAGTCGGCCTCCTTTTGGCCGCATTCTGTGCGGCCCTGCCGACCTTGTTCTCAAGCGCCAGACGCCAAGGGCGAGTCGTGCTTCTGGTGACTGGCATCCCGCTTTGGGTTCTTGTGGGCTGTGCCTTCACGCTTGTTCAGCCCTCGCTCGGCTCGGGCGCCGTACTGACCCTCGCTAGCCTACTGATCCTTGCCGCTTTTGGCCTGGCAAGACAGGGCGCATTCAAGGGTGATTTATTTGTTGCTGCTGCCGTGCTTTCATGTGGCGCGATACTGATTTTATTCATCGTTTTCCCAGTCTCGAAAACCTTGGTGAGTGCCTTCCTCGGGGAACAAGGTGCCTTCGAGCCCTCCGCCTTTGTGCAGAGAGTTAGCACCGATCGGGTATGGGGACTGTCGTGCGTTAGTGGCAATACCCGTTGCGGGGTAGCGTGGAACACTTTGTTCTTAGCCTTACTCACCGCCGCCGGGACCACTTTGATGGGTTCCTTGCTGGCCTTACTTGCAGAGCGCGGCACCGCCGCGGGCGGTCGCTCGCTTCGAGACACTAAGCTTGATCGCCTACTCAAGCTATTGGCCTTGCTGCCGATTATTACCCCGCCCTTTGTTGTTGGTTTGGGCTTGATTCTTTTGTTCGGTCGTGCCGGTGTGTTTAACCAGTTTTTGGAGTGGAGCTTCGGTATCCCGCCGGGGCGTTGGTTCTACGGCTTGTTTGGTGTTTGGTTCGCGCAAATGTTTGCCTTCACGCCGATTGCTTTTTTGATTATGCGCGGCGTGGTTCAGGGCTTGAGCCCGTCCTTAGAGGAGGCCGCCCAGACCCTGGGAGCAAGCCGCAGCAAGACTTTCTTCACAGTCACCTTGCCGATGATGAAGCCTGGCTTAGCCAATGCCTTTCTGGTGGGCTTTATCGAGAGCATTGCCGACTTCGGAAACCCGGTGGTGGTCGGCGGCCAGTTCACAGTACTCTCGACAGAAATTTTCTTCGCGATTGTGGGTGCACAGTTTGATCAGGGGCGCGCCGCTTCTTTAGCCTGGATTCTCACCTTGTTTGCCCTGGCTGTTTTCGCCTTGCAACAGAGCTTCCTTGGCAAGCAGTCCTACACCACCATGTCCGGCAAGGGCGATTCCGGCTTGCCTTCGCCGCTTCCGACAGGCGTACGCCGTTTTGCGAAAATTCTGATCTACCCCTGGCTGGTCTTTACCGTGGTCATCTACGGCTTTGCTTTGCTGGGCGGCGTCGTCAAAACCTGGGGGCGCGATTACACCTTGACTCTGCAGCACTTCAAGGCCGCCTTCGATGTGCAGTGGGGTGAGTTCGGCATGGTGTGGGCGGGCACGGCCTGGAGTTCATTGTTCACCACCGTAAAACTTGCCGGAATCGCGGCACCGGTCACAGCCATTCTCGGGCTTCTTCTGGCCTTTCTGATTGCCCGTGTTCCTTTCCGTGGGCAAAAGCTGTTTGAGTTCACCGCGCTTCTCGCCTTTGCCATTCCGGGTACCGTGCTAGGCGTGAGTTATGTGCTGGCCTTTAACGTTGCGCCGTTCGAGCTGACTGGCACGGGCTTGATCATTATTCTATGTTTCGTGTTTAGAAACTTACCGGTGGGTGTGCGTGCCGGGACGGCGGCCTTTAAACAGCTAGATAAGAGTTTGGATGAGGCCTCATTAATGTTGCGAGCATCGACCGCAACCACCTTACGAAGAGTGTTACTCCCGCTTTTGAAACCAGCCCTCGTCGCCGCGCTCATTTATAGCTTTGTACGGGCCATGACAACGGTCTCGGCCGTGATCTTCTTAGTGACCGCAGAATACGAACTGGCCACGACCTACATTATCGGACGAGTCGGCAATGGCGATTACGGCATTGCACTGGCCTATTGCACGGTGCTCATTATTTTGATGTCCTTGGCGACTGCGGCCATTCAATGGTTGGTCGGGGAGCGCAAATTGGGTCGTCGGGAGAAAGTATGAGTATCGGTATTGAGTTTCAATCGGTGTCCAAGCAATACGACGCAAAGGGCAAGGTTAGGGCTGCCGTGGATAGCATTAGCTTTCAAATTGAGAAGGGCAGCCTGACCACTTTGCTTGGCCCCTCGGGCTGTGGCAAGACCACGACTTTACGCATGATTGCGGGACTCGAAACACCGAGTGCGGGACGAGTCCTCATCGACGGCCAGGACGTCACTGAATTAGGCCCCGCTGAGCGCAATGTCAGTTTGGTGTTTCAGAGCTATGCTCTGTTTCCTCATATGAGCGTTTTGGAAAATGTGGCCTACGGCCCGTCGGTGTCGGGTTTGAGTAAAGGTGTGGCGCAAGGCAAGGCGAAAACTGCCTTAGCCACAGTTGGACTAACCGGCTACGAGCTACGTATGCCCAGTGAACTCTCGGGCGGGCAGCAACAGCGCGTCGCAGTGGCGCGCGCCCTGGTTTTAGAGCCTTCGGTGTTGCTGTTCGACGAGCCACTATCGAACCTCGATGCACGCCTGCGTCGGCAGATGCGCGAAGAGATTCGCAGCCTCCAGCAACGCTTGAAACTCACCGTGACCTATGTCACCCATGATCAAAGCGAAGCGCTCGCGGTGAGCGACAAAATCATTGTGATAAACCAAGGCAAGATCGCCCAGCAGGGAAGTCCGCGAGAGCTTTACGAGCTTCCTAACTCGGAGTTCGTTGCGGGCTTCATGGGCGAGGCCGCTTTGATGAAGGCGCGGCGGCGCTCGGGGCGACTTTATCTTGGTCAATATTTATTACCGGATACGATAGGCAGCGCTGGCACCGCTTTTGCCCAGGCCGGAAAGAGTTCGGAGACCAGCGGTGAGGGTGACGAAGTTGTACTCGCTATTCGCCCAGAATCCTGGCTTCTTAAACTTGCCGGTGAACCCGCACCTGAGCGCTCTTCAGGATCAGCGACAAGTCCGCATGGACCTTCTCGCGCTAACGAGCTTGCGCGCTCTGATACTGGTTTGCACGGGCAGGTCAAGCAGGCCACCTATCTTGGCGGAAGTTATGAATACACGGTGAGCACCGATCTTGGCGATATCTTTTTGATCCGCCCCTTAAGCGCAGCGGTGGCAAAAACAGGTGACCAGGTAGTTCTAAGCTTGTTCTCGCAAGGTGTCGCGGTGCTTGCATAATGGCATCTTTGCCAAACCTCGAATGAGCACAATGTTTTCCTGTCGATCTGGTTGCGGCGCTTGCTGCATTGCGCCTTCGATCACCAGCCCAATTCCTGGCATGCCGCAGGGTAAGCGAGCCGGGGAGCGTTGCATCCAGCTTGATGCAAATAACGCCTGCAAAATTTTCGGTCAGCATGAACGACCGAGTTTTTGTCTTGGCCTACAAGCGAGTGTCGAAATGTGTGGCGATAATCGGCTTCAGGCGATGCTGTGGCTCACCGGGCTTGAAGTACTTACTCGGCCAGATCAAGAATCCGCTGGGCCCTGAGTAACACTGGGCGATCGATCATTTGCCCGCCCATGCTGACAGCTCCATCACCGGACGCAGCGCTGGCCTCGATCACTTGCTTGGCCCAGGCCATTTCCTTGGCGC
>JAYUOT010000149.1:0-16664 GCA_043760705.1 Betaproteobacteria bacterium
GGGCGTTGTGTAGGCGCGCTACAAGTCAATGACCTCCTGATCGCAAAGGTGATTTGATGCTGGACGCGCGTCACGGCTCCACGCGCTTGCCAGAAGGCCGGCACCTTACCGTACGCCAAAAGGCCGCTCGAATCCGCTTGGTGGCTTTTGACGTCGATGGCACCTTGACCGACGGGAAGCTTTATTTTGGCCCGCAAGGCGAGGTCATGAAAGCCTTTTCGGTCCTCGATGGTCAGGGCTTGGCCCTCTTGAAGTACGCTGGGCTAAAGCTTGCCTTGGTGACGGGGCGCAGTTCAGAGATGGTCCGTATGCGTGCCACCGAGCTGAAAGTCGACCGGGTCTTGCAAGGGGTTAAGGATAAGCGCCAAGCCTTGGTGGATTTGGCCAAGGAGTTCGCGCTTGACCCTGCGCAAATTGCAATGATGGGTGACGACTGGCCCGATCTCGCTGCGTTCAGCGTAGTTGGGTTCTCTGCGGCCCCAAGTGATGGGCATTTTGAAGTGCGACTGCGCGCCGATTGGGTGGCGCAGGCGAGCGCGGGAGCTGGGGCGGCAAGAGAGTTGTGCGACTACATCTTGAAAGCACAGGGCTCGTATCAGAAGTTGCTCCGCTCATTTTTGGCGGCTCCGTCGGAGCCTGCAATGTCCGAGAGTGCAACATTACGCGCCGCGCGAAGAAAGCCCTCAGCACCGAAGGCCTTAAAACCTCTCGCAGGGAGGCGCACTTGAAAGTAAATGTTCGCGAGCGTTTATCAGGCCTGATTTCGCTCTTCCTGTTGCTTGTGCTGGCCGCGGGAACGTATTACTTGGCGGAGAAGGCCTCACAGTTTGACGATAAGAACTGGCCCGCGAGCTCGCTCACTGAGCCTGATTCTTTTGTTGAAGGGCTGAACTTGACGAAAGTCAATGCCAAAGGAGAGCCTGTATTTCGTTTACGCTCTGATCGGATGGTGCATTTTCCTGGCGACAATCATACGGAATTTACTCAGCCAGTGTTGGTGAGTCTGGATGCCGACAAGCCTAAGGTGACCGTTCGAGCCAAACGCGCACGCGCTAACGGTGATGGTGATGTCACTGAACTTTATGATGAAGTTGAATTGCTGCGCGAGGCAAGTTTGAAGGACCCGCAGGTGCGCGTCACGACGCAAGCGATGACCTTATACACCCAAGAAGAAATCGCGCGAAGCACCCAGGCGGTTAAAATTGAGTATGCTTCGTCCGTACTCACAGGGATTGGGATGGAATTCAATCATGCCACTCGACAATTGAGTTTGAATAGTTCCGTGAAGGGGAGTTTTTCCCCTCAAAAAAAGTGAGATCGAAGCAACCGATGTTTTTGATCATTTTGCGACAAAACTGAGAGCAGGGATCGTGAGCGGTGGGGGAAGTCACTTGAAAGAAGCGGCGTGAAAGACCGATTGAAAATATTCGGCCGGGTGCTGCTGGCTTTCAGCAAAGCCTCGCTGGCGCTGTGCTTCATCACGCCCGTATTGGCCGAGCGAGCGGATCGCGAAAAGCCTCTGAATATTGAGGCGGATAAGATGCAGATGGACGATTTGAAGCAGGTATCGGTGTTTACCGGACGCGTGGTCCTGACGAAAGGCACCATTATCATTCGCGCCGAACGCCTAGTCATTAAGCAAGATCCTGAAGGCTACCAGTACGGCACCGCTTTCGGTAGCGCGGGCAAGACGGCGAGTTTTAGACAGAAGCGCGAGGGAGCGGATCAATTTGTAGAGGGTTACGGCGAAGAGATTGAGTACGATGGCAAAGCCGAGATCGTCAAGCTCAAAAGAAATGCCTTGCTCAAACGCCTCGAGAAAGAAAAGTCCGTGGATGAGATTTGTGGCAGCTTAATCGTTTATGAAAGCCTCACTGAGCTTTTTTCGGCGGACAGCGGCCCGGCCGGAGCATGCAGCCCTAGTGGACGGGTGAGGCTAGTGATTCAGCCACGCTCCGGCGCAGCAATTCCGGCTCAGTCGGGTAGTGTTGCGCTACCCAAAACCAAGCCGGATTCTGCCTCGCCAGTGCTCAAGCCGAGCGAGCGACCGAATTCGGTGAAATGACCGCAAGCCCCACGATGATTGAAGGTTCTAGCCCTGGGCTTGGAGCTCCCAGCACTTTGCGAGCGGAGCACCTGATGAAGGCTTATTCTGGGCGCCAGGTCGTCAAAGACGTTTCGCTTGAGGTTCAAAGTGGGCAGGTCGTTGGCTTGCTTGGCCCCAACGGCGCGGGCAAGACCACCTGTTTTTACATGATTGTTGGCCTAGTTCCCAGCGATGGCGGTGTCATTTCTCTGGACGGACAGTCGATTGGGCACTTACCCATTCACCGCCGCGCCCGGCTTGGATTGTCCTATTTACCGCAGGAAGCTTCGGTTTTTAGGAAACTTTCGGTCGAAGATAATGTTTTGGCGGTGCTTCAGCTTCAAGTGGACGCTAATGGACGCCCCTTTTCCAAGGAAGAGTGCCAAAAAAGGCTGGACGAACTGATCGGTGAACTTCAGATCGATCATATTCGCACCAATTTGGCGCAGTCTTTGTCGGGTGGCGAGAGGCGTCGGGTTGAGATTGCGCGTGCCTTGGCAAACTCACCCCGCTTCATTCTTTTGGACGAACCCTTCGCAGGGGTGGACCCTATTGCGGTCATTGAGATCCAAAGAATTGTGCGTTTTCTGAAACAACGTGCCATTGGTGTACTTATAACCGACCATAACGTCCGAGAGACCTTAGGGATTTGCGATCAAGCCTATATTATTAGGTCTGGTACTGTTCTTGCTTCCGGCACGTCCGCTGAGGTGATTGAGAACGAAGATGTACGCCGATACTACCTTGGCGAAAACTTCTCGATGTAGTTAAAGCGCACGGTTTTGGGGCGGTACCTTTACACAGGATTGCTTGCCCGCACACATTTCGAAGATGAAACCGTCGTTACAACTCAGGATTGGACAACATCTGGCGCTCACGCCCCAGTTACAGCAGTCGCTCAAGCTTCTGCAAATGTCAACCCTTGAGTTAAGCCAAGAAATTGAGCAGTTCCTCGTCGAAAATCCGCTTTTAGAGCGGCTTGATGACCCTCTGGACTCCGCCCTCAGCATTTCCGGTAGTGGCAGTCTTTCAACCCGAGATACGGCCGAATTTCCCGATGAATTTGGACGTCTGAAGAGCTCAGGCGACGGTCCCAACGAGTTTTCTGGAACTGAAGCTGGGACTCAAACGCCAGACCCACCCCCCAGCTCCGATACGGGCGATTTTGAGGCCGGTTACGAGGGTGACGGCACGGCCGATTATGGTCAAGACTGGTCCGCTGATACACCAGGAAAGCCAAGAGACGATGACCAGGACGACAAGGAATATTCGCAAATTGCAGGCCCGCAACTGAGTCTGACTGAGCATCTGACCCGTCAAGTATCCGGCACTCAATGCTCAATTCGTGACCGTGGCCTGATGACATTTCTGATTGACGAGATCAGCCCGGATGGCTATCTCAACAGTTCTTTGGACGAGCTTCTGACGTTTTTGCCGGAGGAGTTGGAGTTTGAGCTTTCTGAGCTCAACGCCGCCCTGCGAATTATTCAAAGCTTCGACCCCGTAGGCGTTGCGGCGCGTGATGTTCGCGAGTGCTTGCTGTTGCAATTGCAGGTGCGAGAGGGGCGTGAGAGCCTTGAAGTAGTTGATTTGGCTTATTCCATCGCCAGTCATCATCTTGACCTACTAGCCGTCAAAGATTTCGCCAAACTACGCCGAATGCTGCACTGCAGTGACGAAACGCTCAAGGCAGCGCAAGCGGTGATCGTCAGTTTGAACCCGAGACCAGGTGCCCAATTTGCGACTACCGAAGCGGCTTATGTGGTCCCAGATGTCGTGGTCAAACGCAAGAAGAATGCCTGGACGGTAGAGCTGAATCGCGGCGTCATGCCCAAGCTTAAAGTAAATAGCCTTTATGCGCAGATTCTTAAAAAAAATCGTGGACAACATGCCGACTTGAGCGCACAGTTGCAAGAAGCCCGCTGGTTAATCAAAAATGTTGAGCAGCGCTTCGATACGATACTGAGGGTGTCTCAGGCCATTGTAGATCGGCAAAAGGCTTTTTTCTCTCACGGGGCGGTCGCCATGCGGCCCTTGGTGTTACGTGAAATTGCAGAGATGTTGGAGCTTCATGAGTCAACGGTTTCTAGAGTCACCACCCAGAAATATATGCTCACGCCCAACGGCACCTTTGAGCTCAAATACTTTTTCGGTAGCCACGTCGCAACAGATAGCGGCGGAGCTGCGTCCAGCACAGCCATTCGCGCTGTAATCAAGCAACTCATCGAATCGGAGGATCCCACCCAACCCATGTCGGATAGTGAAATCGCGGACCTTTTAGGTAAGCAAGGATTTGTTGTAGCGCGTCGCACCGTGGCCAAATATAGAGAGGCCTTGAAAATCCCCTCGGTTACACAACGTAAGGCTCTATAGCAGGTCACTAGTAAGAAACAACATATCAATGTTCAAAGTAGACAATCTCAAAGGAGAACTCGTATGAATTTATCGATCAGCGGCCACCATGTCAGTGTTACCCCGGCGCTTCGAGAATACGTTACCCATAAGGTTGAGCGAATAACGCGACATTTTGATCATGTGATCGACATGAATGTTTGTTTGAGTGTGGACAAAGAGGGCCAGAAGGCCGAAATTAATGTACATGTGAAAGGGCGAGATTTGTTTGCCCAGTCTGTCAACGATAATCTTTATGCTGCTATTGACCTTCTGGTCGATAAGCTTGATCGACAAGTGATCCGCCACAAGGATCGAAGCCACGATCACCAGCATGAACCCGCTAAACGAATTCTGAGCTAGGTCCGGTCCCTGTCAAGCGTTGGTAAACATAGGTCCGCGGCTGTTGGAGAACCCGCAGTGCGGACTTTTCGATGGATGAATGCAAGGGTGCAATAAGGTTTATTAACCCCTCGGGTTATCCCTACTTGCGATAAATTTGGAGGAGATTAGATTCCGCGTTCTAATGACGTTCACTATAATGTCGGGCTGAAAACGATTTCTATCATGATGAACCGAATTTCGCGCCTGCTGGGCCCCAACATGGTCCAGATTGATATCTCAGTGAGCAGCAAGAAGCGTCTGTTTGAACAGGCAAGCCTACTCTTTGAAAATAGCCATCGGCTTGAACGGGGCAAAGTGTTCGATGCGCTTTTTGCCCGTGAGCGTCTAGGTTCTACGGGTCTTGGACACGGCGTGGCCATCCCGCATGGTCGAATGCGCGGCTTGAAGGAAGCCATTGGTGCAGTGATTCGCTTGGTGGAGCCGATTCCTTTTGACGCCCCCGATGCGGCCAATGTTGGCTTGTTTGTGTTCCTCTTGGTGCCAGAAAATGCGAATGAAGAGCATTTGGAAATTCTTTCTGAGCTTGCGGAGTTGCTCTCCGACGATGAAGTGCGAGGAAAGCTTCTCAGTTTGACCGACCCAGGCGAAATTCATAAAGCCCTCGATTCTTGGGTGCCTTACCGGCCTGCTGCTTGAGGCAAGAGAGGTTGTTGAGAATTTTCTGAAGGCTCACCATTCAAGGTTAGACTAGTGGGTCTGCTCTCACCCCTTTGACGATTTCGGCCAGGAACATGTTTTGAACCATCTAACATTAGGTGATCTATTCGATCAGGTCCGTGAAAGCTTGGGGCTGATCTGGGCCTCCGGAGAGGTCCATCGCTCGACCGTCATTCAACTTGAAAATACCGAGCCAAGCGACTTGGTAGGATTTCTCAACTTGATTCACCCATCGCGACTACAGGTCCTGGGGCATGCGGAATCCGCCTACTTCGCCCGGCTTGCTCCCAGGAAACAACAAGCGATCCTGAACGATCTTTTCAGCGGTCATCCGCCTGCCGTAATCGTCGCCGAAGGCCTTGACGGTCCGGCAATTCTATTGGAGCAGGCCGAAAAAAATCAGCTGCCCATCCTGCGCACCAAGGCCCCTGCGGCCATGGTGATTGACACCCTACTCCAAGCTCTCGGTAACTCTCGGGGGGGAACCGTCTCGATGCACGGTGTGCTGATGGATGTTCTAGGAATGGGGGTCTTGATTTCTGGCGAATCAGGTTTAGGCAAGAGCGAGTTGGCGCTTGAGCTTATTAGTCGTGGGCACGGTCTCGTAGCCGATGACGTGGTCGAGCTCACCCGTACGGGTCCGGCCTCGATCGATGGGCGCTGCCCCGGCTTGCTTCAAAACTTAATTGAAGTGCGCGGCCTTGGACTTCTCGATATCAAAACGATTTTTGGCGAGACTGCCGTTCGTCGGAAAATGCGCTTGAAGTTGATCGTTCATCTCGTTCGCCGCAGTACTATGGAGAGTGAATATGAGCGTCTTCCTTTAGAGGCATTGAATCAAAATGTACTGGGACTAGCGATTCGCAAAGTGGTCGTGCCCGTTGCGGCAGGTCGAAACCTTGCGGTCTTGACAGAAGCGGCGGTGCGAAGCACGATTCTTCAGTTGCGTGGCATTGATACTGTGGCCGAATTTATTACTCGCCAACAACGCCAGATTGATGAATCACTATAACGGCGATGTACTGATTTTTGAATCCTACCCAGGATGGTCTGATTTCTTTGACGAACTCCTAAGGCAATCGCTTTCCTACTAAGGCTGCGCCAATAAAATTATGCGTGTTGTACTCATTACCGGTATTTCCGGCTCCGGCAAATCGATCGCTTTGAACACCCTAGAAGATGACGGGTACTTCTGCATCGATAATCTACCCAGTCGTTTCTTGCACGAAGTGATCACGAGTTTGCAAGAGGCCGGGCATGAGCGCATCGGTGTTGCCATTGATGCGCGCTCCGGCGAGTCGATTCAGGATTTACGTCAGCTCGCCAACGGTCTTGGCCGTTATGGTCAAGACGTTAAAATTATTTTCCTCAATGCGCGTACCGATGTTTTGATTCAGCGCTACTCTGAAAGCCGCCGTCGCCATCCGATGAGCATTTTGCCAAATGTCGAGACCTCGATGAGTTTGGCCGAGTCGATCGAGAAAGAGCGTGAGCTCATGGGTGACCTGCAAGACGCCGGGGTCGTGCTGGATACCAGTGATCTCAACCCAAATGTTCTACGCACCTGGGTCAGAGAACTGGTCGGCTCCGAGCGCGCCCCGCTCACACTTATGTTCCAGTCCTTCGCCTTTAAGCATGGCGTACCTCTGGATGCCGATTTGGTCTTTGATGTTCGCTGCCTGCCTAATCCACACTATGTACCGGAGTTGTCTGCTTTAACCGGTCAAGACGCCGCGGTGATGGAATACCTTCAGGCCATTCCTTCCGTGCAGCGGATGGTGGATCACATTGCCGAGTTCTTGCAAACCTGGCTGCCAAACTACGTGATGGAAAACCGCAGTTATATGACCGTCGCCATTGGTTGCACCGGTGGGCAACATCGCTCAGTGTATTGTGTTGAAACGCTCGCGAAGCGATTCAGACGGGTCGAACAGGTCTTGGTCCGCCATCGTGGCCTGGCTTCAAAAGCGGCGAGGGCGCTCAGCTAGCGCGCGAGTCATCTGACCCGATCAATTCCTAACATTCTAAATCTTGAAGCTCCCCATTTTCCCGTTGACGACGGTTCTTTTTCCGGGCGGATCGCTGCCGTTGCGTGTCTTCGAAACTCGCTATATGGATATGGCGAAGGCATGTCTGAGCGCTGGCTCTAGTTTTGGCGTGTGCTCGATTACGAGCGGGCGTGAAGTGGGCGATACGGCGATCCACGAGTCGGTCGGCTGCGAAGCACTGATCAAGGATTGGGATATGCAACAGCTCGGCATCTTGCAGATTCGGGTCATGGGTCACCGGCGCTTTAGTATTGTCTCCTCGGTGGTGCAGTCCTCTGGGTTGATCGAAGCCGAAGTAGAGTTTCTTGAGGCCGAGCCTGACCATGTATTGCCTGAGGAGTTTGTGCCGCTCGCCGCATTAGCGCAAAGAATTATTCTTGATCTCGAAGAGCGACGCCCCGAGGCTGTTCAGAAGATGGCAGAGCCTCCTTATGAATACACTTCGGCGAGTTGGGTCGGACAAAGGCTGTGTGAGTTTTTGCCGATTCCCAATGCCATCAAGCATCAACTCATGCAGCTTAGCGATCCCGTGGGCCGACTTAACCTGGTGAAACACTTTCTGGAGCAGCAGGGTGTTCTGTAACAAAGGCTGTGATCCCGGCAACGTCACTTCAGATGTTCGAAAGCATGGTTTAGTAGGTAAGTCTTAATCGGTTGAGGCAGTGCGGCCTCGGTGATTTTCTCGCGACTCAACAGACGGTATTCGCGCCCCAGCCCTGAGTCGTAATCACCCCTCGGCGCGTGGGCGGCAGAAGGACCTGCGCTACGACTAGTGAGAAATCGGTCCATTTCGATCGCACCCGCTGCGCCTTTAGGCCGTTGCACTGCCAAACGATACAGATCGATCTTTGCGCGCAGCTTGAAATGAGTAAAGCTGTGCTCGAATCCGAGCTGCTCGATGGGCGTAGGCATCACCTTCCCCAAAGTTTGCATCAGCATTGGTAGACTCTCGACCTTCGGAAAGCTTAGCAGACCGCCCCAAATGCCAGGGGATTTTTGCCTTTCGAGTAGTACCTGGCCCTCGATCAGAATTAGTGCGAATGTCTCTTCTCGGAGTGGTGTGAGCTTTCGTGCTTTCGGGCTGGGTAGACGATGATGTAGTCCTAACTGATAGGCCGAGCACATGGCGTTAAGCGGACACTCGATGCACTTAGGTTTACGAGGCGTGCAAAGACTGGCACCTAAGTCCATAAGGCCTTGGGTATATGATTTTATGTCCTGATTCGGAAGTTGCTGAAGCGCAATCTGCCAGAGCTCTTTTTCAGTAGTGCTTTGAGTCAGAATACCTGGGATAGCAAAGACTCGGCACAACACCCGCTTCACGTTGCCGTCGAGAATCGCCTCTTTGCTCGAATAGCAAAACACGGCGATGGCCGCGGCTGTTGAGCGTCCAATCCCTGGCAGAGTAAGCAGCAGCTTGGGGCCGGTAGGAAATGCACCGCCATAATCTTTTACGACTTCGCGGGCGCATTGATGAAGGTTACGAGCTCGGCTGTAATAGCCCAAACCGCTCCAGGCCTCGAGCACTGATTCTTCGTTGGCCGAGGCGAGCGCTTCCAAATCTGGGAATCGCTCCAGAAACTTCAAATAATAGGGAATGACCGTTCCTACCTGAGTCTGCTGTAGCATGATCTCGGAGAGCCAGACTCGGTAAGGATCGCAAACCTGCCAAGGCAGGTCATGCCGCCCGAATTTCTTTTGCCACGCAATGAGCCCATTGGCCAACATGAGAGGCTTTGAGGCCCCCCCAAAAATGGCCAGGGTCGGTGCTCGCTGTTGCTCGTCGGGAGTCTGGCGTCTTGGGCTCTTAGTGGATGATGGTCTCGGCATCGACCGAGTGTATCGCTCTTTGCGCAAGTTTGCGTAGCGGGCTGATTTGTTGTTGAAGTGGAGCCGCTGGCATCTCGTCAAGAGAACTCGATTGATCCAGAGCTTCCGCGAGCAGCAAAGCCTTTTGCTGAATCACTTCGCTTGAAGGCTGCCCCGCCAAAGCATCCTCGAAGGCCTGCTTCAAGTCGCGCAAGCCCTTGATCTTTTCTTGGGCATCGTCCTTTGCGGACTCAATTTCCTGAATGCGGTCATCCAGTGACTCATTGGCGTCCAAGATGCGGCGTACGGAGTCCATACGTTTCTTGAGTTGCGCTTGATGTTCGCGGACCTGGCCCTCAATTGGGGCCATCACTGCGCGTAACCAACTGTGAGAGTCCTTTGATGCGGCCGCATAAATTTCGCGTAATCGAGTGGCAATGGACTCCAGGAACTGTCGCATCAGAATCGACTTTTCGGTGGTCGCTAAAGTGACTGCTCCAAAGCGTTGGTCGCACAGAGTATTGAGTCTTGCCAACTCTGCACGATGTCGTGCCAGTGAGAAGAGCATGGGCGAGCCTAGAGTCAGGCCATGCTCGACGCTGAACGTGCGATACATTGCTGTCATCAGGGTGGTAATTTCATGAATCGAGTCCTCTGCACTTTTGATATCCTCGGCGGCCATGTTCAAGAGTGCGTGCATGCCCCCCTTGAGCCCAGCGCTAAAGTTACTGGACTTCATCAGCTCTCTTGAGCTTCTGATGTGGCGCTTCAACGACTCTACTGAGAGCGTCGTATGCACTTCTTCGGAGTGTCTCTGAAAAACCGCGCGCAGGCCATGGAGTCTTCTCAGGCTCTTGTCAAAGTCATCGCGCTCGCTACGAATCCGCGCCGCCGTGTGATTCATGACATCGCGATTCTTTCCGCGCAACCCGTTGAGTTCGAACAACTGTTCAACATGGTTGCGTAGTCGCGATTGCAAGGAGCCGTCGATGTTGCGATAGGCATCACCGTATTCTCGCGACACACTCTCTCGAACCAGGACTTGCTGTCGTTTTACCAACACTTCCGAGAGCGCCAACTCGAGCGCCTGAATCCGGCTTCTCTCGAGTAAGGCCTCATCTTTATTGATTTTGGCGCTGAGAGCTTTCTGAGCCGAGATCGGAAAAATCAGAGAGGGGTCCAGATTCAGATCTTCAGAAACACTTTGAACCTGCTTGGCAATCTCGTTCTCAATTTCTTGATCAGTCTTGAGGTTGTCCCAAAGACCATCGATCTTGTTGAGTACGGCGAAGCGTCCGGCATCTTTCGTGTTGCAAATATTATTGCGCCAAACTTCAATGTCAGTGCGGGTGACACCGGTATCGGCGGCCAACAAGAACAACACCGCATCGGCCTCGGGAATCATCCTCAAGGTGAGCTCTGGCTCGGTACCGATGGCATTGAGACCCGGTGTATCGATAATCGATAGTCCTGCCTTGAGCAAAGGGTGCGGAAAATTGACTAAAGCATGGCGCCACTTGGGCACCAAAATCTTGCTGCGTCCTTGAAGTTTTAACTTTTCGGTCTCGATCTCGTCAAGAAGGCCAAGCTCATTGGCTTCGTTGAGGGTCACCTCAATTTGATCCTGGACCGCAGATAGGGCTGACTTAACCTGGTTTCTCTCCTCGGGATTGAAGGGCACCTCAATCCAGGCCGCAACCTGTAGCTTCAAGTCGGATAAAGACGTGACTTCCTTGCGCGTGGCAATAGGCAAAAGGCGGATCGCGCTCGGTTTACTTTCGTCCCAGAACAACTCGGTCGGGCACATGGTGGTGCGTCCAGCCGAGGAGGGGACGATACGCTCACCAAAACCGGCGAAGAAGATGGCGTTGATGAGCTCGGACTTCCCTCGTGAAAACTCAGCCACGAAGGCAACAGATACACCCTTTCGAGAAAGACGATCTGAGATCGCCTGCGTACGCATTTGGATCGCGTTATCCAGCATGCCACCCGCATCGGTCCACCGCTCGAATCGCTTCACAGCGGCCTCGACGCCAACTTTCCAAGTTGCGAACTTTACTAGATCTTCGCTGACTGCACTCATTTTTCATCGCCCCAGATGTCTTTTGGAGATCGGTATCAAAACCGATCCTTGCATGTAAGTCGACATGCCTATTTCGGAAATTTAGCACGCGCAAAGTGCTTTGACGGGCCAATTCTGCCAGTCGGTTTCGGTGTCCGCTAGACGGTCGGCGAAGTGATATTAACGGTGGGGATTTGATCAAATTTTGGAGTGTTTTATAAATGCCATTTTTGAGACCTAGACCTAATCACAGACTCAGCCTACGAGGAGGGCACGCCACACTAGGCTTGGCAGCTCGGGCAGTAGAAGCTCGATCTTTGCTGTTGCTTGATCTGCTTGATCAATCCAGCGCAGCGTTTGCAGGCCAGTCCCGAACGCCCGTAGACAAAATAGTCGAGCTGAAAGTACCCGGCCTGACCCTCGCTATTGACGAAGTCGCGCAAGGTACTGCCCCCTTTGGCGATGGCCTCAGTAAGGGTCAGCCGAATCTGTTCGTGCAACGAGGCCACTTGCTTGCGCGTCAAGCGCCCGGCGGCCTTGGTGGGTCGAATCCCTGCCCGGAACAGTGCCTCCGAACAATAAATATTGCCCACTCCCACGACCGCAACCCCCGAGAGCAGAAATTGTTTGATGCTGAGGCTGCGACCGCGTGTTGCCTGGAAAAAGGGTTCCACCTGAAATGTGGGACTGAGCGGCTCCACTCCAAGCTTCGCAAACAGTCTAAAACTTGCGAGATCGGAAATATTCGCAAGTTCAGAAGAACTGGTGTGCTCAGAAGAACTCCTGAGCTCGGTGCCGTGGGAGCTAGCGCGTTTTGGGTGCCACAACATCGCCCCAAAGCGTCGCGGATCGTTATAAGTAAGGTCTCCTCGGCTAAGCTTGAAGAGCACATGATCGTGCTGGGCGAGTCTTGTCACATTCGCAAAATCTGCCTGATTTTGCCAAATCAGGCTACCGGTCATCCCTAGATGAACGATGAGCCAACCACTCTGCACCTCGATCAACAGGTATTTGCTCCGGCGGCCGACACTGATAATGCTTTGCTCATAGAGTTGCTCAGGTAAGTTTGACGGGATAGGCCAACGAAGCTGGCTTTGCCGAATCACCACTGATTTAAACGCCTGCCCGACTAACTTATCAGCGAGCCCTTGGCGGACGACTTCAACTTCCGGTAACTCTGGCATTGCCCAACTTTCAGATAAATGGCCTGTAAGAGCGCAGTTTAGTGAGGTTTGTCGCCTCTGGTCGGACGGGGGCCAAAGGCCGAGTTGCCCTCGGCCTCACTTCGCCCTACTATTTGGGTGAACACCGAGTCAGCCGCGCGTTAAGCGTGCTACTTTGAGCCTGCCAGTCCCCTTTAACGGCTCTTTTCGCAAATGAGTGCGCCTATGAGAAATTTTCTCAGTCAAAAATTCCAATGCTTAGTTTTAAGTAGTTTAGTCCTGTATGGTGCAGCTTTCTCGCTCGCACAAGCCCAACCCCAAGGAATTGCCTCCAGCGAGGCTGAAGTGGGTGGGCCGATTCCTGAACGCCAGTTAACGGCCCAGATTATGTTTCAGGTGTTGGCGGCGGAGGTGGCTGCACAGCGAGGCCAATTTGCAAGCGCTGCCCGCACCTATCTTGAAATGGCCAGAGATACCCGCGATCCTCGCATGGCTCAACGTGCTACCGAACTTGCCTTGGCTGGGCGCGCTCTTGAGCAAGCGCTTCCCGCGGCTCAACTGTGGTTTGAACTCGCTCCAAATTCCACCGCCGCCGCGCAGACCATGGAAGCGCTTTGGTTGAGCTCAGGAAAGCTTAGTGATGCTGAGCCCCTGCTTGCCAAGCGACTGATTCAGGCTCGTAAAGACAAAACAGTGGCGGGAGCCTATCAGCAGATCCTAAGGGTGCTACCCAACATGCCTGATAAGAAAGGTGCGTTGGCGATGCTACAGCGCCTTTCCAAAGACGATTTGAATATACCTGAGGCTCGACTCGCCTTGGCCACTGCAGCACTTCAAGCCGAGCAACCGGACAAAGCTATTCAGGAGGCAAGGGCTGCAGTTCGACTGGCTCCTGCCAATGAAGACGTGGTGATTGCGGCCGCCCGCTTGCTAGCCGCCAGCCCGACCGCTTTGGATGAGGCGATCGACATCCTCTCTGCGGCGATCAAACGCCAGCCTAAGGCACTTGAGGTTTACTTAACCTTGGGGCGCCTACAGTTGCAAAAAGGCCAGACTGTCCAGGCGCAACAAACCTTCGAATCGGCACTTCAAAAAGAGCCGGAGAGCCCCACCTTGATGTTGGCTCTGGCACAGATCGCCTATCAAGGAAAAGATCTAAGTTCGGCGGAACGGTATTTACTTCGCGTGATCAATTTGCCGAGCTCTGTGCAGCGCGACGATAGTTTGGTTTTTTCTTTTTTAGGGCAAATTTTTGAAGACAGAAAGGATGAAATCAAGGCGACAGAGTGGTATGCCAAGGTGGGTCCTGGCGATCAGTACATTAATGCAGTGTCGCGGCGCGCTATTTTGATGTCGAAAGCCGGTCAGCTCGAAGAAGGCCGCGCTCTTTTGAAGAGCGTTGCGTCGACGGGCAATCGTGAGCGCATTGCTTTGACAAGCGCCGAGGCGCAAATACTGAGCCAGGCCAAGCGTTTGGATGAAGCGTTTAATGTGCTGGATGATGCGGTTCAAAACACTCGCAACACGCCTGATCATTTGTACGAACATGCACTGGCCGCTGAAAAGATCAATAAGTTGGATGTGATGGAGCAAAGCCTGCGTCGTTTGATCGAACTCAGGCCGGATGCGGCACATGCGTATAACGCGCTTGGATACAGTTTAGCGGACCGTAACCTGCGCCTTCCCGAGGCCCGCGAGCTGATCGCCAAGGCCATCGAGCTGAAACCCGATGATCCGCATATTCTCGACAGCATGGGTTGGGTTCTCTATCGCCAAGGAGATCTCGACAAAGCTCGCGAGTTCCTGGAAAAGGCTCTTAAAATCAGCCCTGAGGTGGACGTCCTGGTTCACCTCGGGGAGGTTCTTTGGACACAAGGCCGTCCAAGCGATGCTTTGAAGTATTGGGAGGACGCCCGCAAGCTCGAACCAGACAATGACTCCCTGAAAGAAACCCTGACGCGGTTGAAGGTAAACAGGTAGTGTCTTGTCATGTCCCCAGGAGCGGGTCGAAAGTCGCCGGTGTTTTTTGCTTGATCTTTAGCTATGGCTTACTTTTGGCGGGGTGTACCCAAACCCGGCTACCTTCGCCTGCGCATGAAGCTGCGTCTGAAGATGCCTCGTTTGGCCAGTGGGCTGGCCGATTTGCAGTAAAAGTGGATCGAGTGACCCTTGCAGAAACCCAATCCACCCAGCAGGACAGCGCTCAAGGCGGCTTTAATCTTCAAAGTACCCCGCAGGGCACGACTCTAGAACTGAGCTCGCCGCTTGGGCAGACGATCGCGGTCGTGCGCTCAACGCCTGGCCTCGCCACATTGTCCCTTGGGGACGGGAAACAGTATGAGGCGGCGAATTCCCAGGATTTGCTGGAACGGCAACTCGGCTGGAGGCTACCAATCGATCGCCTGCCCAGGGCTCTTGCCGCCTTGAACTCGGACGCCATTCCGGCTGAAAGCAAGTCTCAGGTGATCGCCGAAAGTCTTGGTCGAGACTGGAAAGCTCAACTAACAAGCCTGGAAGCGGGCCGTAACCGACTGGTTCTGACCTGGCAGGGGCTATCAAGAAATGTGTCAAAGCTTGTACTAACCTTGATAATCGAGCATCAACTTGGCGTGAGCACCAACTTGCGGCGATAATAGCGGGATGCTGACTGCGATACGTTATTGTCCGGCGCCCGCCAAGCTGAATCTATTTCTGCACGTGACGGGACAACGCCCTGATGGTTATCACACCATCGAAACGGTCTTCGATTTCATCGATTTGGCCGATATCCTCCATTTCAAGCTCCGCAATGACGGCGTGATCTTGCTCAAGACACCCACGCCGGGCGTGCCGCCTGAGCTCGACCTGACGGTTCGGGCGGCTCGTGCGCTCGCGATCGAGACCAACTGTGAATTGGGTGTGGAAATTAATATCGAGAAACTGATCCCAATAGGTGGTGGGCTGGGAGGGGGTAGCTCGAATGCGGCCTCCACGCTGCTGGCGCTGAACCGGCTATGGGGCCTCAACCTTTCCGTGGCGAAATTGGCGGGCATTGGATTAAAATTGGGAGCTGACGTGCCGGTTTTTGTTCGCGGCCAATCAGCCCACGCGACCGGTATCGGCGAAAAGCTATCGCCGCTAAAGTTACCTATTCAACACTACGTGTTGATTTCTCCCCCCGCGGCGGTGCCCACGGGTGAGATTTTCGGTGCGCCCGAATTGACACGGGACTCAAAACCAATCACAATCCTGGGTTCCTCACGAAGCGAATGGTTTGCTTCGGGGCGAAACGACATGCAACCCGTTGTGGTTGCCCGTTATCCTCAAGTGGGTGTGGCTATTGAAGCTCTAGATCGTGCTTCAGCGGTTGTTTCCAAGTTGATCAGCAAATCGGCCAATGCCAAAGCGGCAGGAGTTGATGTGAAGTCGGCCAGTGCTAAAAACGCAGGGGCTGAAATCAAGCCAGTTCTTGCTAAAAATGCAGGGGCTGAGGCTAAATCAGCAGTTGCTTTGTCGGCGGCGCGAATGAGTGGTTCTGGAGCATGCGTTTTTCTTCCGGTAGCAAGTGCGGAGATTGCTGAAATGATTGCTGAGCAGGCGAGAAAGGCTGATGCAGGCGATGTCATTGTGGCGAGATCTTTGCCTGTTCATCCGTTGCGTGATTGGTCGACAGGGCGCTAGCCAAAGATTTTGTACCTGTGATCAAATATTTTTAGTAGCTGTTGGGGAGTCGCCAAGTTGGTTAAGGCACCGGATTTTGATTCCGGCATGCGAAGGTTCGAATCCTTCCTCCCCAGCCAAAATATTCAGTTCGTCTCCAGCCACGGTTGAGAAAATGCTACAAACTACAGTCGGTCACAGTGGAAATAGAAGCGCCGACCTCCTCACCCATGAAGGGCCGCTAATTTTCACTGGTAGTGCGATCCCCCACCTGGCGGCTGAAGTGGCCAAACACCTAGGCATTCCAGTCGGTAAAGCAACGGTAGGCCGGTTCTCCGATGGCGAGATCATGGTCGAGATTCTCGAGAACGTACGTGGACGTGATGTGTACGTGCTGCAATCCA
>JAYUOT010000150.1:0-3215 GCA_043760705.1 Betaproteobacteria bacterium
TTGGGCTGGCATGTAGCGAAGCGTCGCAAAACGGTAACCAAGATGGCCGAGGGTTGGCAGAAGAGTTTGGCGCAGGCCTACGAGACCGCAAAAGCACGGGTGAGAGCCGGGGTTGAGCAGCCGTTCCATGTGATCAAGAACATCTTCAAGTACAAGAAGGCGCGCTTCAAGGGCTTGGCGAAGAACGATTCCCAGCTCAAAGCATTGTTCGCTTTGAGTAATTTATACATGGCAAGGGCCGAGCTACGCCCATAGTGGGCGTAGATGCGCGAAAAGCGCCAAAAAGAGCCTCGAAAGAGCTCAGAAGTACATGAAATTGGGGCTAACAACGAATTCAAATCGCAAAACCAAGTAAAAATCGCTCCAAGAAAAAGCGATACGCTACTGGTTTCGTGAAAATTGATTTGTTCCGCGCTTCCTTAGCGATGGCTATTACCGGCTTTTACTGCTTATTTCTTGCTACGGTACTTACGCAGCGCCGCAATCTGAGCCGCCATGATGGCCAGCTCACTGGTCGCCTTAGCCAGGTCGATGTCGCTCTTGGCATTGGCCAGGGCTTCTTCCGCAGCTTTACGTGCGGCTTCGGCTTTGGCCTCGTCCAGATCGTCACCACGAATCGCGGTATCGGCCAGCACCGTCACGCGATGCGGTTGCACTTCTAAAATACCCCCGGCCACAAAGACGAAAGTTTCGTCCTTGACGCCAGCCTGCTTGATGCGCACCGCACCAGGCTTGATGCGGGTGATCAACGGGGTATGCTGAGGGAAAATCCCCAGCTCGCCAGACTCACCCGGCAAGGCTACGAACTCGGCTTCCCCTGAAAAAATCAGGGTTTCGGCGCTAACCACGTCGACATGAATGGTGGACATTGTGTTTCTACCTTTCTTTGCTCAGACTTAGTTCAGCGTCTTGGCTTTTTCCTGAGCTTCTTCAATGGTACCGACCATGTAGAAAGCTTGCTCAGGCAGATTGTCGCACTCGCCGTCCACGATCATCTTGAAGCCACGGATGGTGTCTTTCAGAGGAACGATCTTGCCTGGGGAGCCGGTGAACACCTCGGCCACGTTGAAGGGCTGGGAGAGGAAGCGCTGGATCTTACGGGCACGGGTGACGGACAATTTGTCTTCTGGGGACAACTCATCCATGCCCAGAATCGCGATAATGTCGCGCAGCTCTTTGTAGCGCTGAAGAGTTGCCTGCACGCGGCGAGCCACGGCATAGTGCTCTTCGCCAACCACTTGTGGGTCCAACTGGCGGCTGGTGGAATCGAGTGGATCCACCGCTGGATAAATACCAAGCGATGCGATATCACGGGACAACACCACGGTGGCGTCCAAGTGAGCAAAGGTGGTGGCAGGGGACGGGTCAGTCAAATCGTCAGCAGGCACATACACAGCCTGAATCGAGGTGATCGAACCGGTCTTGGTCGAGGTAATACGCTCTTGCAAGCGGCCCATCTCTTCGGCCAGCGTTGGCTGATAACCCACGGCGGATGGCATACGACCGAGCAAAGCGGACACTTCAGTACCGGCCAGGGTGTAGCGATAAATGTTGTCCACGAAGAACAAAATGTCGCGGCCTTCGTCACGGAATTTCTCGGCCATGGTCAGACCGGTCAACGCGACGCGCAAACGGTTGCCGGGAGGCTCATTCATCTGGCCGAACACCATCGCCACTTTGTCCAACACTTTGGACTCTTCCATCTCGTGATAGAAGTCGTTACCCTCACGAGTACGCTCGCCCACACCGGCGAACACGGAGTAACCCCCGTAGCTCTTGGCGATGTTGTTGATGAGTTCCATCATGTTCACGGTTTTGCCGACACCGGCGCCACCAAACAAACCAATCTTACCGCCTTTAGCGAACGGGCAGACCAGGTCAATCACTTTGATGCCGGTGGGGAGCACTTCCACCGAAGGCGCCAACTCGTCAAACTTTGGTGCTTTGGAGTGAATGGAGCGGCGCTCTTCGGTACCAATGGGGCCAGCATCGTCAATCGGGCGTCCGAGAACGTCCATGATGCGGCCAAGGGTCGCAGTACCGACAGGCACCATGATCGGGCCACCAGTGGAGGCGACGGTCATGCCACGGCGCAGGCCGTCGCTTGAGCCCAGAGCAATGGTACGGACCACGCCGTCGCCCAACTGCTGCTGCACTTCAAAGGTAAGACCGGCTTCAGCCAGGCTCTTGCCGTTGTCTGACAGTGTCAGCGCGTCGTAAACCTTGGGCATTGCATCGCGTGGGAACTGGATGTCCACCACGGCGCCGATACACTGAACGATTTGACCATTTGCCATGTTCGTTTCCTGTTAAATACTGATGTTAAATTTAAATTTGATTTAGAAGATTTTGAGTTGCGGCTCTTGAGCTGCGGGTTTAACCCACCGCCGCCGCACCACCCACAATCTCAGACAATTCTTTTGTAATACTGGCTTGACGCGCCTTGTTGTAGCTCAATTGCAGCTCATCAATCACCGATTTGGCGTTATCCGAGGCCGACTTCATCGCCACCATACGAGCACTTTGCTCAGACGCAATGTTCTCAGCCACGGCTTGATAGACCAGCGCTTCAAGGTAGCGCGTCATCAATTCATTCAAGACGGATTGCGCATCGGGCTCATAGATGTAGTCCCAGGAATATTCCTTGGACTTCGAGCCTTCCATCTTTTCCGCAGGCAAGGGCAGCAACTGCTCAATCACGGGTTCTTGCTTCATGGTATTGATGAAGCGCGTGTAGCACAGGTAGACCGCATTCAGCTCGCCACGCTCATAGGCGTCGAGCTGAACCTTGACTGGCCCAATCAAACGCTCTAGGTGCGGGATATCGCCGATTTGGATCAGGTGAGAGATCACCTTGGCGCCAATCCGGTTCATAAAGCCCAGGCCCTTGTTACCAATCGCCGAGACCACCGTCTTTTGACCGGCGCCTTGAACTTCCTTGAGCTTGATCGTCACCAAGCGCAGCAGATTAGTGTTCAAACCGCCACACAAACCCTTGTCACTGGTCACCACAATCATGCCCACCGAATCCGCGGCAGTGTTTTGCACGAGATAGGGGTGACGATACTCAGGATTGGCGGTAGCCAATTGCGAGGCGATGTTGCGGATCTTTTCTGCATAAGGACGGGCTGCGCGCATGCGCTCCTGGGCCTTACGCATCTTGGATGCCGAAACCATTTCCATGGCCTTGGTGATCTTGCGCGTGTTTTGCACGC
>JAYUOT010000151.1:0-3214 GCA_043760705.1 Betaproteobacteria bacterium
CAGTGTGCGCGTGCTCAACATGCACACCATCAAACCATTCGATCGCGACGCCGTGCTCAAAGCCGCCGCTGAAACGCGTGGCATCGTCACGGCTGAGGAACATCACCTGGTTGGCGGTTTAGGTGGCGCCGTCGCGGATTTACTTGCAGTCGAGCGGCCGACGCGCATGCGTATGATCGGCATGCCGGATGTGTTTGCGGTGGTGGGGCCGACTGTGCGCGTACGGGAGAAATATGGGATGAGTGAAGAGGCAATTGTGAAGGCTTGTCGGGAATTGCTTGGAGTGGGCTGACTGCATAATTCGCGGAAGCTCGATAATGTTGCCAACTCTTTGTCGTCACAGTCCGCCAAAATGCGTTAGTTTGAATAAAGTGATAATATAATAAAATCATATAGTTACTTTAAAGTAGCACGATCAAATACTAATAACGTGACAATATTCTTGTTGACGAAATTAACCTATAGGTTAATATTTTGAAGGTTAAGGATCTCGCCGATGATAAGTTTCAGGTCGTCGCGGTCATTGACAATGGTTACTGTGCTACTGAACATTTCTTAACCGAGGGTGATGTATCGACCGAATCGGCGCGAGGTGGATTAGAGCGGATGATAGAGAAAGTAGCTGAGTTGGGTTTGGAGGATGTTCCGAGTGCCTGGTTTCATTTAGCCAACAAACCCGAGAAGATCTATGAATTCATTAAGGGGCCATTGAGGCTTTTTTTCTTTAAAGGCGAAGGCCGTCAGATCGCCGTCTGCACAACTGGCGTTCGGAAGAGCGGGCCAAAGGCTGATAAGGCGGCCGTAGCTCGATCAGTTGAAATGCGCGCCGAGTACTTTGCGGCCGTCGAGAATAAAACTCTACAGGTGGTGAGTGATGAGACTGAGTAAAGTAATTCAAAAGTTTGTAGAGAAAGCCAAGGAAAGCGATGGTTATTGGGTTGAACGAACAAAACTGGATTTTTCCTTAGGTCTTGAAAAACAGCGTCGCGTTGCTCGGATGAGCTATGCCGATATTGCTCGAAAAATCGGCTCGAGTGCAGCTTACGTAACTAAGGTTTTCCGAGGCGATGCCAACATGACTATCGAATCGATGGTTAAATTGGCTCGAGCTACGGGTGGACAACTCCATATTCAGATCGTTGACGAACAAGCCAGTACTCGGCGCTGGGCCCAATTTTCGCGAAAACCTCAAACTCATTCGACCAAGAATTCCGCAACTATATATAACTTTCCACATATCATCCCGACGAAGCACGTGTGGCCATCTAATCAGGCAGCTGCCTGATATGGGCTCAGTTTCTCATCCAGTGTCGTTAGAGAGATATTTTTTTACTCGCTCTATAGTTACTACCGTTGATTCCCATAAACCTGGCGAAGCAGTCCTTTCAGTTAGTCCGGAAAATCAGATCAATCTCGCATTTATTGAAAATAATCCAGGTCGTTATGAAGTAACCATGAAATCAACCTTCAATAGCATTGGCGAGGCGACTGCGCCTTACGTGATTGACATGGAGTGCGTCGGCTTGTTTTCTGTCGACAGTAGTTTGGCCGTTGAAGAAGCAACTAAGGCAGTTATGGTTACTGCCCATAACGTACTTTACGCTGCAATTCGAGAGGCTGTGGCTTGGATCACCGGACGACAACCGTTTGGCCAGCTCATATTTGGACTGTCAGTTCTACAATCGCCCGCAGTACCGCCTTCGCCCCCACTAAATAAATAGTTGGTACGGACACTGTCGAGCAGCGCAAAATATTGCGCCGACAATGTTTCTTGGATGTTTTCAAATTAAGCCGCACGCTTAAGCGACGGCGAACGAACGGCCACAATTTTTTTCTTCGGCGCAAGCTTAACCACCAAACGACAACCCACCGCATCCGCATAGCGCCGTAATGTAGCAATGCTAGGCGAATGTCCCGAACTGCGCGCGCCAGACTCAAGACGAGAAACCGCCGGCACTTGCGTACCCATGCGTTCGGCGACGTCAGCCTGAGTTAGCCCTGCTTTGGCACGCGCCTTTACGAGTTCGTCAAACAGCGCGAACTCATCTTTTTGTTCGTCGTACTGTTCCTTGACTGCTGGATTGGTCAGCATTTTCTTAACTAACTGTTTATGACTCAGCATCTTTAATCTCCTTCATTCTGCGGTGCGCAATGCGCAACTCGTTGTCCGGCGTGGCTTGGGTTTTGTTCAAAAAAGTGTGCAGCATGACGATGCGCTCGCCAACCAACGTGCAGTAAAAAACGCGACCAATACCTTCTTCCGCTTTTGCGCGAATCTCAAATAGTCCTTTGCCCAATGCCCGCGTATGCGGCATGCCCAAATCCGGCCCGACGATAAGCATGCGCTGGGTGATATGGACATAACGCGCTTGAATTCCGGGCGGTAACGCCACGAGCGCTTCTTGCAAGGCCTCGGAGTAATACGTTAGTTGCCAGGACATGAATAATATTAACAAATATGTTAATACACTGCAACGATAAAAAATCGTGAAACGCTCGCTTCAGGTTGCTAAAATTGCACGGTCTTTAGTAGAGGCCTTCGCCAGAAGGCGCGCCCTACTTGAAGTGTGGCCTGCCATCCTTGAAGAGCCGCATCCCGCTTGCCTTCCAGCAGAGCGATGCAAAGCTACGCCAACAATTGTTTGGACGGCTGCCCGTCATCGGTAACGACGATATGGCCCTTACCGCTTTTTTGGCTTGACACATGGCTTGATCGGCGCCGCGGATAATGTCTGCGACTTCAAGGCAAGGTCACCGGCCTCAGTTTCCTAACTGATCGTTGAGTTGTTTGAAGCCATCGAGGTCGATGAAACAAACCGGCGTGGTAGAAGCCTTCACGGGTGGCGTGGGCCAATGCGCAGGAGTTCACGATTGGGAAGCGCCGTCGGGCGATGATGCAATGATCGATCCTCTTGCAGATAGCCCGCCGCCTCGCCGATCAAGTTGGTCGCGTCGGCAACGCACAATCGGCATTCGATCGATTAGTCGGGCGCCTCGGGCACGCTGACGGCGCGCAAGCCGAGTTCATCACAACGCAAATAGCCACCCCGTTCATACCAATCGGTCAACACCCAGCGCTCGCACGTTTTTTCATCAACCCGGTGATGATGCATCCCCGGCCGATGGGTATGGCCGTGGATCAAGCGCGGATAGCCGTGTTCGCGTAAGACCGCTTCTACGCTGGCCTGCGTGACATCCATGATGTCCATGGATT
>JAYUOT010000152.1:0-3214 GCA_043760705.1 Betaproteobacteria bacterium
TCGCGCAGCCGGTTTCGTATCATTTCGGATCGAAGATCTTCGCGAAAAGAGGCAAAGGTGGCCCCATCGCGCTCCATGCGAGTGCGCAAGTCGGCGACCGAGACTTTATTGTCGCGCGCAAACTGCTCTACCGCCCGGTCAAGTTGAGTTTCGTCGACCCGAATGCCTTGATCGCGAGCCACTTGCAACAGACTGCGATCCACAATAAGTTGTTCGAGCACTTGCCGCAATAACACGTCCCGAGGCGGCACTTCCGCGTTTTGACGTTTAATTTGACGCTCGATCGACGTCGCACGCAGCGATAGCTCGCGGTAGGTAATCGCCTCGTTGTTCACCACGGCAACCACCCGGTCAACGGATTGATTCGCCTGGGCAAAAACAAGATCCGTAAGCCCCAAGCACGAGCCCAGTGACAATAAGGCCACTAAAAAGCATCGAGCAACATGCGCTCTCGCCCCTGTTACGGGACGCTCGTTCACTAGATAGACATCTCTATATTTTTTGATCATCACTTCATTTGCCGCGCAGAGGGTTACTGGTAACCAGAGAAACGGGAGGGCGTATCGATTCGGTCGCTAGGCAATCGATAGCCCGGAATATTTCTCCGCAATATATCAAATGGGTCGCTTCCGATGCGTCCGACCCCACTGAGCTCAATCTGGAAAAAGAATGCCGTTCTAAATTCGGTCGGTGAGGTTGCGTACTTTTGGAACACGCTGCGAAACACCCAACAGTCCTCAGTGTACTCAAAACCTGCAACCGCTTCGACAATGCCTTTGCGGGAATTACCGATCACTCCCGTCAGTGGGTCCGCACCTTTGTCGAGAAAAGAGTAATTCAAGCGTCCAAGCGCCGTCCATTTTTGCGAGACCGGCCATCGCCAGGAGGTATCGAACTGACCGAGTTCCTGTCGTTGATAGCGTACTGCGACGTTTAAGATACGGCCATCGGGCGGGGTAAATCTCGTCGAAAGCGAAAAACGCGGGATCAGCCCATCGCGAACAGAATACTGCATGCCGCTGTCCAGGGACCAATGGTTCTCCAGGGCCGCAGAGGCTGCAAACAAAAGATCTGAGCGCGTGTCGGTTCGCGACACCGCACCAGGAATCTGCACATCCTGCGGAGAAAAGTAGAGTCTTTGTCCAAAGGCAAAGCGGAATCGCTCGGCACCACTCTT
Source organism: Betaproteobacteria bacterium (assembly GCA_043760705.1). Classification (GTDB taxonomy): domain Bacteria; phylum Pseudomonadota; class Gammaproteobacteria; order Burkholderiales; family Burkholderiaceae_E; genus JAPOKJ01. Next base: position 1,178 of record JAYUOT010000152.1, read on the forward strand.
GGGTTCAATGAGCCGCGACACCAGGGCCGTGGTGAGTTGATTCTGGTCCGAAATTCGATCCTGACCCACAAAGGTATTGGTCGCAAACAATTGCCCAAAATTAAAGTCCGCCGAGCTCGTGTCAAAAATCGGAAAAGCAGTTTGATCTCTAAACGGCGAGTACACGTAAAACATTCGCGGCTCTAAAGTCTGGGTTAAGTCCCGGCCATAAAATTTGGTTTCACGCTCAAAAATCATCCCGGCATCCAAGGACAAGATGGGCACGACACGATTCAAACTGGTCGGATTCGCACCCGTACTATCGAGTCGATAGGCTGAGGTATGCACGCCAATTTTTGGAGTGACGAACCAACCAGCCTTTTGAATCGGATAAGAAATCTGCGGAAAAAAAACAGCCCGCCAGCCTTCGGCGGCGCCTGGCAAAGGCTGCCTAAAAAGCGTGGCGTCGGCCAATACGCTGAAGTCGAAACCGTTGACATCACGCCCAGCACGGGTCAGGGTAAACTGCGGCACGCGTTCGTAAGGCGGTGCTGGCTTGGCATCCAGAATGCTTTGCCATCTGGAATATCGGGCAATAAAATTCCAATCTCCGAAGCTGCGTGATGCAGTGACTTCGCGCGGCAAAACACGGGTAGCACTGGTGAGCACGGTCCGAGAGTAGTCGACGAAGTAATTATCATCCGACACTCCTTGGTAATTGACGGCAACGCGCCAATCGCCCAGCTTGGGGATCGTATGCTGCCAATTCCAAGCATAGCGCTTCTCGCCTGCGGCCTCACGGTCTGCAAAAACATGGTCATAGCGCAATTCACCAAATTGATTATCGAATAGATAACGGAACTGGCTTCCCAACATGAGGCCACGCTTGGTCATTACCCGTGGCGTCAAGGTCAGATCGTAATTCGGCGCCATGTTCCAGTAGAAGGGCATGGCCAATTCAAAACCGGTGCGATTGGTCAATGAAAAGCTTGGCGAAAGGAATCCAGTTTTACGCTCCTCGCCGATCGGAAAGAAGAACAGGGGCAGGCCAAAAACCTTCGTGTTGCCAAAGTACAAACTTGCCGAGCGCGCGCGGCCCTCCCCCTGTTCCTCATCAATCGTGATGCTCTCGGCACGCAAGCACCACGCCGGACTGTCGCCTTTGCAAGTTGTGTAATATCCATTGACAAAACGGTAGCGGCCTTTGCCCAAAAACTCCATGCGCTCGGCTGCGCCATGCCCACGATAAGCGGGCAGCGAGTACTCAGGGTGGGTAAACACCCCCTCATTGGTATCGAGCTTGAGCTTTAACTCGTGACCCACGAACACATTACCGTCCCGGACCAAGCGGGCATTGCCCACGACGAAGATTTCATCTTCCGCTTCGTAGTAGGTGATGCGATCACCTCGAATCACGAGGCCATCGCGGCGCACCACCGCGTCTCCAACTAAGCTGAGATCGCGATCCGTTCGACCGTCGACCTGGCGCGCCTCCCCGAACACCGGGGACAAGCTTTTAGAACCATCGGGGGCGAGGTCTTTGCCTGCACTCGTCGTTCCCGGCGCACTCGTCGGCGCCACCGGTCTTTCGTCGAGACTTAAGGCCAGTACATTCGTCGCTGAGACGGTCCATGCAAAAGCCAGCAACATGGCCTTGGCAAGGACGACAGGTTGAGCGGGGTGGGCATAGCGAAAGGGGAAAAACTTAAATTGCAAAGCGCGCTAATCTTGAAGATTCAATCAAACCCATCGGACCCATTGAAGCGGTCGTCTACGGTCGTCTATTTACGGTCGACTATTATATGAGGCTTATGTCTACGAACAATTCCGTCCCCGATCCTCGCCTGTCCTTACTTCTCGCTTGGCTCTCGCCCCTGGTCAGTCGTTATGGTTTACAGCTTGAAACCCTTGCCCCGGCCTCTAATGACGCCAGCTTCCGACGCTATTTCCGAATCTCAAGAAATTCGGGCACTCGTGATTCGGCTAGGCCTAGCTTCATCGTCATGGATGCACCTCCTCCCATGGAAAATGTGCGCCCCTTCGTGGAAATTGCACAAC
>JAYUOT010000153.1:0-16647 GCA_043760705.1 Betaproteobacteria bacterium
TGACCGTGCTCGCGATGGCAATGCGTTGACGGCTCGCTTGGGGGCCATTTCCTGAGATGACCGCTCAATAATTTCCAAATAATCTGCTTAAACCCAAGCATGTTTAGGTTGCTATTAGCCATGCCGAACGTTCTTCCTCTTTTTAGAGGTTGGCGGACGGTGATCTTCACCAACAATCTCCGTCCGCCCCATGTCCACGTCATCGGACAAGAAGAAAGTGCTCGGTTTGAATTGCACTGTGATTTAGAAAGAGTAAAGCTCATGGACAGCTTCGGCTTCAAGCTCGCTCAACGACAGCAGCTTGAAGTCTATCTCCTCAATCACATTGAACGCCTTTGCAGCGAATGGGAGAGAATCCATGGCATCTGAAAAACGTCCGGTATCCACGATTGACGTAGCGAGCTTTGCCAAAGCCAATGAGCGCGGGCGTAAGACGCATGCACGCGGCCCGCTAGCCATCTCGGCCCGGTACGACACTGGCCGCATTCATGTTGAGCTCAATAACGGCTGTGCCTTTGTCTTTCCAGTCGCTCGTGCGCAAGGCCTAGTGGGGGCGAAGGTCGCTCAACTGCGCGCCATAGAAATTACGGCGGCTGGCTTGGGCCTTCATTGGCCGAAGCTCGAAGCTGATCTTTATGTTCCGAGCTTGGTGAAGGGGGTGCTCGGGACCAAGGAATGGATGGCACAAATCGGGGCGACTGGCGGTAAGGCCGTGACGGTGGCGAAAACTGCCGCCTCGCGTTCTAATGGCAAGCTTGGAGGTCGCCCTAAGAAAACTCGCGAGTCAGTGGCTACCTGATTAAGGCACGTTCAAGCCCCTGTATATTCTCCTGCGCGCCGAAGTGCTTCTTGTTCGAGGTCCTGCGAAATGTATAGACCTTCCCGCTTGAGATCTTGGATCACGGGTGCAAGGCGTTCAATCAACCCAAGCTTCTTTGCCAAAAGAAGAATACCTATTGATCCAACGACTCTGAGTGAGTGCGCAAATGCAGCCTGGCGGCCTATCCGTTCATCAATAAGAATTGGAGCTTTGAGCGCAGCAGCTAGCGCCAAGGCCATCGATTCGCCAAGATCCAGGCCTGCTGCAATGATCGGATCCACCAAGGGTGTTTTGGGCTGTGGCTTGAGCCAGCCCTTCGCGAAAGCATCAGAGATCGCGCGCGCCCCAGGTCGACTTTGGTCATGAGTACATTCATGGGCAACAACGTCTGGAACGATGACCTTTCCCGCAACCAACGGCAGGATTCTTAGTTGACCTGCGCGCGCCAGCACAATAAGCGGACTGGTGTCGGCAACAATCAGCTTAGTCAAGTGCAGAGAGTTCCTGGTCAAGCCCGGCCGGGTCGTAAGCAATCACGGCGATTCCAAGCGTCCCAAGGAGTTGCATGAATGGCTCCAATCCAAGGCCCGCAATTCGCGCAGCCACACCCATGCTGACCGATTGAGATCGGTAAAGCTGCACTGCCAAGGCGCTGGGCACCCCATGACGAAGCAGTAGGTCGTCCATTGGCACGGTGATACACAAAGGCCTGCCGTGCTTGGTGAGAAGCGAAAGGCTTCCGGCCTCGCAAGCACGTACGAGCTCGCCCGTACGCTCGCGTAAATCTCGGACCGTAAATGTATCCATATCGGCTCCAAATTGATCTATCAAATGATAGCACAATTCTTGGCAAAAGGTTTACCTTTTGAACCGTTCTGAGCTGGGGCCTTACGTCACCTTGCACCCCGGCGTTGTGGCCTCCGATATCTGACGCAAGATTCCCTGGACATCAAATGCCTTAATCAAGAGTCGATGATTACGACCGAGGAAGGTACGAATGTTGGCGCTCATCGAATGTTGACCCTTTGCAGCCGTTCGAGTGTTTGAATTTATTATCCCCGCAGTTCGCGCGCGGCCGATCACTGGATAGCCGACATCCGTCAGTGCCTGCGCGTCGCCCGCAGGCTCGATCCAGCCAAGTGGCGAAGAGGAGTACATCACCCAATTGGCGAAATTGGAATAAAATTGGACGCTTGATGGATCGTATTTTCGATTTAGACTTAGCGCTCCGAAGGAGGCTCCACCATGGCCGAGAAAACTCTAGACTCCCGTCGTCACATGATCGCCACGGCGAGTGCCTTGCTGGTGGCCAGTGCTTCAAATTTGAGCCTGGCTCAAGCGAAACGTCGCGCCACCCCCAGCCAAACCGAGGGGCCTTACTACCCTGTTAAAGAACCCAGGGACGCGGATTTCGATCTTTTGAAAAACGGTGATCGCACTTATTCCAAAGGTCGAGCGAGTTGGGTGGAAGGCGTGGTGACTGATTTGGATGGCCGCCCGTTGAATGGCGGCATCATCGAAATTTGGCAATGCGATGAGAACGGGCACTATGATCACCCTAGCGACGGCTCGAAAATTGATCCTGCCTTTCAAGGCTTTGGTCGCGTGCGTTTGAACGCAGAGGGAGAGTTTCGATTCCGCACGATCAGGCCTTCACCCTATGTCGGTCGCACTCCTCATATTCATGCCAAGATTTTCCTTGGGGGCAAAGAGCTTTTGACGACCCAACTCTATGTGGCCGACGATCCAGGAAATGCCAAGGACGGGATTTGGCGCAGGATGAGCGAGGCGGATCGGGCCTCTGTCACCACTCCGTTTTTGCCCGTTGCGGATGGGTTGCTAGCTCAATATAGTTTAATGGTCAAAGTCTAAGGCTTTCGTCTCTCTGCTTATGGAGTAAATTGGCTTGAATAGAGCCGCTAGAAGGCTGGGCGGCAGGCCAATACACTCTGAGCCGGGTTAGTATCTTGACTTTCGCACTTGAACCTTTGACGTGTAGCAATGCTGACAAGACTTCGAATAAATGGCTTCAAAAATTTGACCAATGTTGAAATAGCATTTGGTCCCTTCACCTGTATTGCCGGAACCAACGGGGTGGGAAAATCGAATCTATTTGATGCAATCATGTTCTTGCGGGACTTGACGGAATTCTCGCTTACGGAAGCTGCGGCCCGCGTACGTGATCCGATTGGAAAATCTGGGGATCTGCGGGCCATTTTTCATCAGTCTGCCTCCAATGACATGGGCCTCATGTCGTTCGAGGCTGATCTAGTGGTTCCCACAAGTGTTACTGACGATTTTGGTAGACAGGCGATTCCTTCCACAACGTTTTTACGATACAGGTTGAGCCTTAAATATGTGCTTAAAACCGTAAAGGCATCTGAAAGAATTGAAATCGTCGAGGAGACCCTTACCTATATTCAGAAGGGCCATGCACGGAGGCTGCTCGGCTTTAAGCACAGTTCTCAGTTCCGGGAGTCGATCATCGTCGGAAGACGAACGACAGAACTAATTTCGACAGTTGTGGAGAGCGAGAAATCTATTATCAACTTGCATCAAGATGGCAGTCAGGGGCGTCCTTTTAAAGTTCCCGCTGAGAATTCGCCGAAGACAATCCTTGGTGGTATCAATACCGATTCCCACCCTACAGTATTAGCAGCTCGTAGAGAAATGCAATCCTGGGCATTGCTGCAATTAGAGCCAAGCGCCCTGAGGCTGCCGGATAATTTCTCCGCCGAATCGAAGGTCAGCGCAAACGGCGCTCACTTGCCAGCGACTTTATTGCGATTGAACGCTAGTACAAAAGTCGCCAACCAACTTTCTAGCCTAATTTCTGACGTTCGTTCAGTGAAGGTCGATCAAGACGAAGGGCGTCGTCTAAATACGCTGATGGTGACCAGTACAGATGGCGTAACACACCCGGCTCGCGCCTTATCGGACGGCACCCTGCGATTTCTCGCCTTATCCGTAATTGGCGCGGATCCAGAGGCAGGAAGATTGATCTGCTTGGAAGAACCCGAGAATGGCATCCATCCCTCGAGAATTCCCGCAATCCTCGACCTGCTCAAGTCTATCGCGGTCGACAGCGATGACGCTGTAGATGCTTTAAATAACCCGTTCCGGCAAGTGATTATTAATACGCACTCACCAAGTGTCGTAAGCTCGCTTCCGCATGATGCGCTCATCGTCACGAGAGCTGTGCGTGAACATGGATCGACTACTGCCGAGTTTTGTTGCCTCGAAGGCACGTGGCGAGCGAAAAGGGAGCTCGTCGAGTCAATGCCAGTGATTTCGAAATCGGATCTTTTGGCCTATTTGACTCAAGAGCCGATAGTGAATATGAAGCTTTTCAATACTGAGGAAGAGATCACAGTTCGCGCTAGAGCGGTGCAACTTGGGCTGTTCGATTACGTCTCATCCTCCGGTTCTCAATGAACCTGAAATACACGTTGCTTGCTGACGGCTCCTCTGATCGAACATTAGTGCCAATTATCAATTGGACTCTAAGTCAAATTCCTGATCTACGAGTTGTGGCGCAATTCGCCGAAATAGTACCAAAGCCATCGATGGGTTTGGCATATAGGGCGATGGCGGCCGTCAGTGTTTATGAGTGCGATATCTTATTTGTACATCGCGAAGCTGAAAGTCTTGGCTTAGATTTGCGGTTGAGCGAAATCAAAGGTGCTTTGAGTGATCTCAACAAGCCAGTAGTGCCCGTTGTGCCTATACGGATGACCGAGGCCTGGTTGTTAATTGATGAATTGGCGATTAGAGCGGCAGCATCTAATGAAAATGGGACGATCCCATTACGTCTCCCGCAGCTATCACGACTTGAGACCCTCACGGATCCAAAAGCTGTGCTGTTTGAGAGTCTTCGCCTCGCTAGTGAGCTTCCCGCCGGACGGCTAAAAAAATTCAAACCAGAGGCGAGACGGCATAGGGTCTCTGAGTTGATCGCGAACTACGCGGCGCTAAGGGGTCTGAGTGCCTTTAGGCAATTCGAAGAAGATCTGATGACTTGCATTCAATCCCTTCGTACCTCAAGGTAACGTGAATTCTATGGGCGGCGTCACTTCGCCCTCGGCGTTGACTACCGTGCCTAGGGCGCTTCGGTACCCTGTGACATCTCAGCGAACATGGGTTTCGCCAGGTGCTTCAGCTCGACTTCAACCTCGGAGCGCATGGCTCGTCGCAGCGCCACTTCAATGCTGGCCTTCTGCTCATGAGAGACGCCCTGCGGATCGCCCCAGAGCCAGCGCAATAATTCAATCAGGGCTTGATTCCCGTCCTCGCGCATTTTCATGAGAGCAGGGGCATCCAGCGCGGGGGCAAGCGGAGCGGTGTTTACGCAGACGCTCCCAAACAATGGCAGCTTTTGCCCTGAACTCGCTAAAGTGGCTTCAATTTTCGCAATGGCTTCGCGCTGAGCATTCACCTCTTGCTGCAAAAAGTTGACCGACCAATCGGCGCGCAGTCGCATATTGTTGAGCAAATTGATAATGCCAAACACCTGACCGCGCGCGAATTCATCATCGAGTCGGGTCAAGACTTCGCTTCGCAGTGTCACGGTCATGCCGTCGATCAATCGTTCGAATGAATTGTTCATGGGGCCTCAATCGCCTTTTCCATTTGACGTAACACTGGAATGATTTGGCTGCCCATGGCGGGCATGCGAAGGTCGTTGAAGCGTCCGTCCTCGAAGCAGCGGGCCGCCGCCATGTGTGTTGCTGCCAGCTTCATCAAAGAAAAGACTCGGTAAAACTTGACACTTGTGGCGCTGACGGTAAACGGTACCTGGGCCTGATACCGCTCGAAAAAACGCTCCGCTTCAACCAAGCGACACACCAGCTTGGTACCACCCATATACATGGGCAAGCTGGCCCAGCCCAAGTCTTCATGGGGGTCGCCGATATGGGTGAGTTCCCAGTCAAGAATCGCGGTAATGTGGCCGCCTTCTTCGAGGAAGTTGCCGGTACGGTAGTCGCCGTGAATAATCGATAAACAAGGGGCCAGCGGCCTGTTCTGACGCAACCAGTGCAAGCCCCACTCAAAGAGTGGATAGGCGCGCATGGCCCAGCGCTCGTACTCACTCTGCCAAAACGCGATTTGTTTCTCCGCTGCATTCTCTAAGCTAAGGCCTTGTCCCATCACGGAGATGCTTTTTGAGCGCCAATCGGTACGATGGAGGGCACCGAGCGCGTCGATGAACTGCGTCGCTAGAGTCAATCGGAATGATTCTTCGAGCGGGGCTAATGCGGCCGAAGCCCAAGGCAAAACGGCATCACCCCGGACACGTTCGCAAAACAGAAAGGGTGCACCGAGGATGCTTGCATCATCGCTGCGCCAAAAGGAGGCCGGTACAGGCACGCTCGAGCCTTGTAAGGACTCCATCGCCAGCGCCTGTGGGTAGGCACTGTAGGGCGCGAAGAGACCGTAGTCGGGGCCTAGCCGCAATATCAGTTCGCGCCCAGACGGGGCGTCTTCCAGGCCCATGACCCTTAGGCCATAAGTGAGCCAGGAGAATCCGACCGGAAAGCGGATGAGTCCATCGACCGTAATCGGGCGGCCTGTTTCTTTGCTGAGATAGGTCGCCACCCGTCCGGGCAGGTTTGCGTCATTAATGGTATTCAATGCAACCCCAAGGCCCGGATGCCCATGGGTTTCTCACGGCGACCCATACTTTGGGCAATGGGTGCAACCTCGGTCTCCACCATGCGACGGACTGCCTCCTGGAGCTTAAGTTGGGTGGGCGTAAATACTGGCACGGTAGCGTCCCCTATTGACGAAAAGGCCGAGCCTGGAAGATGTCGTATTGGCTATCCCATGCGGCTCATCCCAACTCAGTTCCAATATTCTAGCTGATCGTACGCATGCGAACGATCTTTGTCTGGAGCCGTTTGAAGCGGTGATGCCGTCTCAATCAATGGCCCGCTTGGAGCCCAGGTTTTCCTTGAGGGTTCAAAATAGCGCTAGTTCTATTCTGTAAAGGCAAAAGCATGTACGCGTTCGACTATGAAAAAGCCAAGGGGCTGGCGCAAGCTGGTGCAGGCCTTGCGGCAGACCCCGAGGCCAAACTGCTGGCCGGGGGCATGACCTTACTGCCCTCGATGAAGCATCGTCTCGCCGCTCCTTCGCGATTAATTGATGTGAGCGGCCTCGCCGAGATGCGTGGCATCAGCTCAGCCGCTGCCAGTGCCAGCGGTGGCGCGACCCTTACGGTCGGCGCCGCTATGAGCCACTGTGAAGTGGCTGACAGCCAGGAGGTGCGCACGGCGATTCCGGCTCTCGCCCAATTGGCGGGCTTGATCGGCGATCCACAGGTTCGCGCGCGCGGCACGCTCGGCGGGTCCGTGGCCAATAGCGACCCGGCCGCAGACTATCCCGCGGCCGTTGTCGGTCTGGACGCGGTGGTGGTCACGAATCGTCGCGAAATTGCTGCTGATGATTATTTTCTTGGCATGTTTGCAACGGCGCTTGCTGCTGAGGAAATTCTGATCGCCGTGCGCTTCAAGGTGCCGAAACGGGCTGCTTACGCCAAGTTTGCCCAAATGGCGACCGGCTATGCCATGACGGGTGTCATGGTGGCCGATTATGGTGATCATGTTCGGGTGGGTGTTACGGGTGCGGGGCCTTGTGCCTTCCGCTGGGCTGAGGCCGAGAAAGCATTGACCGGCAAGCTGAGTGAAAGCGCCTTGCAGGGCTTAAGCTATCCCGCGGATGATTTAACGGCGGATATCCATGCCCCTGCTGCCTATCGCGCCCACCTGATCACAGTCATGACCTTACAGGCCCTACGCGATCTGCTGAAGCATCAGTGAATCGCACCTGAACGGTACGTTAATCACATACGACCCAAAATTTCTAGGAATGTCTTGATGACTCTCTCTGTTTTGAATACAACGCTTATAAAGGTCAACCTCACCGTCAACGGTCAAGCTCGTCAGGCCGAAGTGGAGTCGCGCACTCTGCTGGTTGATTTGATCCGCGATGGAATGGGCCTGACCGGTACCCATGTAGGTTGCGATACCAGCCAGTGCGGCTGCTGTACCGTGCACCTCGACGGCCAGGCTGTGAAGTCGTGCACCCTGTTGGCTGTGCAGGTGGATGGACGGGCAATTACTACGATCGAGGGTTTAGCCCCGGGTGGCGCGACCAGTGTCGATTTCACGACGGGTAATACCACTCCCGCGATGGTCGCTTTGCACCCGGTACAGCAGGCTTTCTCCGCATGTCATGGCCTTCAATGCGGATTTTGCACGCCGGGGATGATCATGGCGACAGCTGATCTGCTCAAGCGTCATCCCGAGCCCAATGACGATCAAATCCGGGAGGGTTTAGCGGGCAATTTGTGCCGCTGCACGGGCTATGTGAACATTATTGCTGCCGTCAAACAGGCTGCTGTGCTGATGGCCTCGACGAATGCAGGGAGAGCAGCATGAGTGCCAGTCTTGTTCCGGCCCGGCACGAGGATTTACGCTTGGTGTCTGGCCAAGGCCGCTATGCGGCAGACTGGAACTTGCCTGGCCAAGCCTATGCTTTCATGATCCGTTCGAACCGGCCTCATGCCCTCATCAAGTCCATCGATCTTGGCGCGGTTCGCGCGGCCTCTGGGGTGTTGCTGGTGCTCACTGCGGCGGACACGGTGGCGGCGGGGTTCAAGTCCCTGCCTACCGGAGCGCCCTTAGCGGACAAGGACGGCAAAGATCAAAAAGTGGCCGCGATGCCCTTGTTGGCAAGTGACAAGGTGGCGTTCGTCGGTCAGCCCATCGCCATGGTGATCGCGAGTTCGGCGCAACTGGCACAAGATGCTGGCGAATTGGCCGTGATTGACTACGAGGAACTAGCCCCACTGGCCAGCGTTGCAAGAGCGTTGGAGAGCGGAGCCGCAAGCATTCACCCCCAGGCTCCGGGCAATATTGCGATGGATTTTGAGGCTGGCAATGCCGCTGCCGCGGATGCTGCCTTTGCTTCGGCAAAGTTCAAGACCACCCATCGAATTCATAGCCAGCGTTTGGTTGGTGCGCCGATGGAGCCGCGCTCCTGTATGGCAAGCTATGACGTAAGCAGCGATCGCTATCAAGTATTTACACCCACTCAAGGTATGTTGGGCATGCGTGGCACGCTCTCTGCGGTGTCTGGCCTGCCGGCAGACAAAATTGAAGTCATCGCTCAGGATGTCGGCGGCTCCTTCGGTTTGCGCGGCGGGACCTACAGCGAACAAGTATTGCTGATGTTGGCGTCTAAGAAGCTAGCACGTCCCGTCAAGTGGACGGCCTCGCGCAGCGAACTTTTTGTGAGCGATTGGCATGGCCGCGCACTGACTTTGGAAGGTCATTTAGCACTGGATTCGGAAGGCAAGATTCTCGCCATTCGGTTTAACGATACGATCGACCTCGGCGCCTTCAATTGTTATTGGGGAGCTTTTATCGGCAGCAAGAATATCTCGGTAACAATGGGCGGTGTTTACCGTGTACCCGCCCTGCATATGACGTCGCGCCTGGTGTTTACCAATACCGTACCGGTTTCCGCGTATCGCGGTGCGGGCCGCCCGGACATTGCCTTTGCGATTGAAACCTTGATGGACGCGGCCGCGGCCGAGCATGGATTTGACCCCATTGCCCTGCGTCGCAGAAACTTTATTCCCAAAGACGCATTTCCTTATGTCACTGCCCATGTCACCACCTATGATTGTGGTGAGTTTGAAGCCGTGCTGGACAAGGCCTTGCGCTTGGCGGACTACGACGGCTTTGCGCAGCGTCGGGCGCTGGCCGAAAAAAACGGCAAGCGACGCGGCATTGGTGTGGCGAGCTATTTGGAAGCCTCTGGCGCCGGGGCTGTCAAAGACAATGTGAGTGGTCGGTGGGACGCAAATGGTCGTCTCAACCTGTATGGCATGACCGGACCCTCCGGCCAGGGCCATGAAACGACCTTTGCGCAATTGGTGGCTGATGGGCTTGGCTTGACGCTGCAGGATGTGCGCTACCGCGCCAGCGATCCCGCCCAGAGCCTGGTGGGTAACGGCACGGGCGGCTCGCGCTCCCTGTATGGCGCGGGAAGTGCCTTTAAAGTTTTGGTGCCACGAGTCATCGAAAAAGCGATTCAGCATGGCGCGCGCATTTTGGGAGGAAACCTTGCCGACTTCGCTTTGAAGAACGGCCGTATCGAAGGTGCTGGAAAGAGCATTGGACTGATCGAACTCGCAAAACAATTGGCGACCGAGGTCGGCGCTCATCCGCTCGATGCAGAGGGCGACGCCACTTCCGGTACCACCTACCCCAACGGTTGTCATATCGCCGAGATCGAAATCGATCCGCAAACGGGTGTGACTGAGATCGTCAACTACTCAGCCATTGATGACCTCGGCAATGTGATCTCGCGCCAGTTGGTGCTCGGTCAAGTCCATGGTGGAGTGATGCAAGGAGTGGGTCAGGCCTTTGGGGAGCATGCCGTTTATGATGAGGACAGTGGTCAGCTCTTGACGGGTAGCTTCATGGACTATCCGATGCCGCGCGTCGGTTGGTTGAATAACATTTCATGGGACGATCATCCTGTGCCGACCAAGCTCAATGAACTCGGCGCCAAGGGCGTGGGAGAATCCGGGTGCTCGGGCTCCTTGCCGGCCCTTTCAAATGCCATGCTCAACGCTTTACGTCCCTTGGGTGTGAAGCAGTTCGATATGCCCTTTACACCCGCCCGAGTGTGGGCGCTGGTTCGCCAATAGAAATTTTTGATAAAGAAGCTATGTTCTACGAAACTGATTCCAATCGCCACGGTTTAAAATTTGATCCATTCAAGGCCCTGATGGCCCCCCGTCCGATTGGCTGGATCTCGACTGTGAGTGCAGCCGGTATTCACAATCTTGCGCCCTACAGCTTCTTCAATGCGGTCAGTGACAACCCACCTGTGGTGATGTTTTCATCGGTGGGGATGAAAGACTCTTTGCGCAATATTGAAGAAAATGGTGAGTTCACCTGCTCGATTGCGACCTACAACTTACGGGAGCCAATGAATCTCAGTTCGGCACCGGTCGTCCATGGCGTGGACGAATTCAAGTTGGCCGGTCTTACTGCGACGCCGGGCGGCGTAGTGAAAACTGCGCGGGTGGGAGAGAGCCCGGCCGCGTTTGAATGCCGCCATTGGAAGACGATTGAACTGCCCGATTTTTCCACACCGAACACCAAGCGCCGCCCTTCTGACAAGAAGTACGTGGTGTTTGGCGTCGTTGCAGGAATCTTTATTGATGAGCGCGTCATCAAGGATGGTTTGATTGATACGGCGGGCATGCAACCCTTGGCGCGTATGGGCTACATGGACTACGCCTATGTCACCCGCGAAAATACCTTCACCATGAACCGTCCTATCGCAAGCGACGATGGCAAGACAGCCACCGTTCAGCCTGGCGCCTGGGACGGGGTGTATCGTTAGTCGGTCCAATGTGAATGAATAACCCTCTTAGTTCTAGCCCCACAGGGGTGCGCCCGCCCGCTTCAAATCTTCTGACCCAGGCAGCGCCGCCGCCGCGCATTGTCATTCTCGGTGGAGGTCATGCCGGTGCTCAGTTGGCCGCTGGTCTGCACGAGCTCGGCATTGCGGGCGCTACCCAGTTGGTTTGTGAAGAGGCGGTGCTACCGTATCATCGTCCACCTTTGTCGAAAGCGTTTCTCAAGACAGAGGACGCGGCTCAGCAAGCGCACCGCTCAGCGGCTTGGTTTGATACGGCCGGTGTGCGAACCCATTTGGGTGATCCTGCTGCGCGCATTGATCGCGCCACCCAACAGGTTCATTTGAAATCGGGCTTGAGTTTGCCCTACGATTTCCTGGTGCTCGCCACCGGCACTCGGGCTCGCGCATTACCGGGCCTGGCGAGTGGACTGACGAATGCCTTGGCCTTGAGAACTCTGGGTGATGCCGATGCGCTTCGGTCGAAGCTTCATTCGGCCCGCGATGTGACCGTGCTGGGTGGGGGATTTATTGGACTCGAGGTGGCCGCGACGGCGCGTGCCTTGGGTAAAAACGTGACCGTGATTGAAATGGCACCTCGCCTGATGGGTCGCTCGGTGTCTGCCGAGCTTGCAGAGTTTGTTCTACAGACGCATCGCGAGGCGGGTATCGACATCAGGCTGAATGCAAAATTGGGCCATTACCATTATGGCAAAGCGCCTGATGGTCGTTCAGTCCTTGAGGCGATTGAAGTTGACGGTCATCGTGAGCTGATCGATCTCTTGCTGATTGGCATTGGCGCCCAACCTGAACAGGCACTCGCCATGGACGCACATTTGGAATGCGACAATGGCGTGGTCGTGGATACGAGCCTGCGCACCAGTGATCCCGTGATCTTTGCGATTGGCGATTGCTGCTCATTTCTTTTGCCGGACGGTGCACGAGTGCGCTTGGAATCCGTCCAGAACGCTAATGATCAGGCTCGCGCCGTGGCCAAGCAAATCGCGCAAAGCCACTCTGAGGGTGTCGAAGAAAAGATTGCGACGAGCGGCCTGGGCCCGTACCATGCGCTGCCCTGGTTTTGGTCGGAGCAGGGCGGTCTGCGTCTGCAAATGGCCGGGCTTTTGCCAAAAGAGGCTCAGTCCTATCGGCGACCCGGTGCAAATAGTGCCAGCTTCTCGATTCTTCACTACCAGGCCGACAGACTCAGGTGTGTCGAGTCGGTGAATGCGGCCCAGGACCATCTGGCCGCGCGCAAACTGCTTGAGGCGGGAATCAGTCCATCGCCTCAGGCCGCCATGGACCCGCTAGTTGCCCTCAAGTCCTTTTTCTGACTTACTTGAACTCGGGCTCGTCCCACCACGGGAAAAACTCAGGCATATCCTTGGAAACCTTGTCGGTGTAAACCGGTGCGCGCTTCTCAAGGAAGGCCGACACACCTTCGCGGGTGTCGGCGCTTTGGCCTCGCGCCTGAATCGCCCGGCTATCAATACGGTGCGCATCCATGGGATGCGGTGCTGAATTAATTCGCCATAACATTTGGCGAGTCATTGCAATGGATACCGGTGCCGTGTTATCTGCGATTTCCCGAGCGAGAGCGCGCGCGGCGGGCAGGAGATCTTCGGGGGCGTGTATGGAGCGCACCAGCTTTTGATCGAGCGCTTCCTGAGCACTAAACACGCGGCCAGTGAAACACCACTCCAAAGCCGTTTGCATGCCGACGGCACGGGCCAGAAACCAAGAGGAGGCCGCCTCGGGAACGATTCCTCGTCGCGCAAAAACAAAACCGAATCGGGCCGAGGTGGAAGCGAGGCGAATGTCCATCGGTAGTTGCATGGTCATGCCAATGCCCACGGCCGCACCATTGATCGCACCAATCACTGGCTTTAAACTCTCAAAAATTCGCAAGGTTGCCATGCCACCGC
This sequence comes from Betaproteobacteria bacterium, assembly GCA_043760705.1. Lineage (GTDB taxonomy): Bacteria > Pseudomonadota > Gammaproteobacteria > Burkholderiales > Burkholderiaceae_E > JAPOKJ01. The sequence continues at coordinate 13,186 of JAYUOT010000153.1, forward strand.
CGTCGCGATACACGCCACCTACTTTGGTGCTATCACGGGCCTCTTCGGCACGAGAATCATAGTCGAATGTTTTCCCTCCACCGGAAAGGTCAGCGCCCGCACAAAATGCCTTTCCTGCGCCTGTGACGATCACGGCCCGCACGGCATCGTCGGCATCGGTCAAGTCGAACGCCGCGATCAAATCGTCACGCATCTGGGTCGTGAAGGCGTTCATCTTTTCGGGTCGATTCAAGGTGATCGTGGCGATCCCGTCCTTGAGGTCATAGAGCAAGGTCTGAAAGGTTGGGCTGGAACTCACAGCCGAAGATGAAGCAGGGTTGGTCATGGTCGTACCTTCGAAAAAGAGGCCTGTTCCGTTTCAATCGCTTAAGCTGAAAGCCGATTCAATGGAGTGGATCATATTGGCCGGTTCTGTAGTGGATGCAATTCGTGCAATGACCTTACCGTCATTGCCGACGATGAACTGGATGAAGTTCCATTTAATGGCTTCGCTGCCCAAGAGGCCGAGCGCTTCCTTCTTGAGCCATTTAAGTAGTGAAAGGTCAGGCCTTGCGCAACATTCTACAAGCGCCACTTTAGAGCGGATCGGTAAACCGGTGCCAAGCCGCCATGGTGTAGGCTCTAAGCATGGCCGCTGATCAGACCCCTTCAATCGCATCCACTCCGCTTTGGACGGCCATATTTCTCGCCCTGGCGATCGCGGTGGTGAACGGTTTTGGCCGCTTTGCCTATGCGCTGATCCTTCCTGCCATGCGCGAGGATTTGCTTTGGGACTACGCCGCTTCGGGCTGGCTCAACACAGCCAATTCCATCGGGTATGCACTGGGCGGATTAAGTGGCATGCTTCTCCTCACCCGCTATCGCGCGTCGCGCTTGTTCATCGTCGGCTTGGTCGCGACCGTGGTCTGCATTGCGGCAGTGGGCCTGACGCGCCATTTATTTTGGATGCTGCTGTGGCGTTTCATGGCAGGCGTCGGGTCGGCCTGGGTGTTTTCTTGCGGGGGGGCCTTGGTGGCTGCGCGTTACTCAAGCGACCCCCAAAAAGCAGGCTCGGCGATTGCGATATTTTTTGCGGGTGGCGGCCTTGGCATTGCGCTCAGTGGTCTTGTGGTTTTTCCTGTGCTTTCGGGGGGAATGACCTGGGCCATGGCCTGGCTGACCCTGGGCGTGGTGGGCGCTATGCTGGCCGTGATGCCCGTCCTGAGTGTTCGTCGGATTGAGGGGCCACGCGCCAAACTGGCCGATGGGCCATTCGCCTGGCGCCACTACGTTTGGATGAGCTTTGCATACTTCCTCTTCGGTCTGGGCTATATCGTGTACATGACCTTTGTGATCGCCTGGCTAAAAGAGATGAAGCACGGTGTGTTTGTGTCGAGCTCGTTGTGGGTGGTGATGGGCCTCGCCGTGATGGCCTCGGGCTGGGTGTGGCAGAACCCCATGGCGCGTTGGAAACCAAGCTCCACCTTTGCTGCTGCCGCCCTCTGTACCGCGCTCGGTAGTGCCATTCCGATTGTCCTGCGAAGTGAACCCGCTTTAATCGTATCGGTGGTGATGGTCGGAGGCTCATTCTTCATGGTGCCCGCCGCGATGACTGCACTGGCTCGGAAAACCCTGCCGCAAAGCCTGTGGGCTAAAGCCATGAATATGTTCACCATGGTGTTCGCGGTGGGGCAGGCCTTCGGGCCGGTGTTCGCGGGCTGGATCGCCGATACTGCGGGGATGAATCAAGCCATGTTGATGGGTGCCGCAGTGTTGGTGGTATCGTCGGTAATTGGTCTCACCCAGTTTCGCAAGGCTTCCTGAAGTTCTACTATGCTCGCTTATCGTCATTCTTTTCACGCGGGTAATCATGCCGACGTGCTCAAGCATGTGGTGCAAACCGCCGTTCTCAACTATTTCAACGAAAAGGACAAGCCCTATTGGGTGGTCGATACCCATGCCGGTGCCGGTGCGTATTCCTTAAGTAGTAAACATGCCCAGCGCAATGCCGAGCATGAAGAAGGCATCACCAAACTCTTTGGCCGTGAAGATCTACCGCCTTTGCTGGCTCAATATGTCGATCTGGTGAAACACACCAATTCAACGACCGCCAAACCCGACAAGCTGACGCTCTATCCGGGCTCGCCGAGCATCAGTGCCTACTTGATTCGGCCTGGCGACAAGCTCAAGCTGTTCGAATTGCACTCGACCGATTTCACCCTGTTGCGCGAGCATTTGACGGGGCAACGTGCCATCTCCATGCAGCACCTTGATGGCTTTGCTGGCCTGAAGGCTTCGCTGCCACCGCCGTCGCGCCGAGGTTTGGTGTTGATCGATCCATCCTATGAGTTGAAGGAGGACTACAACCTCGTGTTCAACGCGGTCAAGGATAGCCTGCTTCGATTTGCTTCGGGTACTTACTTAATTTGGTATCCAATGATTAATCGCCAGGAATGGTGGCGCATGCTGGAACGCTTGGAGCGACTGCCGGTGAGCTGGTTGAATGTCAGCATGACGGTTGCTGAGCTGGATGAACAAGGCTTCGGCATGATGGGTAGCGGGCTGTTTGTGATTAACCCGCCTTGGGTGCTGGAGGCGCAGTTGCGTGAAGTGATGCCTTATTTGGTGAAGGCCTTAGGGCAGTTCCCGAAAGCTGGGTTTGCCTTGCAATCGCATGAGCCTCGGGTGCATGGCGCTAAAAGGCCCGCCCGCCTTGCGCCGCCCAGACCCTAGGGAAGCGCGGATTTAATCGCGCGGAGCCTGGCTCCTTGAATCGGGCGGTCTACTTCGTTGAATTTTTAGCCAATAGCATGTGCTATTGGCCGCAAAATCCGCCTTGTAGCCCATCCCAATTCAAGGGCCAAGCATCCACGCGATTAAATCCGCGCTTCCCTAGCGTATTATGGTACAAACGCTTTGCTTTACGTGTCGGCCGCTGCGCTCATGAATCGAAACGCTCGTAGCCCGTCAAGGCCTATACGCCGCACACAGGGCCGTCTACTACTTCGGATGCGATGTTTTCAGTGAGAGCAGGCTTTTTCTGCGCTAAAGCGATGCCGTTTTTCACAGAGATTATTTCGGCTACGATGGACACCGCGATTTCCGCCGGCGTACGGCTCCCGATATGCAGGCCAATCGGCCCATGTAGGCGCGAGATTTCTTCCTGGGACAAATCAAACATTGCCATGCGCTCTTTGCGATTGGCCGTATTCACCCGTGAGCCGAGAGCGCCGATGTAAAACGCGGGCGATTTCAAGGCTTCAAGCAAGGCCATGTCGTCTAACTTGGGGTCGTGGGTCAAGGCTACGATGGCGGTATGTGCATCTGGAACAAGCTCGAGCACCACATCATCGGGCATGCCCTTCGTGAACTGCGTGTTCGGAACCTCCCAAGTGAGGTGATACTCCTCGCGGGGGTCGCACACAATCACCTCGAAATCCAGGGCCAAGGCGAAGTGAGCGACATATTGGCTTAGCTGCCCAG
>JAYUOT010000154.1:0-6457 GCA_043760705.1 Betaproteobacteria bacterium
TTCTCGACTCCATCATGAACATACAAATCAAAATTCTTGATCCCAAAATGGTCGATCAACTGCCAAGCTACGCCACTTCGGGTAGCGCTGGCCTGGACATGCGCGCTTGTCTGGATGAACCCATGATGATCGCTCCGGGTCAAACCGTGTTGATTCCAACCGGCCTGTCGATTTATGTGGCCGACCCCGGTTATGCCGCGGTTCTTTTACCGCGCTCGGGGCTGGGTCACAAGCATGGCATCGTGCTTGGCAATCTCGTTGGCTTGATCGACTCTGACTATCAAGGCCCCTTGATGGTGTCGTGCTGGAATCGCAGTGACACGCCGTTTGTCATGGAGCCGATGGAACGCATTGCGCAGCTCGTCGTCCTGCCCGTGATGCGCGCGAACTTTAAGGTGGTGGAAAGTTTCGAAGTGAGCGAGCGCGGCGCGGGGGGCTTCGGAAGCACCGGCCGTTCGTAGGCGCAATGTAACGAATTTGTGACTCACCACACTGCCTTTCAGCTCTGTCGTGCAGCGCCCACCAGTTGATCTAGTTTGATCGCATCCGAGACAAAAGCACGAATACCTTCGGCAAGCTTTTCAGTCGCCATGGCGTCTTCGTTTAAGGCAAACCGGAAGGTTTTTTCATCAAAGCGCACGCGTTCAACTGTCGCTTGACGAGCGGCCTTCGCATCCAGGGCCCGAGTAAAATCACCGGGGCTGTCCTGGAGTTGTTTTAACAGGTCAGGGCTAATGGTGAGCAAATCGCAACCTGCCAAGGCAAGGATCTGCCCCATGTTGCGAAAACTCGCGCCCATCACCTCGGTGCCGTAACCGTACTTCTTAAAGTACTGGAATACGCGTGCGACTGACTGCACACCGGGGTCGTCTGTGCCTTGATAATCCTTACCATCGCGCTTCTTGTACCAGTCGTAAATACGGCCAACAAAGGGCGAGATCAAGGTCACTCCTGCATCGGCGCAGGCCACGGCCTGGGAGAAGCTAAACAACAGAGTCAGGTTGCAATGGATGCCCTCTCGTTCGAGTTTCTCGGCAGCACAAATGCCTTCCCAGGTCGAGGCAATCTTGATCAATACCCGGCTCTTGTCAATACCCTCAGCCTGATATAGAGCGATCAACTGCTGGGCCTTGGCCATTGTCGCCTCAGTGTCAAAGGACAAACGAGCATCGACTTCAGTCGAGACTCGGCCCGGAATCATTGACAAAATTTCCTTACCAAACCTGACCAATAAAGCCTCGACGAGTTCATTGACGCTTGCGCCAGGAGCCTTGGCTAATACCTGGTCCAAGAGGCCGCGATGTTCCGGCATCTGAATGGCCTTGAGAATCAAGGTTGGGTTCGTTGTGGCATCGCGCGGCTGGTAGGCCTTCATGGCATTGAAGTCGCCGGTATCAGCCACCACCACCGTCATTGTTTTTAATTTTTCAAGTGCATTCATCGACCATTCCTGATCAGTCTTACGGTACCCAATAGGGCAATTAACATGAGAATTCCAAAGGCAATCGCACTCCAGAGGGCAAAAGGAAGCCCTAGCAAGGAAATGTTGGCTTGATCGCAACTCGCACTGGCTTTAAACAACCACGGCAAAAGTTTATCAAGACTGACCGACATCATGACCCGGTCAGCGAACGTGAGATCGCAAGACGCGGAGCCGGAAGCGACGAAATGTTGATGCAAGGCAGCCCAAAGACCACCGATCACTAGAAGTTCAGTGATCAAGGCCAAGCTCACACCTAGTCTCAGTCGAGGGTTGCGTGCCATAACAACCCGCGAAGCCAGCATGAACAACATTCCCGCCAAGAGATAAATCAAGCGCTGAAACGTACACCAGGCACAAGGCTTCATCGCGAAACCGTGCTGAAGCACTAGCGCAAGGCCTACCACGGCAAAGCAAGACAATCCGGCCCAGAAAAAAGCGCGACCAATTCCAACAGAGCGACGTGAAGCGAAATTTAAACTCATACTGCTAATGATACGCACCCAGTGAAACCACACAAACACAAACACAAACCAAGACACCTACAGAATGGGCGAGCCGAGCTCTCATGCCAAGACCGACTTGCAGTGTGGTGTTCCATCAATAGCCCATCAGGTCAGCATATCGTTCCAAATATTTTTGGCCCAGGCATTGGCATACACACCTTCCAAGGCATTCGCCTCAGTCGACAACCCCGTCGCCCCAGGCACCACTTCCATGGTCTTCTTCTCGGCCACATATCGATGCACCGAAGCCACGTGCACCACATTGCTATGGTCAATAAAGCTGTAACAGGTATTGGCCATCATTGAAGGCACCGGCGTGCGCCCGTTGAGCATTTCAACAATCGCGGCAGCGGCCGTCTTGCCATGCTGGTTGGCCATGTGGCCAGACTTGGGCATTAAGGCCGCAGACAGCGTTGAGTCACCCAGTACATGAATGCCCTGAGCCGTGGTCGACTCCATCGTGATCCAGTCGACCGCACACCAGCGGTTATTCGTATTGACGAGGCCAGCCTTGCGAGCAATCTGACCGGCCGACATTTGCGGCAGGACATTCAGCACCTCACCTTTAACTTTATCGCCCAGCTCGGTCGTGACCGTCAAGCCCGCAGCGTCGAGTTCAGTCACCTTGCTGTTCGGGCGGTAATCGATCATGCCTTTATAGGTTTCGTTGAAGGCCTTTTTAAATAAGCCCGCTTTGGAGACGATGTCTGGATTCGCATCCAAAACAATAATCTTGGAGCGAGGCTTATGATTCTTGAAGTAGTAGGCAATCTGGCAGGCACGCTCATAGGGTCCGGGAGGGCACCGGTACGGCGCCGTCGGAATACTGAGAACATACACACCGCCATCGGGCATTGCTTCGAGCTGGGCGCGCAAGGCCAAGGTCTCTGGCCCCGCCTTCCAGGCTGACAACACCTTTTTTTGAGCATCCGCATCAAAACCTTGAATGGTGCCGTAGTCAAAATCCACACCGGGCGAAACGATAATGTGATCGAAGCTCTGGTCCGCTAGCTTGTTAAAAGAGGCGCGACGTTTAGCGGCATCAATCCCCAACACTTCGTCGTTGGCCACGATCACTCCGTTACGGCGCAAGCCTTCATAGCTGACGGTAATATCGGCCATGCTGCGGCTACCACCCAAGACCAAATTGGACATGGGGCAGGATATGAACTCGCGCTGACGGTCAACCAGCATCACTTCAAGACCTGGACCGCCCCACAGTTTGAGATATTTGGCGGCGGTTGCTCCGCCGAAACCGGCTCCCACCACCAAGACACGACCCAACTTCTTGGCCGATGGGGCCGGCGCCGGTGCCGGTGTTGCACAAGCCACTAAACCACCCAAGGCCGAGAGCGCACTCGCGGCACCCAGGCCCTGGCCAAAACGACGACGGGAAACATTCAATGGGGAAGAACTAAAAGGTTTACTCATTGCAGCCTCCTTATTTTGTGACGGTTTGAATCTTGGGCTGTTTGGAAAAATAATTGGCCAGCGCGAGCACTTGCTCATCGCTATATCCCTTGGCGATCTGATGCATGATGGTGGCGCTCTTTTTCCCATCTTTGAAGGCGCGCAACTGCTCAACGATGTATTCGGCCTTCTGTCCCGCGAGCTGAAACGCGCCAGGAACATCGGTCGCGCCATTCGTGCCATGACAGTTCGCGCAATTGCTCGCAAGGTAGCGAACAGGATCGGGAGTGCTCTGGGCCTGGATTGGCATCGTCGCGGTCAAGCCAGCCAACACCGCTAAACGCAAGACAAACCTGGAGCGCGGGCTTTGTGGCTGAGTGTCGCGCGCAAATAAATTGGGGGATGAGGCTTGGACGGCCCGACTTCTTTTCAACATTTGTGTCTCCAACAAAAATCTCTCACGAAAAAGAGAATAACCGAAAATTCTAAAGATGCGGTTGAGTTATTGCAAGGGACCGGTGAGCGTGTACGAATCCGTCTCAATCGCAATCTCCACTCGAGTCGCTTTCTAGCTCATTAAGCCAAGAAACAAAGGCCAAAACCGCTGGCCGCACAAGGGCATGACGATGGAGCAACAGCCAGCAGGCAAACGGCGCATCGACGCGGGCACGAAAACACGAGTGATTGATGTAACTTTAGCATCAATCAGTAGCGTTCAATTCATCAATAGCGCATGGTTTATTGGCTAAGATAGAAGCTTCGAAAAACCATCTGGAACCTCGCTTTATGCAAAAGCTCTACATCGGAAACAAAAACTACTCGTCTTGGTCGATGCGGCCCTGGGTCCTTATGACGAACGCTGGCATTGCTTTTGAAGAAGTACCTCTGCGTTTTGACAGTATGGAAACCGGCTCAACCTTCAAGACCGCCATCACACAGCTCTCTCCTGTCGGCAAGGTGCCCTTGCTCATCGACGAGGGCTTAGTCGTCTGGGACACCCTGGCCATCGCGGAGTACCTTGCCGAAAAATACCCTGAAAAGTCGCTCTGGCCACAAGACAGAAAAGCCCGCGCCAGAGCCCGCAGTATTTGCGCAGAAATGCACAGCGGGTTCTTGGCATTGCGCAGCGCCTGCATGATGAATATTGAAGCGAACCTTCCCGAGGTTGGCGCATTGATCTTGCGGGATAATGCTGGGGTGCGAAGCGACGTGGCTCGTATCGAAAGTATGTGGAGTCATTTGCTCGCTGAGTTTGGTGGCCCCTTCTTGTTCGGACGGCAATTCACCGTCGCCGATGCCTACTATGCACCCGTGTGCATGCGCTTCAAAACTTACGCTTTGAGCCGGCATAGCGCTATCAATGAGTACATCGCGCGAGTGAGTCAGGCTCCGGGGGTCGCCCAATGGATCGCAAAGGCCCTGGTTGAAAACGACTTTCTGGATTTTGAGGAGCCGTATCGCCTACGACCCTGAGCTAGAATCCCGGGCCTACACAAGCCCGGCAAGCGGGCAGCGTCGACGCACTGAACCTTGGGCGCACCAAAAAAAAGCCCCGTGAAAGGGGCTTTTTCAACTCGAACCCACACTTACGCGGGTTCGACCTCGATATTTTCTTCACCCTCGCCTTCGCTAGCCGTTGGGGGAATATCGCCTTCAGTGAAACTCAAAGCGACCTGATCCTTATCGTCCACATCCACCGTGACTTTGCCACCGCGCACCAGCTTACCGAACAAGAGTTCGTCGGCCAAGGCCTTGCGGATCACGTCTTGGATCAGGCGCTGCATGGGACGTGCACCCATGAGGGGGTCGAAACCATTCTTGGCGAGATGTTTGCGCAAGGCATCGGTAAAAATGACTTCTACTTTCTTCTCATGTAATTGCTCTTCCAACTGCATCAAGAACTTATCGACCACCCGCATGATGATAGCTTCATCGAGTGCACCAAAACTAATGGTGGCATCAAGACGGTTACGGAACTCAGGCGTGAAGAGACGCTTGATCTCAATCATCTCATCGCCCGCTTGCTTGTTTTCCGAGAAGCCCATTGATCGCTTCTGAAGATCCGCAGCACCAGCATTGGTGGTCATGATGATGATGACATTGCGAAAGTCTGATTTACGACCGTTGTTATCTGTCAGGGTGCCGTGGTCCATGACTTGCAGCAAAATATTGAAGATATCGGGATGAGCCTTCTCGATTTCGTCCAACAAAAGCACAGAATGGGGTTTCTTGGAGATCTGCTCGGTCAGTAACCCGCCTTGATCAAAACCAACATAGCCCGGAGGTGCACCAATCAAACGGCTGACAGCATGACGCTCCATGTATTCCGACATATCGAAGCGTATCAGGTCAATACCCAGGGTGAAGGCCAATTGCTTGGCGACCTCGGTCTTACCCACCCCAGTGGGGCCTGAGAACAAGAAGGAACCGATCGGCTTATCGGGTTTGCCGAGCCCAGAGCGGGACATCTTGATCGCGGCCGCCAGGGCATCGATCGCCTTGTCCTGACCAAAAACGGTGTTTCGTAGATCTCGATCCAGATGCTGCAACTTGCTACGGTCATCGGTCGAGACCGAAGCGGGCGGAATGCGCGCGATTTTCGACACAATGTCTTCGATCTCGGCTTTTCCAATGGTTTTCTTTTGTTTCGCCTTCGGCAAGATCCGTTGAGCAGCACCGGCTTCGTCAATGACGTCAATCGCCTTGTCGGGTAAATGACGATCATTAATGTATTTGTGCGAGAGTTCAGCCGCTGTGGTCAGCGCCGCAGCGGAATACTTAATGCCGTGATGCTCTTCGAAGCGCGACTTCAAGCCACGCAGAATCTGCACCGTTTGCTCAACGGTGGGCTCAATCACATCGATCTTCTGGAAGCGACGGGACAGGGCATGATCTTTTTCAAAAATGCCGCGATACTCAGTGTAGGTCGTCGCGCCGATGCACTTCATTTGCCCGGACGATAGCGCAGGCTTGAGCAGATTCGACGCATCTAATGTACCGCCAGAGGCGGAACCCGCACCAATAATGGTATGGATTTCGTCAATGAAGAGGATGGCATTCG
>JAYUOT010000155.1:0-3208 GCA_043760705.1 Betaproteobacteria bacterium
CAAAGTCGTCTGAAAAGGCCTCCGGTGCATCGCTCAATTGATTCCAGGCTAAGCTTAGCCTGCGCTCCTCGAGGGGTCTCATGGCCAGGAAACTCTCAAGTTTTGGCCGGTGCGCTTGCTCGTCTTGAGGGTAGATATTCCAAATCATTGGCTTTCCTGCCCAAATAGCGCGTACAAACGAATCCTCGCCGCGTACAAAATTGGCATCACAAAGCCAAAGGATTTCGTCGAAGCGATCCTGGGGTAGACGCGGAACTGTTTTCACCTCGACGCCCTCCGGTAAAGGCGTGCTGAGCTGGGGAGCAGAAGTACTTTGCGGACACAGGAACCAAACTCGCTCGACCTTGAGTACCTTTTGTTTTAGCGCCCGCGCAGCAGCGCTGACGAGTGCTTGTAAGGGGGCTTGTGGATAGCTAAACACAAAGATCAGCAAGGTGACCGGTCGAGGTCGATCAAACAATTCAGGTATCCCCAGCTCATGACTGAGTCTTGCCTGGGCCTCTCGATCTTTCAAAAAACTGTCGCGTTTGGCGAGTAAATGGCGCTCCCTCAGCAAGCCGCCGGTTCGCGCGGTAAAGCCAGGAAAAAAGAAGTGCTCGGTCAGCCCGGATGGCTTCAAGGAGGGCAGGAGGTGATGGGTTGCCACCCAGGGCTCGGCGCTCAAGTACTCCAAGTTCATCCAAACGGTTTTGCCGGAGCGTGGCTTCGAAGCCGAGTCGCCTTGGCCAAGCATTTGTAGACGATAGGATTCGGGGAGTTCGCAGGCAAAAGCAGCGATCACCAGATGGCCGGGTTTCAAGAGTCGTGCCGGCCCAAGCAAGAAGGGTGTTGGAGTCTTGCGGGTTTTCCATTCAAAAACCCGCACGCCGTCGACCAGAATTCCGAGCGCGGGAGCGGGAGCGCGGGAACGACGCCCTCGCGCCCTCTTTGTGCTTAGCCGGTTCAAGGTCTTGCCCAGTTTAGGGACCAGGCTCGCGAGGACGTCCAATTGGTCGATGATGAGGCGTACCTTAAGGCCGTACTCAAACACCATTTGTCGTGCCAGGCGCCAACAGACGCCGGCGTCGCCATAGTTGTCGATCACGCGGCAGAAGATGTCGACGGTTTTGCGCTTGATTTGAGTATCCCCAGTGCTCATCCTGGAATGATGACATAGCGCTCTGAGGTCTAAAATTTCCTCTGGTGTATTGAGTCAGACTACGACGCTACAATGCCTGCCGCCAAGCTGTCTAAACTATTCGGGTCCAGCACCAACAAGCTTCCGGTACGCGGCAAATTAATATAGGGATCCGCCAGCAAACTATGAGCTAAAGACAGACGAACCGTGGCGACTTCGTTTAGCTTGAGCTCCGTTAAGTCTTGAGCGTCGAGAAATTGTCCTTTTCTGAGATCGAGAGTCTCGGTGATGGCATCGATTTTCGCAATACTGGTCCGCGCCCCCTGTTTGATGAGAAGGTGTTGTCCGACTCGCGCCGGTATTTCGCTCATCCAGCAAAGTTGCGCATTCAAACTGCGACTGAGCGTTGGTTTGCCGTCATGGTGATAAAGCGTGTCACCACGACTGATGTCGAGGTCGTCAGTCAGTGTGAGGGTCACGGACTGCCCGGCCAAGGCGGTGTCGAGAAGCTCCATGTCGGCGCCCGCCAACTGATATATCCCAGCAATTGTCGACGTTCGTTCAATGCCCTCTGGGCTCGTGGATGCAACGTGATCGCCGATACTGATCTGCCCGGATTCGACCCGTCCGGCCAAGCCTCTAAAATCGTGCAGCAGACCCGCGTCGCGACCGGTTGGGCGGGACACCAACTGAACGGTGAAGCGCAAGTCGGCGCTTGGCTTAAAGCCTGATAGGCTGGCGCTGGCTTCAATCACCTCAATCAGGCTGGCACCGGTATACCAGGCCAGTCGCTTGGCATCAGTGCTTCGCGTCACAATGTTGTCGCCGTCCACGGCGACGACAGGGATGAACTCGAAATGATGCTGCTCGTGAGGAGCCGATGAGGACAGCCTTGCACGTGCGGCAGGAAGAAGCGCTTGAAGTTCTTCGACCAGTGTTTGATACCTGATTTGCGAAAACCCAACCAAATCCATTTTGTTGATCACAAACACGATGGACGGCACCCTTAACCATTGTGCGATACGCAGATGACGCAGGCTTTGCTCGGTCGGCCCTAGTCGGGCGTCGATCATGATCAAAGCAACGTCGGCTTGGCTGGCTGCGCACACCATGTTGCGTGTGTATTGCACATGCCCAGGGGAGTCGCACAGAATAAAGGGACGACCTTGGTGATTGAAGTAGCGATACGCGACGTCAATGGTGATTCCTTGCTCGCGCTCGGCCATAAGACCATCGGTGAACAGCGACAAATCCAGTTCGCCGCGACCATTTCGGCGCGAAGCGGCGCGAAGATCGTCGAGGATATCGTCAGTCATAAGCTTGAGGTCGTACATGAGTCGGCCGATCAAGGTACTCTTGCCGTCGTCGACGCTACCCGCCGTCATGATACGCAAAGGAGCCAGTCCGGCTGGCTTGCCCGCGGGCTTGGCCGCAGGCGTCGAGCGGCTCGCTCGTAGAGCCTCGATGGGCGGAGAGGCTTGAGCTGGGTTTGCAAATTTTTCGTGCGGTGCATTCATCAGAAATAGCCTTCTTTTTTGCGGAGCTCCATGGCGGCCTCCGAGGTTTGATCATCAAGTCTGGTGGCACCGCGTTCGCTGACCCGGGCGATGAGGGTTTCTTGCAAAATTGCCGCTGAGTTGTCCGCAGCCGATTCCACTGGGCATGTGCAGGTCATGTCGCCGACCGTGCGATAGCGCACTTGCACCTGCTCAATGGCCTCGCCGCTCAAAGCGGGTGTCGCGTGCGTGACGGCAAGCCACTTGCCTGAGCGCTTTACGCAGGGGCGAGTGTGGCTAAAGTAGATCGAGGGCAAGGCCAGGTTCTCGCGAACAATATAGGACCAGACGTCGAGCTCGGTCCAATTGCTGATCGGAAAAACTCGCATATGTTCACCCTTACGGACTCGTCCGTTGTACAGGCTCCATACTTCTGGCCTTTGGCGCCTAGGGTTCCAGGCGCCAAACTCGTCACGATGGGAAAAGATACGTTCCTTGGCTCTGGCCTTTTCTTCATCGCGGCGCGCACCACCAATCAGGCAATCAAAACCGTGTTCTTGTACGGCCTCCAGCAAGGTGACCGATTGCAGCGCGT
>JAYUOT010000156.1:0-3201 GCA_043760705.1 Betaproteobacteria bacterium
CTCATCTCACCTTTAGGCTCACTATGAAGAACCAAGTCACCGAGATGCTCGGTATCAATCTTTCGGACCCTGCACAATACTTCGCGCGTTTTTAAAAAGTGCCGCCAGGGGTCGGCTTCAGCCACCGCAATGGCTGCCTAGGAGCGTGGGCAATGAGTGCAAGCAGCCGATGCGATTTGACCCGAATGAGTTGGTTAGCTTTTTAGCCGCTCGTTTTGTGGAAACATGGCTTTGCGGGCCTCATCGTCCATTTCCGCCTTAAAGGCATGTTTTGTTTTCATCGCTTCAGCGCGGATTGCAGCCGAGCGCGAGGAGATCTCATCCAGAAGTCGTTTGACCTGTGGAAAGCTCGCCCAAGTGGCGTCGCCTGTACCGAGTACAAAGGGCAGGACCCGTGCCCAACCCCAAAGCGCCATATCCACTACAGAATACTGTTCGCCAAGCATGTAATGGTTTTTCGACAAGTGTTTTTCTATCACATTCCAGTGGCGATGCGCCTCAAAGTCGTAACGATTGAGAGCGTACTCTTTAGGCTCAGGCGCCACATGGCGAAAATGTACTGATTGTCCCGAGAACGGACCCACTCCACTGGCGATAAACATCATCCATGAGACTAGGGCCGCACGACCGGCCGCATCGCTCGCCGCCGGCAAAAACCTTTTCTCGCGATCACCCAAATAGAGCAAGATGGCATTGCTATCGAAGACGGTGATTCCATTATCGTCAATCGCGGGGACCTTCGAGTTTGGGTTCACCCGAAGGTAGGCTTCGGTGTGCTGTTGGCCCAGGCGAGTGTCCACCGGACAGGCCTCGTAGGGTAGGCCCAGTTCTTCTAACAGAAGCGCGACTTTCATCGGGTTAGGGGCAGTGTTGTAGTAGAACTTCAGCATGTGAGGGATCTTTTCTATCAGTAAAACGATGGGAGATTAAAGTAAGTAACGAGGTGACTCGTAGGCACTTCTATTGCCACCACCAAAGCAGCCTAGCGAGAGAATGCCATAATAAAAACTTCTAGTCATTAGCGCCAATACAAAACCAAAATCGAAGTGACTTTGCCGACTTTGCCAGTCGGCCGATGGTGGGGTAATTGCAGGCGCGACTGCGCGCAGTCGCCCAAACTGGGAGCAATCAAGCGAGATGATTTTTCGTCTTGCCTAGGCTAAGCTTAGCTTAGCGGCTACACTCGTCTTTTCCAAACTTTGATCCTGGAGTCTCGTCATGCCGACCCTCAAATTGTACGGATTAGCGGCTTCAAGAGCAGTGCGGGTGATTTGGATGCTGCACGAACTCAAACTGACGTTTGAACATGATCCGATTAGCTTTGCTGATCCGCGCCTGAAGGCGTCGCCGTATATCGAGATTAATCCCAACGCGCGCATTCCGAGCCTGGTGGTGGACGGGTTTGCGATTTATGAATCGCTGGCGATTACCCAGTATCTTGCCGAAAAGTTCGGTGGTCCTCTGGCGCCCACTCACCCGGAAGAGCGCGGTCTCGTCGCGCAGTGGTCGCTTTGGGCGATGACCGAAATTGATAAGGACATCACGACCTGGGCATTCAATTCCTTAATTAAGCCCGAAGCGGAACGTGATGCAGAGGCCGCGCGAGCGGCGCTCGAAAGTCTACAACGCCCGCTTGCAGCTCTTGAACGAAGCCTGACTGGTCGCGAGTTCCTGATCAGCAATCGATTTACCGTGGCCGATCTCAATGTCGCGGCGACCTTGTATCGCGGCTTGGCCATGGATCTCAGCGCTTACCCCAGCGTGAATAACTGGCTCAGGTCATGCTGGGCACGCGAGGCGGGGATTGCCGCACGTCGGGCGCGTGGCGATAAGCTTCCCTAGTGTGACTCACCACACGATGAGCGTGGGCGGCAGAAGGACGCGCGCTCCGACGGAGGCCTGGGCAATACCGATACTGACGATGGATACAAAATGAGCTTTCCGACCTACAAAACCCTTCTTCTCACCTTTCCACGGCCCTATGTTTTGCTCGTCACCCTGAACCGGCCCGAGGTGATGAATGCTATGGGCACGCAAATGGGCCTAGATTTGCATGATTTGTGGTCACGTTTAACGGTGGATGCAGGCGATATCCGGTGCGTCCTATTGACCGGTGCTGGCGAGCGTGCCTTCTGTGCAGGGGGAGACTTGAAGGAGCGTCACGGAATGACAGATGCCGCGTGGCGAACTCAGCATGAGATTTTTGAGCGCGCTTATTTCACGCTGGTGGAGCTGCCTGTTCCTGTATTGGCCGCCATAAATGGTGCTGCTTACGGCGGTGGACTGGAAACAGCCTTAGCCTGTGACTTTATCTACGCGGCCCGGGGCGCACGCATGGCACTGACCGAAACTCGCATCGGCATCATGCCGGGCGGTGGGGGTACGCAAACACTGGCCCGTGCCGTAGGTGAGCGTCGCGCGAAAGAACTCATCTTCCGCGCCAAGGTCTTCGGATGTGATGAGGCTTTGGCTTGGGGACTGATTAATCAGATTTGCGAGCCGGCTACCTTGATGGCCGAAGCGTTGACGTGCGCTAGCGAGATTGCGAGCAACGGCCCCCTCTCAGTTCGCCAAGCGAAGAAATCGATTCACTTTGGCTTGCAATGCGATTTGAACACGGGAAGTCGATTCGAGATCGAGGCTTATAACCGTTTAGTGTCTTCCGAAGACCGTCACGAAGGTGTGCGCGCCTTTAATGAAAAGCGCGCGCCGCAGTTCAAGGGGTACTGAGACTGCAGGCATGGATGCCCGCATGGAGCGATTTTTCGCGTCGCCTTGTGTTGGAGTCCAGAGCGACTCCAATAACCAATGACCGCAAGCGCTCAAACATCCTCGTCATCGGATGGTGCTTGGCCATTCGCATGGCGTAACAAAATCGCGACCAAGAGCGCGGCAGTTGCCGAACTCGCCAGTGCGGGCGACGCACCAAAGACCTGAAGTAAGCCGTGAAACGCCTTAGCACTGTATTGCTGCGCATAGCTTGCTAATGCCAGGACCTCATCGGCGTGAATTTTGTCGGTATCCTCGATGCGAATACTAAAATCAGACCAGCCCGCACGCTCGCAAACTCTGGCGAAGACCCCATTTGAAACGCCCATCATCGAAAGGATACCGAGAGGGCGCAATAAGTGTTCAAGCACGCGCCGCCGCGTCGGAGGGGGCGCCTCATCATAGACTTGGGCAATTAACTCTACGATAGTC
>JAYUOT010000157.1:0-6429 GCA_043760705.1 Betaproteobacteria bacterium
TTTGTCTCGAGGAAATGCGCGGGGTTGTCATCAATGAAGGTGCGATTTGGTATTGGGAGGTGCGACGACGCGAAGCTGTCCCCATCGATGCTCTTTTGCCAAAAGCCACGATGGATACCATCATCGCCGCACATCAACTTATTTCAACGAGGTCAACGCCTCCACTGTTAATGGTTAAGACGAAGAGCGCAAATATGGCGGTTAAGTGCGGTTTTGTGATGACCTGACAATGACTAGAACGGCCAGTCGGCCTGGTTGGTGTTGGTGAGGGTTAGGTTGTCGGCGTTGTCAGTGCATTGGTTTTTGAAGGCGTGCTGAATATCAAGACCGTATTGACGTCAGAGTAGATCGATCAGGTCGTCCAGAGTTTCGTAGACGGCGAGGGCTTGCTCGGGAGTCCAATGTGATGCGATACGCAGGGTTCGCCGAGGAGTGGTCAGTCCTGGCTCTTCGAGGTGTCGTTCACGGGCTTGCATGTTCAATGCTCTGATGCTGGGCTTCATGATTTCTTCGCTTTAGATTGGCCCTTGCTATGGGCACGGTTGACGATCTTTTGTTCGGTGCGGGCCATGGCCTCTTTGAGGCGATAGGACTCGCCCTGGAGCATGACGATCTCGCAGCGGTGGACCAGTCGGTCGATGAGGGATACGACGCAGGCGGCGTTGGGGAAGACTTCGTGCCATTCTTTGAAGGCGCGGTTGGTGGTGATGATGGTGCTCTTGGCTTGATATCGGCGACTGATCACCTCGAACAAGTGGTCGGCAAATCGGCTGGAGTAGGATAGATATCCGACCTCGTCAATTTATGTTGAGCACAACATAAATTGACGAGCTAGGGTACCTCCCATTTAGTCAAGCGGGAGGGGCACTCCTATTCCACTTGCTCTCGAAGCTCTACGAGCACACCAGTGTGATGATCACGACCAACCTAACGTTTGGGGATTGGTCGAGTGTGTTTGGAGATGCGAAGATGACCACGGCCTTACTGGATCGTCTCACGCATCGATGTCACATCGTCGAGACGGGCAATGAGTCTTACCGGTTCCGGCTTAGTTCACGAGAGGCCAAGGCAAAGATCAAGACGCGAGAGCACGCGAGAAAAGCTGGTGCCACAAACGCACAGACCGCCACTGAGGTAGAGCAGAGCCCTTCTAAACCTGCAGCAAGTCGGCAGGCAGGTTCCGGGCTTCGCCCGGGGCCTGCACTTGGAGCGCTCAGCTTCAAGCACTTGGCTCTCAAAGAGGCAAAGAATCAGGAAATAGCCTATAGTTATCCACAGCCGACCCCTAAAATGGAAGGCCTTAGCCCCTGGTCAAATTTGGATGAGCACAGGTGGTCAATATTCGATGAGCGCCAACAAGCGCCTTCAGAATCTCACCTCAATGGGCGACGATTTCCAACTGAGACACTCCCGTCTCGGCAAGTGATTTGCACGGAGGGCTCAATTTAGGCGATAATAGAAGGCTGCACCGCAAGGTGCCCCCCAATCTGTGCCGGAGTGGTGGAACTGGTAGACGCGCCGGACTCAAAATCCGGTGCCGCAAGGCGTGTCGGTTCGAGTCCGACCTTCGGCACCAAGCATTAGTATCAAGAATTAGTATCAAAAAGTCTCAAATAAGCTCAAAACCCGCATGTCTCCTCTGAATGCGGGTTTTTTGTTGTCTCAAGCGATAGAGCATCGGCGAACATTAAATCTCATATTTTTGTTGGTACATGTGTTGGTGCGTCGAAAAAGCCCGTTTCCTGTGGCCCACATAAGGCCCGTTGCAACATGCAACAAGCAACCTGCAATGGCCTTAGTTCTCTAGCTTGATGCCTGCCTTGGCAATAATCTCGCGCCACTTCGCAGTTTCGAGCGCAATGTGTCGGCCTAGCTCCTCGGGTGAAGACGCCAGAGGCTCCACACCCATCTCGGAGAATTTGGCACGTAAGGCCGGGTCGGCCAGTGCGACGGCGATTTCACGCTGTAGGCGCTCGATGATCGGCCTGGGCGTACCCGCAGGGGCCAGAAAGGCAAACCAAGCGGCTGAAACATAAGCTTTCAGTCCGGCTTCAGCGGCGGTGGGAACATTTGGCAAGGCGGCCAAACGCTGCGTTCCCGCGACGGCCAGAGCGCGGACTTGGCCGCCCTTAATCTGCCCCAAAACATTGGGGAGCAGTTGAAAGCTGACCGGTGCTTGACCTGAAATGAGATCGGTCACCAGTTGTGCCGTAACGCGATACGGAATATGGGTCATTGGCGTGCCAGTGATTTGCTCAAAGAATGCGCCCGCCAAATGTTGCGAGCTGCCAATGCCGACCGAGCCGTACGGCACACCGGGGTGACTCTTCACATAGCTTACGAGATCGGCCAAGGTTTGCACGGGTATTTTGGCGCTCACCACGATCACATTGGGCAAGCTGGCATACAGCGCAATCGGCTGCAAATCGCGCTCGGGGTCATAGCCAATTTGGGGGTTAAGAATGCGGTTCACCACCAATGGACCAGAGGTGGACATCACAATCGTATAGCCATCTGGCGCGGCCCTAGCCACAGCTTGTGTACCGACATTGCCTCCCGCCGCCGGGCGGTTATCGACCACGAAAGGGCGCCCCATGGGACCCGCCATACGGTCCAGCACCATGCGGGCCACAACATCGCTGGCACTCCCCGCGGAGAACGGCACAATGACGGTAACCGGTCTGGCGGGGTAGTCCGGTGTCTGAGCTTGGGACGGTGTTTGAGCACGTACCTGCCCTTCCGCCAGACACCCCCACAACGTCAACGCCACAACCATGCTGCGCGCCACGCCTGAGCGCATGCCGTGGGCTTTCCAAGGTGGATCCCCTTGTGCGTCCTCCTGTGCGTCCTTTTGTGCAACCCCCTGAACTTCCTTCCCTACATCTTTTTGGATCAATGCGCGGATCATTTGCCTGCCACCTTCTAAACGCTAATTTGACTTCACCACTCGACCCGTGACGCTTCCGAAGCGTTGCATCATCACCTGCTCAAACGGCAAGCTCGTCGGCGCGATGGCACCGCCTGCACGCAGGCAAAAGCTGGCCTCAAGCTTTGCGGCTACGGGTTCGACGCCGACCTTGAGAGCCTTGGCGCCATCGAGCATGACCCGCCTAAACCGCACAATAGCAACATCTGTGGGCGATAGTTTTTCGCGTGTCCGGTCGACGATGAGGCCCTGACTATCTTGCGCCATCGCGTCTTGCTCGGCAATGCCGCGCACACCGGTAAAAGAGCGATGCTTTTGTTCTTCGCGATCAATGAGATAGTCGTTATCGCGATTACGAATCGGCACGTAACCTGGCCCTAACTCGGCGAACTGGCCGAAGCCGCCCTTCTCGTAGCGGCTGCGCTCCTCCTCATGCAAGGGCCGATCCGGGTGCCAAGCGTACACGTAGATCCAACAAGAATGATCATCAATCGGCACCCAGGTGTAGCCGTAATAGGTTTCTCCTTGAATCGCCGAGGGCGTGATGGAATGCGCGGGCAACATGAATTGAGTGATTCGCCAGTAAAGGTCATCGCCATCGGTTCGACGCGAACCGCCGATGACGAAACCCACTTCGTGGTCGACGATATCGAACTGGGGCAGTGGATCGTTTCTGAGCCATCGAATGCGACGTTCATCTGCGGCTGCCGTCATGGTGTCATTCTTGGCCATCGCCGGTGCAGGCATGTGCAGGAAGGAAAAATGGGCGGTGTCCAAGGCGCCTTCCAGCGACTGCGCCCAGTTGCACTGTTGTAAGCGCTTTACGACAAAACGGTGCGCGTCCGGCAGTGCGCAAAATTCGAGCCCGGGCGGGTGGAGTGGCATTGACTCTCGTGGCCCAAGGTAGGCCCAAACCATCTCGCCAAGCTCGCGGGTGGGATAGGCCTTGATCGACGTATTATTTAAATAGGCCGACCCGGGCGGCACATTGGGCATCTCGACACAACGTCCGTCAAGATCGTACTTCCAGCCGTGATAAATGCAGCGTAGCCCGCCCTCTTCATTGCGACCAAAAAAAAGATCGGCGCAGCGATGAGCACAGCGCGACTCCAAAAGCCCGATCCGGCCTTGGTGGTCCCTGATGGCGACCAATTCTTCGCCTAAAATTTTCACGCGAAGCGGTGCACCGTCCGGCTCTGGCAATTCGCGCGACAAGGCGAACGGCTGCCAGTAACGGCGAAAATAGTCCCCCATGACCGTGCCTGGGCCAGTGAGCGTAAGTAGGTCGTTATCCGCCGATGACAGCATTCAGTGCTCTTTTCGTTTCAGATTTTTCAAAAACTTTTGTGTACGATCATATCTCGAAGCAGAGCAGAATTCCACTCTTGAGGTCATTTGGGCCCGAGTGTTTGGATGGTGTCGATTTTTTTTGAAGTTTCTTGTACGTGCGCTGCTTACGCAGAGGAGCACTGCGCACCGAAGGAGCGCAAGAAGCTGAAGACGCTGTGCCGATACATCACCCACCCATCCTTGGATTGCCTTGCCAGCGCGTCTCGCACCCTCAGCGCTCTGACAATCTTCAAAATCTCGGGTATCGTGCGCTCATGAGCGACTTCACTTTTTTTTGGCACGATTACGAAACCTTTGGCCGCATCCCGCGGCGCGACCGACCTGCCCAATTTGCGGGTTTGCGCACGGACGCTGATTTAAATGAGATCGGCGAACCGGTCATGCTGTATTGCCAGCCCAGCCCCGATAACCTTCCCGATCCTGAGGCCTGTTTGCTCACCGGCATCACCCCCCAGGTGTGCCTGGAGCGAGGTGTGCTTGAGCATGTGTTTGCCAATACGATTGAGGCGCAACTTGCGCAGAGCGGCACGGTGGGCGTGGGCTATAACTCGATACGCTTTGATGATGAGGTGACCCGCCATTTGTTTTGGCGAAACCTCATTGACCCCTATGCTCGTGAGTGGCAAAACCAGTGCGGGCGCTGGGATCTGCTCGATGTTGTGCGAGTGACCTGGGCGCTGCGCCCTGAGGGAATTGAGTGGCCTAACAATGAAGACGGCAAGCCTTCTTTCAAGCTCGAAAACCTCACCCGGGTCAATGGACTCTCCCATGAGGCCGCTCATGATGCACTCTCAGATGTCAGGGCGACCATCGGCTTGGCGCGGCTCATCAAGCAAGCCCAACCAAAACTCTGGGAGTTTTGCTTGCGCTTGCGGAAAAAAGAAGAGGTCGCCCGAGAGATTGGAGTTGGCAAGCCATTTCTTCATGTTTCGGGAATGTACGGCACCGAGCGCGGCTGTATGGCCCTGGTCTGGCCGCTGGCGGGTCATCCCAGCAACAAGAATGAAATCATTGTGTGGGACTTGTCGCGCGACCCTGGCGAACTTTTCTCGCTCAATGCTGAAGAGATTAAGCAGCGCATGTTTATGAAGCTCGATGACTTGCCAGAAGGCGTCACTCGCCTGCCCATCAAAAGTATTCACCTCAACAAGTCTCCGATCGTCATCGGAAATTTAAAGACCTTGAATGCGGCGACGGCCGAGAAGTGGGGCATTGACCTGGTAGTAGCGCAGCGCCACGCCCAAGTGCTCGCTACCAAGGGTCCGTCCCTGGAAGGGTTGTGGCCCGCAGTCTTCGCGCGACCCAGCGCGAAGAACGTAGATGTCGATGAAGATCTTTACGGCGGCTTTATCGGCAATGAAGATCGCCGCACTCTCCAGCGCTTGCGAGGCTTCAAGCCAGAGCAACTGAATGGGCGATCGCCCGCATTTTCGGACGCACGACTTGATTCTTTGTTCTTCCGCTACCGGGCTCGAAATTTTCCCCAGACCCTAACTGACGACGAGCAGGCTCGCTGGCATGAGCATCGGGTACGCCGTTTGCACGAAGGCGTGGGCGGATTCACCCATTTGCAGGCTTTTTTCGATCAGCTTGATACCCTCAACGAATCGGCTGATGAGCGTGGTCAGAAAATTCTTTCTGATCTCTATGACTACGCCGAACAGATTGCGCCGCCCGGGTATTGACGAGGCCTCGGCGGGCTCCTCCCCAGGATCTTCATCAATCTGACTTCATGCAGCTCAGTCCTACCAAGAGGGTAGCGGTACGCAAATCGAGCGCCAAATCGCGAAACCCCTGTCGAAGCGGCGTACTCAAACCGAGGCCCCAGCAGGAGCACTGGTACCGCGTCCTAGTCATGGCATCCAAGCCTTGCTAACGCATCGCCCTGCGCGCTAGAATGAGCGGCCACGAAACCCTGCTCATGGCCTTGGCCCACCGGGGAGTCTGCGCATGATGCAACTTAAACCACTATGCCCTGGTGAACCTCGCAATAAGACTGTCGCGGTGGGTGCCGACAGCGATCTTCAATGACGCGACTGCAAGCTTGAAAAAGGCCAACCGGGTCCCTTGACTCGCCAAGCCCTGCGACAAGCTGCCGAGCAGTTTGACGGGCAGGGCATCAGCGATATTTTGCTGGGATGCACCGAGCCTCA
>JAYUOT010000158.1:0-3196 GCA_043760705.1 Betaproteobacteria bacterium
CAAGTTTCACTGAGACGTAATAGACGGTTACTGCGGCCACCGCGAGTGCAGTGCGGCACTGAGAAATTATTACCTGGGAATTTGAAACTCGTAAAATCGAAGCGCGTGAAAGCGGCCCCAATCCTGTCGTGTACACCACTAGCGTTTGCCTTCCGAAGTCAACCACCGGTTTGGGTGTGCGATCGAAAACGGGATGAACCCACATGACATCAAGGCTAGCTTGGCTTTTAACAAGACTGCCGCCATACGTAAAGCCAGGCACAAATTCATCAGTTTTCACTCCTGGCAGAGAGCTAGAAGTATCCCCGGTAAATATCTCCTTGACTGGGATGGCTGACCCAACAGGACTAACGATTGAATTCGCTACAGTTCCGCCACCGCAACTCTGTACGGACATCGAAATCAATGGCAACGTGAAAATCCAAAACCCATTAAGTGCAAAACGACGACGCATTTCGAAATTACTTAACTTTAGCGAATAGGGGGTGATCATAATTAGCGAACTCCAAAAGCTACAGTCCTACAGCAAGAGCTAGTAACTACACAACTTAAGGCCCACCTCCAAAAATAATTGAGTAGAAATTAGCGTTCGCGTAGCCGATAACCAGCCGAGGTATGGAGTACCATGTTTGAGGGGATTTGCTGCGCTCGCTGGATAAAATAGAGGCCATGACATCAAGCCTGAGTCTGTAGCAGGTGACACACCAGAAAAAAGACAAACAGTTGCGTCGGTCGATCAACATAAGTGGGTAGATCGATGCTCATTTCGCGCACCAAACTCAGCCATTTGCGATCTTCAATAACGCCGATCTCGCGACCATCCACTTCTAAGCTAAAGCGCTGACGAGGCCAGCGGCTAAGTCGCACGATTCCGGCGGCCAAGGGGTGCTCAAGAGTTATTAGCCCACGTTTCTTGCCCGTGGGCCTGAATTTCAATTGCGCCGTGGCATGCGGCTCCGTCTGGCCCCGCGCAATGAGGAAGTAGCGCGTATCGTTAACCCAGCCTCGGCTGAGGTATTCGAATTCCACAAAAAAGCTTTGACCTTCGTACTGAATCTTGACCGATCCGGCCTCCCGGTTATTGCCGTGCCATTTCATGCTCGCGTTGCGTGCTTGCGCGAGGTTTGGCCACTCCAGCTCGCCGATGGGGTGCCCGGCGCTGTCGCTCACCAAATAGTGATAGCCCGCCAGCATCGAAGCCTGGCGGCCAAAAAGAAGATGAGGGCTTGACTTAGCGGGTTTCAAGTAGCGAAGTTTAGATGACAAACCCCGCGCTGCGCTGAAGACTTGTACCGACCACATGGCGGCCCCATTCCAAGCGAAATGCGACCAGCTTTCACGACCAACGCGGCTGTTTGTAACCATCGATTAGGGGGGCCTTCCGGGAAAAGGGTGTTTAAAATTCCTGATATCCCCTGCTCGGATGCTCGGGCCCGAATACCCGTTCCGCGTAAGTCAAAGCTTCAACGGCTCGACCGGAGGCCTCAGAGTATTTTCCTTGCTGATATAAGGTTACAACCGCCGAGTTGATGGATTGCCAACTTGCGTCCGCTGCAACACTCACTTGACTGCAAGTGACCAACAAAATGACAAACCCCACGCGACTGACGAAGCGCATCTCTCGTCTAAGAAAAGCCGGACCCATTTTGTTCATCTTTAAATTTCCACAATTCGGTTGATTTCTGAGTATAGACGCGCGCAGCGAAAAAAATCAGGGGTTCCGAACTTGAATAGTACGCAGAGTGAACGGCGTACGAATGAAAAAATGAAGAGGGAAGTTTCCTGCGAAGCTTGATTGCAAAAATCAGGCCGATACCACGCTTAGTTGACATAATATACATTATACGCAGTCATAATATTCAGAGAAGCAATGGCGATCACCGGCATCGTTGGCAATTGCGTTGAGCAATTCGTTTACCGAGTTATCGAGGTCCTGATCGCTGACATAGGGTATTTGCACCTCATAGTCGCCATTCGGTCGTCGCTTGGCCTCATATTCTTTGAGGTAGAAACTCTCAATATGGTCCAGCGTGTGTTTCTTGCCCCGCAGAACTTGCTGTTATTTCCAATCCGTAGGGTCAGCAAGATGATTGCTACCGTCGGCTTACAGCGTTTCGGCCGCCATGGCTGTCGCTTGAGCTCGCTCCGACAAGCCTTTGGGGCGTCCAACAACTCGTCAGCGAGCGCGGGCCGCACTCAGCCCAGCTTGCGTGCGCTCGCGGATCAATTCGCGCTCGAATTCGGCCAGCGATGCAAACAGGTTGAAGACCAGGCGGCCTTGCGCGCCGGTGGTGTCGATGGGATCATTCAGACTGAGCAAACCAGCCTTGCGTTCAATTAAGTTGCCCAACAGATCAACCACGTGCCCGCCCCATGCGATCAAGCTTCCAAATCACCAACACGTCGCCGGCTCTGAGCTGGCCAAGCAGTTCGTCCAAGGCGGGCCTCGCAGTTTTCGCACCACTCGCGATTATGTACAGCTTGAGCGCATCACGCACTCGCCAATAGTCCCTTGGGTAAGCATCTTGAACGCACTGCGAGCTTGGCCCTTTAGAGGGTATTGGTTTCGCTTTAAGAGTCTTTTCTGAAGATGGCCCTAAAAGTGGTTCCTACCGGCTTGAAGTTTCCCGAGCGAAGCAAACACCGAGGTGAAGTGAGCGTCGTACCAAACCGACGATGCCCCAGAGCTTGCGCTGGCCGACTCTGCCCTCCTGGGTAAACAGGGTCTCGCATAACTGGTGCGTGGCCGGACCAATCTCGCGGGCCTTGTTCAAGATTCGGTGAGTCTCGCGCGAGGGGTTGAAGACACGCTCGTGCTCGGGCAGCACGACGGAGCCGGGTCGACTGACTAGGATATGAGTGCGCAATAAGGCCAGGGTCTTGAGATCGCGAATCTCTAAATGGCGCTCAAATACACGTACGAGAACCCGGTCCCCAATGGCGGCGGGGCGCGCCGCGTAGCTGCTGTGGGCCACGCGAACAAAGGAGTCGTCGCAGACGGTGCGCAGCTCCTCTTTGAAGTACGGCATACCAAGCGCAGGCAAGGCTTTTAAGTGAGGCCTCTCCTCTTGGAACATGGTCTCGACTTGGCGGCGCTCAATGCCATGAATACGGGTGGCCGCCCACTTGGTCTCCCACGCCTCCAGGTGCTCGTTCTGAGCCTCAATCGAATCGAATCGCAAGCCCTTGAGAGCGG
>JAYUOT010000159.1:0-3191 GCA_043760705.1 Betaproteobacteria bacterium
CAGATAGGCCTTGAGCCTCTAAAACTCTCCCGAGCGTGGCCCAATACTCGATCTGTCCTCACGCCTCAGTTCATGTGGGATCAGCTCGCGGGTTCCTTGAATCTTTCCTGGCCGCCCCAGGTGATCGACTAGCCTAGCGGCCGTATCGCGCTCTGCCTACTCGGCCTGCGCGCAGGCGCCTCCCGAAAGCGCGGCACGATAGTGTGCTCGCCGAACAGGAGTCGTGATTGGAAGTCCGAGGGCAAGTGATCGGGCCGATTGCGATGCGAGATGCGGCCATTCACTCAGTGTGGTGACTCACCACATTAGCTCAGGAAACCTTAACCAGTAGCCGCTGCACGCCGCGAAATACCAAGGAGTGGATCCAGGGCGGATTTTGTTCTAATAAGGCCATGCTCGGAAAGCGCTTGAGTAGCGCAGGAAAGGACAACTGGCCTTCCAGTCTCGCCAAGGGAAAACCAACGCACAGATGTCGGCCCGTACCAAACGTTAAGTGAGGCGGTCCCTTGCGACCAATCTGCAAAAGATCCGGGTCTTTATAAGCGCGTGGGTCGCGATTGGCCGCATTGAGCATGATGAATATTCTCTGACCGGGCTGCATGGTTTTCCCAGCCAAGCTTGTTTCACGGGTCACGATTCTTACTTGCGCGCCGCTTGGGCCGTCATAGCGCAGAAGCTCTTCAACCGCGCGCTCGGCAAGACCTGGGTTGTCGCGCAGGCCTTGCATTTGCTCCGGGAACTTGAGTAAGGACAGCATGCCATTGGCAAGATGGTTGGTCGTGGTTTCATGCCCGGCGAACAACAGCAAAATACAGGTGGCGATCAACTCGTCGTCACTCAGGTGTTCGCCCTCATCCTCCACGGAGATCAGTTCACTGATCAGGTCGGTGCCTGGCCTGCGCCGTCGCTCTGCAATGAGTTGCCGAAAAAATTGCGCCATCTCGCGAGTCGCCCGTTCCGCAATGGCGTATTTCTCCGGTGTGCCTCGTGAGCTACCAATGAAGAGCGCCATATCATCCGAGAGTTGCTTGATCAAGGCCAGGTGTTCAATGTCCACGCCCAGCACTTTCATAATGACCAGGGCGGGCAAGGGCCCAGCGAAGTCCACGACCAAATCAATTTGATCTCGGCCATTCAGTTTGTTCAATAAATATTCGATCAGCTCCTCAATCGCGCCTCGCATGGCAAGCATTCTGCCGTGGGTAAAAACTTTCGTGGTCAGGCGCCGCAGCCGGGTATGGTCAGGTGCGTCATTGAAGACCATCCATAGCGATAAATAGCGAATAATTTCGCCAATTTTCTGCGACTCCTGGGAGGGCAATGCCGCGAAAAATGGTCGCAGCCGATTGGAGGACATATCAGTGGCAATGGCCACCGCACGCACTTCCGCGTAGCGAGTCAGGACCCAGGCTTTCAGGCGCTCAGACCAGTAGACGGGGTCATGCTCTTGAAGGTAGCGAAAGCTGGGATAGGGGTCGTTGAAGAATTCAATCGAATCCGGCCGAAAGTCAAAAGAGCCGGACGTGCCAGGCGTGGCGCCGAAATTGGCACTGATATCTGTGTTGATATTAGCGATTGGAGAAGGGTTCATCCTCCCAATTTACAAGAAGAGGCTCACGCCCGCCCGGTTAGGCCCCAAGAATTGAACTCCTCCAATCCTGACCACGGCGCCAGGAGTCTGCGCGGATATCGGCTAGCGGCTAGCGGTCTGATCGGTTCTGGGCTGACCCAACACCAAGGTCCAGTAGCTGCCGTACGGGTCGGCCGGATTGGTACTGGTCACCTTGGCGATGCCGAATTCAATGAAGCGAGGGTCAATCATGTTTTCACAATGGCTACTTGAAAGCAACCAGCCGCGCACCGCATCTTCCACCGAATCATGACCTGCCGCGATATTCTCGCCG
This sequence comes from Betaproteobacteria bacterium, assembly GCA_043760705.1. Lineage (GTDB taxonomy): Bacteria > Pseudomonadota > Gammaproteobacteria > Burkholderiales > Burkholderiaceae_E > JAPOKJ01. The sequence goes on from JAYUOT010000159.1 coordinate 1,905, forward strand.
ACCACACGATAACGATAGCCGCTTTCCTTACTGCGACCGCCGACCGTTTTACCATTCGGATCGGTATGGTCAAAGAAACCCAGTTCAGCCATCGCACGACTATGCTTGAGGGCGGCGTCAGCAAGTTTCGAGTTAAAAACGAGCACCGGGCGAGCGGCAATGTCGCTAAGCGATACCTTGACCGGCGTCACTGTCGATTTTGCTCGTTCTTCGGGCAAGGCCAACATGCCGTTGTCGCCACAAGAGTCCAATTTTGAGCGGATGTTGTTAATGGCATGGGTGGCCACTTGTGCGAGAACCACAGGGTCTTCGGTCAGGAAACGATTTGAAAAGCGTTCAGGTTTAATAGAGGGTAGCGCTTGCAGCGCCGCATTGGCGGCAATACCGGCGGCCGAGCCGGCCGCTCGGTCAAGGCCCTGCGCCCTGAGAGCATTGCCCGAAACCCAAAGAGCTAGCGCCAACACCCCAAAAGCTTTCAGCCTGAGCGCGGTTTTGGCCGGCATCGCAGGTCGGCTTTGCAGTAACTTCATGAGAACCCTTCGTTCGCGGCATTGGACTTCCCTGGCGACAAAGGTTATGTGTTTGGGTGAGAATGCCGAATTCGAAGACGGCGCTCAAGCGAGCAAGGGCGAGAGGGCCATTCAGGCCGATGGATGGTCGGTGAAGGCCTTCCAGCCCCAAATGAGGCGACTGATCATGGTCAGCGCACCAAGCCCGGAAAAGGTATAAGCGAGTTCCGCAAAATGCTGCGGCCAGAGACACATGGCCGCAAAAAACAGCAGGGTTTCAGTGGCCTCGGTCAGGCCACCCAAAAAATAAAAGGACTTGTCAGGATAATCGGCATTGTGCAAATTGCGTTTCGCGGCGAGTACGGCGAATGCAAGGAAGCTGGTGCTGGTGCCCATGAAGGCTGCCAAGAGCGCAGCCGCGGCGAGCGCATTTTGCAGGGGATTGGCGATTGCAAAAGCCAGCGGAATACTGGCATAAAACAGAAAGTCGAGCGAGATGTCGAGAAATCCGCCTCGGTCGGTCGGGTGGTCGAGTCGGGCCACGGCGCCGTCCAGAGCGTCACAAAGCCGGGACACCAAAATCAGGCTAAGTCCAATCTGAAAGTGGTTCAAGGCAATGCTACAAGCGGCCGCGAACCCCAGGCCAAACCCAAGGAAGGTGAGAAAATCGGCCCTTAGCCCAAGCTGAACCGCAAGCCGTGCCAATTGACTGACACCAGGTTTAATCCATTGAGCGATGCGCCGATCTAGCATGGATTGCGCCGACGTTTGAATTCAC
>JAYUOT010000160.1:0-3191 GCA_043760705.1 Betaproteobacteria bacterium
CCGGCCCTGCGGAATCCCTGCCGCGCATGCCGCCGTTGCGCAAAAACTCGAATTGGTGATAGGAGTAAGCCCCGGAAATCTGCCACTCGTCGTCACTTGTTGCAGACCCAGCGGATCAGTGAAGGCCAGCGGATTACCATCCACATACGCATAGGTGTTGAAGCCGCCTAGTAATCCACCCGATACGAGTTCATCGTACTGACATGAATTTTTATAATGCAACTCAACAGCTTGGGCGCAATTTAAGAAGACGACACCTGTGGGTTTGGAAAAATTTTGCCTAGACGCACATTTTGACCTAGGCCAAATGACTTTACAATCTTCTTCGGGTGATTCAAATAAAATGGTATGAACAAACCACAGAACACGTACCATGAGCTTTTCTGATCGCATGATCACCCTGCGCCGCGAGCGTAATCTCACCCAACAAGCCTTCGCTGACCTGACCACCATTCACGTCCAGCAAATCAAGCGCTATGAGGCCAACACCTCTCAGCCCTCTGCCGATGCCCTCAAGAAGATCGCCAAGGCCTTCGGCGTCACCACCGATTGGTTACTCTTCGAAGAAGCCGAGCGCGGCCCCGATGAAGACCTGCGCCTGCAATTCGAAGCCATGGCCCAGCTCTCCCCAGAGGAGAAGCGCGTCGCCCGCGATGTCCTCGAAGGGCTTATCCTCAAGCATGCCGCCAGGCAATGGGGGAACACCAGCCCTAGGACCGTCATCGCCGACACACAGGCTCAAGGTGCCTGATATGGGCAATCCGGCAATCGCTTTGCGCATTGATACCCGCATTCAGGTGCTGAGGGGTGTGCGCGTCATGATCGATGCCGACTTGGCAGAGCTTTATGGCGTACAAACCAAACGGCTCAACGAGCAAGTCAAGCGCAACATCGAGCGCTTTCCTAGCGACTTCATGTTTCAACTCACCGCCGCCGAGAAGGCCGAGGTGGTCGCAAATTGCGACCACCTCAAGCGGTTAAAGTTTTCTAAAGCGCTGCCTTATGCGTTCACAGAGTATGGTGCTTTCGCTTTAGCCAATGTGCTTGCCTCACCCCAGGCTGTCGAGATGGGCATCTTCGTGGTGCGCGCTTTTGTGCGACTACGTGAACTAGCGCTCACTCATCAAGATCTCGCCAAGCGCCTCGACGAACTTGAAGCCAAGACTGGGCATCAAGCGCTCAAACTCGGTGCCTTTGCGAACATCACTCGCAAGCAACTCAAGGAGGTTTTTGAAGCACTGCGAGAACTCACCACGCCGCCCGATCCGCCCAAGCGGCCCATCGGGTTCGGCATCCCTGATGATAAGAATCAAAGCAAAAGCAAAGGAGTTCGACGATAACGATCAGAACTGCTTTAAAAGCTATCGCAACCAGTGCACCAAAAGACCAAGTAGTGCCGCGATGACCGCCACATAGAGCAGGCAGCCAAATACAAAGCCCATTTTTTGCAAAGTACCCGACTGCCTCCAACGCTGTCTAAACTGCCCGCGTGTCTCTTGGCTACCCAACCAGCGAAATGGATTGAGTGCGCCAGTCAGGTCTACGACCATGCCGAACAGCGTGACCAGCAAGTCCATTAACTACCTCGGACCAATGCTCAAACTATCGCAAACCGTATAGCAACCACCACCCGAGGGAAGTCCCAGCTTAGGCATCGCCTCGCACTTACCGCCGCCATCGGGACAGACTTGTCGGCACACTGGGTTGCCCGGTCGCGGAGGCAATTCGTTGCCTGGCCCAAACAAGTTGGTCGCGTTATCGCGGCGCGCTTCAGAGCTTTGAATAGCTCCATCACGCATTTGGTTGCCAATCCAAATCTGCCCGTTGATATCACCAGTACCGCGATAGATCGTTCCTTGGGGCAAGACATTTCTGAGACCCTCAGGATCGGTGAACATCGTCGGCTGACCATTCACATAAGCATAGGTATTAAAGCCGCCTCGAAGAGCTATTTCTGACTCGGTGGATCTTGGCACAGACATCCGTAGTTTCCTGACGAACCTCGCCATCCTTGGGTAGGTCGATCCCCGACTCTCTCAATTACCCCGACCTTTGGAAGGCACTTTGCAACACAACGCTGTTCTGCGGACATGCCACGATACGGACTAGTCCATGCGAAGTAAACGCATATCGCGAACGCTGTCGCTAGGAATGCTAGCATTTTCCAATCGATCCGCTTTAGTAGTTCCATTTCCAAGGACTTACATTAGTGGTCAAAGCAGCCAACTGAGGTCCAAACATTGGCTACCAAAAATTATAGCTACTTGGCCCAAAGCTGGGATAGCATTTAGGAGTAGCCTCGCACATCATTGGTGGTGAGGGACGGCAGATCTCGTTGGTCGGATTGTGCACGAATGGCTTTTCCCTGAGTGGGTCCATCAGGGACTCCAGTGCGTTCGGTACGCTTGGGTGATGACCAGCAATTCCTCCGCCGGTCATTGCGCCGGTCATATCTGTTCGCTGCGACCAGGGCTCATAGTTCGTTGCTGCAGAGTTCCCAGGATCAAGCCTTGGAACGGGTTGCGGGCCAGGCCCAGACGGCGGAAAACCGGGAAGACTTGGCTGACGCATCATATTGCTTGGGATGCTGATCGAGGCGCCCCCACCGCCAGACCTTAAACCACTAGGGTCGTTAAAATTAACAGGGCTTCCCTCAACATAAGCATAAGTATTAAAGCCGCCTAGTAACACTAAAAGTTAGTTATCTTTGTTCCCGAGAGCGCATCCGAAAGGCCATCCAAAATACTATTCCTGAGGCTAGGTACCAGATTGTGGCCAGAGCAGCCTTAGCGTATTTCTCACCAAAAAGGATTTCCAACAAAGAATTTAGCCAGCAGCCTTTTGCACAGAATCGCAATACGGAAGCTTCGGAGACTAAAACTCCAGATGCCACCATTATGCCGATGAGGCCGAAAGCGAGCAGAAATGCGGCGAAGAGCGAGCGCTTCATCTATTTTCTAAGGAACCTGTCGTAGCCGCGCCTTGCCGCATCGAGATAGTCTTCTGGCCCTTTCAAACCAGGCTGACCGTTTAACCCAAAGGCAGGCGCATCACAAGTACATCCCGCTGGTGCATTTGTCGGATCGGTTGCGGACGGAAGAAAGTCATTAGATCGTTTGGTATCAGCCGCCGAACAAGATGCATTGTCTTTTGGACAGTTCCAGCGAAGGCACTTGAACGCGCCTTCGTCG
>JAYUOT010000161.1:0-3185 GCA_043760705.1 Betaproteobacteria bacterium
TGCTCACGGCCTTGGCAGACGGCCTGACCCCGGAAATGGTTGCAGCCGTCTCGAAGATTATGCGCAATCAGGACCTCATTCTGGTGGCCCAGAAATGTCGAGTGATCACCCGTTTTAGAAACACTCTGGGCTTGCAAGGCAGGCTCTCGACGCGACTTCAACCCAATCACCCTACCGATGACCCCAGCGCGATTGCCGCTTCGATTCTAGATGGCTTGCTTTATGCCAGCGGCGATGCCGTGATTGGAATCAACCCCGCCACTGACAATATCCAGGCCGTGACCACTCTTGTTGAGCTATTGGACAGGGTCATCCACAAGTACGATATTCCGACCCAGGCTTGTGTATTGACGCACATCACCACCACCATTGAGGCCATCAACAAAGGCGCGCCGGTTGACCTGGTGTTTCAATCCATCGCCGGCACACAGGCCGCCAACCAGGCCTTCGGCTTTAATCTGGCCCTGCTCAAGGAAGGGCGGGATGCAGCACTGTCGTTGCGGCGTGGCACCCTTGGAGATCACGTCATGTATTTTGAAACAGGCCAGGGAAGCGCTCTGTCGTCTAATTCACATCACGGTCTGGATCAACAGACTTGCGAAGCTCGCGCCTATGCCGTAGCACGGGAATTCCGACCCTTGCTGGTCAATACTGTGGTGGGCTTCATTGGCCCGGAATACCTCTACGACGCCAAACAAATTATCCGTGCCGGGCTGGAGGACCATTTTTGCGGCAAGCTGTTAGGTCTGCCGATGGGTTGCGATATTTGCTATACCAATCACGCCGAAGCCGATCAAAACGATGTCGATACCCTACTCACCTTACTATCAGTGGCGGGAGTGAATTACATCATGGGGGTACCCGGGTCGGATGACATCATGCTGAACTATCAATCGACGTCCTTTCATGATGCCCTGTACGTTCGCAAGGTGCTTGGATTAAAGCCTGCACCGGAGTTCGAAGTCTGGCTGCAAAGCATGGGCATTATGTGCGCGGGACGATTGGCGCCGCTCCAGAATCAAATGCCCCCCGGGTTTGCGAGCGCCTTGAGTCAATTACGATGAGCGATTTCAAGTGAGCAACCTCGAAACCTCGGCCCCGGACCGCTGGCAGCTTCTGCGCCAGTTAACCGACGCAAGAATTGCCCTGGGGCGCGCCGGAACCAGCCTGCCCACCCAGCCTCAGCTCAATTTTCAATGGGCCCATGCCCGTGCGCGTGATGCCGTACATCACACCATGGACGTCGCATCGGTGCAAGCCGCCCTTGAAACGCTATCGCTTGAAGTTTTTATATTGGGAAGTGCGGCGCTAGATCGTCGTACCTATTTGCAGCGCCCCGACCTCGGGCGCGCCTTGAGCGAAGCCTCGCGCCAGATGCTCTGCACACGCGCCGCCGACAGGACGACACAGGCGGATTTGGCGATTGTCATCGCCGACGGTTTATCCGCGCTTGCGATTGAGCGCAATGCACCAAGATTGATGAAGACCTTGTTACCGGCGCTTCGGCATCAATCGATCACCCTCGCACCGATTTGTCTGGTGCAACAAGCCAGGGTAGCAATTGGAGACGAAATTGGCGAAGTGCTGGGTGCAAAGATGGTCGCAATATTCATTGGAGAACGCCCCGGCTTGAGTTCACCCGACAGTATGGGCATCTACTTGAGTTGGCAGCCAAAGGTAGGCTTGCGCGACTCTGCACGCAATTGCCTCTCCAATATTCGCGCTCAGGGCATGAGCGATCACGTTGCCGTTGAAAAGCTCATCTTTCTTTTAACGCAGGCCATGCAGCGCAAACTAACCGGTGTAGCACTCAAGGACGAAACAGTGGCCGGGCCCAACAAAAACTTAAGGCACGCTCAAGGTTTTATTCTTTAGTCCTGGCTCCGCATCCAGGGCTATCGACCCTCAGCGACTGTAACGTGCCTCCGTGACAAGAAGTCGAGCGCGTCGGCTTACCGTTCACGTGGCGAGAGCCGCAGCGTTGCAACCCGCGGAGGGTAAAAAACGTCGTGATTGGTGAAATCTCGGTACGGCAGCACGCCTACCTGAGCCAGCACCGCATAATGTCGAAGACGTCAGGCTCCAGAGCGCCGGATGATGCAACTTCGAAGTTACCCAAGTTTAAAAGAAAGACCGTTATGAAAATTGATGCGAACGTTAGCGCAGTGGTCACCGGAGGCGCTTCCGGTCTTGGAAGAGCCACATCGGAAGCCCTGGCTGCCACGGGAGTTAAAGTGGCTATTTTTGATGTGAATGAAGCCCAGGGAGCGGCAGTCGCTGAAGCGATCGGTGGAATTTTCTGTAGAGTGGACATCAACAGTGAAGAGGCGGTGCTTGCCGGCTTCGCCAAGGCACGTGCTGCCCATGGGCAAGAAAGAATTCTAATTCACTGTGCCATGACTTCCCGACGCGGCAAGACTCTCGCTTTTGACAAAGAAGCGGGCAAACTGAAGCGTCTGTCCACCGCAGATTTTGAGGCCGGTGTTCAGGGTGTATTGGTGGCCAGTTATCGCTTGGCCTCACTGTCTGCCGAAGGCATGGCCACGCTCGCAGGACTCGAAGATGGCGAGCGCGGTTGCATTACCCTTACTGCATCGGTTGCTGCCCAAGACGGGCAAATTGGCCAGGTAATCTATGCGTCAGCCAAGGCCGGCGTCAATGGCTTAGTCCTGCCCATGGCGCGAGATTTGTCCGATCTGGGCATCCGGGTGAATTCCATTATGCCGGGTATTTTTGCAACCCCTTTGATGCTGGGCGCCAAACAAAACGTGATTGACAGCCTAAGCGCCTCAGTGCCCTTCCCCAAGCGACTTGGCAAACCGGAGGAATTCGCCAGCCTGGCGCTGGAACTCGCGCGCAACACTTATTTCAATGGACAGTGCATCCGACTCGACGGCGCGATACGAATGGCACCGCGATAATTTCGCGGCCAAAGCCGCTCAAAAGTAGAATTTCAACTAAGCAACAAGTTCTACCGAGCCACAGTCAAGATTTACTGAACGTCCGCGCGAGTTCTTCGTCCGCGCAGGTCGCGGGCCGCGAGGCAGGCTTGAGTGCAGTGCGTCAACACCCGCTATGACGCTTCCTACCTCGGCGGGTGATGCCGCTTAGTCAATCACCCACCGCTTCGAAAGGACAGAATAATCTGTCTCCCCGTGTACGTTGGCGCACGGACGATTTGGTTT
>JAYUOT010000162.1:0-6402 GCA_043760705.1 Betaproteobacteria bacterium
GTGGTTCCCGTCATCTACGCCCTTCTGGACAGCCTCAGCCACAAAGTCTTAAAGCGATCGCGTTATGAACCAGTAGTGCCACCTGCCGCCACGGAATTCATGCACCCCACGAATTCCTCCGATCCCAAGCCAGTAGCGCTTACTGGCACCGAAACACCCGTACTTGGTAAAATAGCGGGTTGAGCTCAATTTGCCTGGAAAGAAAACAAAAGATGGATTTCGAACGCGCCCGCTTTAACATGGTCGAACAACAGATTCGCCCTTGGGATGTCTTGGATCAGGACGTCCTGGATTTACTGTTGGCCACGCGCCGCGAAGAGTTTGTGAGCGCAGAGTATCGAAACCTCGCGTTCAGCGATCTTGAAGTTCCGATTGCCCTCGCTGGCAAACCTAGCGGTGAAACCATGCTGGCCCCTAAAGTGGAAGGCCGGATCTTGCAGGCACTCGCGCTGAAACGGCATGAGTCGGTTCTGGTGATTGGCGCAGGTTCAGGCTACATGACCGCCCTGATCGCGCACCGTGCACGGCGGGTGACCGCGATTGAAATCAACGCAGATATCGGTAAGTTTGCGGCAAGCAACCTCAAGGCCAATGGCATCTCGAATGTCAATCTTCAAATCGGTGATGGTGTCGATTGGTTTAAGCCGGCTCCCGCCCAAACCTTGGAGGACGACGAAGAGCTCGATCAGCCGGCGGCGAACAGCTATGAACGCTTCGATGCCATCGCTTTTTGCGGTGGGCTTTCCGTGCTCCCCGAAGGCCTCATAGCCCGTCTCACCCCCGCCGGAAGAGTGTTCGTTTTTCTGGGGCAGTTCCCGATCGTGCAGGCGAAACTATTAACCCTAAGCTCGCAAAAGCAGCTTGCCGGGCCGGTCCTGTTTGAAACCTCGGTCAAGCCCCTACAAAACTTTCCAAAAGCGCGCTCGTTTACGTTTTGACGATTGACTCTTGACGACCACCTCTTTTATCGACCACCTCTTCCGAAACCACGTACGTGCAACACATTTCCGCCCCTCAACTCGCTCAGGCCATCAAGACCCCGGCGCGCGATCACCGGCTGCAATTGCTGGATGTGCGCGAGCCCTGGGAGCTCGAGATTGCTAGCCTGCCGAACACCACGCACATCCCCATGGGCGAAATCACAGCGCGTTTTAAAGAACTTGATCCTGATCAGACCGTGGTGTGTGTCTGCCACCACGGTGTGCGAAGCCTACAAGTGGGGTTATTTCTGGAGAGAAATGGTTTCGACGATGTCATCAACCTGACGGGCGGTATCGATGCCTGGACCAAGTTGGTAGACAGTTCTTGCCCAAGCTATTAGGCTTGCCTCTAACTCATGAATACAGATTCGAATCAAGTCTTGGAGCGGTGAATGAAATTTGCAGTTTTAGCCTCTAGCGTGGCGCTAGCCTTGGGCGCATTGAGTGGGCTTTCCCATGCCCAAACTTACGACCTCGTGCAAGCCTATAAAGATTCTTTGGCCAACGATGCGCAGTTATTAAGCGCTCGATCTGCCCTGGAAGCCGCCAAAGAGCGTGTACCGCAAGCCGCTGCAGGCCTTAAGCCAAACGTCGCGTTGACCGGCAGTACGGGCTATCAATATTTCCAAAACAATCCGAATACTGGCTCGTCGTTTTCCAAGAGCTTTGCGCCGACCACACTGGGGGTGAACCTGAGCTACCCGCTGTTCAGGTTGCAAAACGTCGAGGCCCTGGAGCAAAGCAAGATTCAGCAATCCGTCTCGGAGGCGCTCTTAGCGCAAACCCAGGTCGATCTGATTCTCCGTGTGTCGCAGGCCTACTTTGACGTGTTGGCCTCGCAAGACAGTCTCGAGACGGTTCGCGCCCAAAAACGGGCCGTCGCCGAGCAATTGGCCTCCGCCAAGCGCAATTTTGAAGTGGGTACGGCCACCATTACCGATCAGCAAGAGGCTCAGGCCAAGTACGACCTGGTGGTGGCCCAGGAGTTCGCAGGTGAGAGCGATCTTGAGGTGAAGTTTTCTGCTTTGAGCTTGCTGACAGGCAAGCCCGTCAACCGCACCAAGGTGCTACGCCCGGGCGTCGTCTTGCAAAGCCCACAACCTGCCCGGGAAAATGACTGGGTGGACAGTGCGCGCGCCAACAATTATCAAGTGCAACAAGCCATGCTGGGCGCTGAAGTGGCGCGACGCGAAATCGACAAGCAGCGCTATGGCGATTACCCCACGATTGATATTGTGGGCGGGCTGACTCACTCCCGTAACCCGGTGACTTTGGCCGCGGGCGGCGGGGGCAACACCAACTCCGCCAACGTCGGTTTGCAACTTAACGTGCCGCTGTATTCTGGTGGCGCTGCGACCGCACGCGTACGCGAGGCGGCCGCCAACTTAGAGAAAATCAAGGCCGACCTTGAAGTCGCCCGTCGTCAAGTCGAGCAAGCCACCCGTGTTTCATACGTCGGTGTAAACAGTGGCTTGGCGCAAGTTCGGGCCCTTGAAGCGGCCGAGCGCTCCAGCCAGCTCGCGCTAGACTCCAACCAATTGGGTTATCAAGTCGGTGTTCGGATCAACGTCGATGTCTTGAATGCCCAGCAGCAGCTTTTTACCACCCGCCGCGACCTCTCCAAAGCACGCTACGACACCATTCTGGCCGGCCTCAAACTCAAAGCGGGTGCGGGCAGCTTAAAAGAAGATGACATTGAGATGATCAATGGGCTTTTGTCAGAGCCTGTCGCGGTGGCGGCCCCAGCACCTGCCGCACTCACCAGCACGCCAATTCCGGCCAAACCACCGGTCTCAGCACCGACCGCCACGCCACCTGCGGCGTCACCCTCCGCTTCCGATGCAAAGCCAGGGATGCGCTCCCCGGCGGCCTCAGAGCAAAGAGGGGGTCGATCTCGTAAGCCGATTGCCCCCAAAGACCGCTAAGCGTTCAGCGTGACGATATTTCTCACCGTCGCACCTGAATGTTTGGGACATTCATTTGTGACTGTCCACATTAGCGTTCAAGGGTAGTAGCGGAGCAAGAGCCGCTAAAGTTCTTTCGGTGGCGCCGCGATGTTTTTGAGAAAACTCGAGGCAGGCCTTTGAAGCCGCTAGTAAGACTACTGCGTCCCCCGTCAGTAATTGCAGCGCCTTTTGAACAGCCGCTTCGGCATCGGCCACCGACCATGCAGCGCCACTCAATAAAGCCTCCTCGCTCGCCAGCGCAAAGTTAAACATATGCGGCCCGAGAATTACTGGGCATCCGCAGGCGCAAGCCTCGATCAAATTATGCCCCCCGAGTTTCTCAAAACTTCCGCCCATCACCGCAAGGTCGGCGGCGCCATAATAAGCTGCCATTTCACCCATGGAGTCACCCAGCACGATTTGAATATTCGGATCCATTGATAGGTCCCGAATATCGAAGCCTGGCGCGCTGCTACGGCGTAAGTACTCGAAGCCAGAAGCACGAATCATTTGCTCGACATCATCGAAGCGTTGCGGATGTCGTGGCACAAGCAATACCAGCAAGCCCTCTGGCCTGGTCATCAGCTTCTCGGCCTGGGTCTTCAAAGCCGACAACAACATGACTTCCTCGCCTTCGCGAGTATTAGCGAGAAGCAAGACTTGTTTCCCGGCAAAGTGCTTTTTCCAAGCCACACCACGCTCTAACGACTCGGGAGAAGGCTGGATATCAAACTTTAAATTTCCGAGAACCTGTGGCCTTGTAGCGCCGATCAGCGCGAGGCGACGAGCATCTTCAGAGGTTTGCGCCAGTATCAGGGACAAGTCTCCGAGAGCCTGATGAGCCAGGGTCGAATATTTCTGGCCGCGTGCGAGCGATTTTTCCGAAAGCCGCGCATTAATCAAAGCAAGCGGAATATTCATCGCTTTGGCACAATCAATCAAGTTAGGCCAGACCTCGGTTTCCATGAGCAGCCCCACACAGGGCTTGATCCGCCTTAAAAACCGCCGCACAGCCCAAGGCGTATCGTAGGGTAAATACATAACGGAAAGCTGATTCACGCGCTCGGCAAGCTTAAGCCCCGCCGCGCGGCCGGTGGGCGTTGTATGGGTCAGCAATAAGGGGCGCGCAGGATAAAGCCGACGTAACGCCACGATGAGACTCTCCGCCGCCAAGGTTTCGCCGAGCGATACCGCGTGAACCCAAATCGCACCGGGTGCGAGGTTTGGAGCCGCCCAGCCAAAGCGCTCCCCCCAATGCGCACGGTATTCGGGTTGCTTGCGGCTGCGCCAAAGCAAATAGATCGCCAGAAAAGGCAGCAAGAGATAACTGAGAAGGATGTAAATGGGGCGCGACACGATGGATATTGGATAATTGCCGCGATGATAACCTCCGCGACCGCGCCTGTTCTGAAAACCATCCTAATTACCGGTGCTCGAGGTCAGCTTGGCCGTGCCCTGAGTCAGCGCTTTGATGAGCTTGCGCGACAAGTCGGCACCCACCTCAAGGTACATAGCCTCGACCGCTCTCAATTGGATCTCGCCCAACCGAGTGCCATCGCCGAAGTACTGCGCGAGCTCCGCCCGGACGTGATCATCAATGCAGCCGCTTACACTGCGGTGGACCAAGCCGAGCTCGAACCCGAACTCGCCCATGCCATCAACGCGCGTGGCCCCGAAGTACTAGCCAGCGAAGCCAAGGCACTAGGCGCCACTTTGATCCACTACTCAAGCGACTATGTGTTGGATGGACCAGGCCACCTCCCCTTCCTGGAAACGGACCTCTGCGCCCCAAAATCAGTGTACGGAGCCTCCAAACTCGCTGGCGAAAAGGCGATTGTGAACACTGGAGTCCAGCACATTATTTTTAGAACCAGTTGGGTCTATGCCGCCCACGGCGCAAACTTCCTGTTGACGATGCTCAAGCTTGCACAAGAGCGCGAAACTTTGAGCGTGATTGACGATCAGTGGGGTGTTCCGACCTGGGTGGGGCGGATTGTTGATGTGACTGAGCGCGTCGTCATGTCGGCCCTCGGCCAGCCTTATCCGCTACTGAACGGCATCTACCATCTTTGCCCGCAAGGCGAAACCACCTGGTACCTCTACGCCGCCAAAATTTTTGAGTTGCTTGCCTGTCCGACTCGCAAATTGCGTACACTTATCCCGATCAGCTCTGCTCAATACGAATCCAATCTGCGAGCGTCCAACCCGACTCGAGTTGTCGCCCAACGACCCGCCAACTCCCGCCTGAATTGCAGCAAGCTTGAGCTCGCTCTGGGCTTGACGCTTCCTCAGTGGGAAGAAGACCTCAAGCGTTGTTTATCAGAAGGGAAGTTTTGAAGCCGGAGAAACACTCAAAATAGCCTCGCGAAAGGCCTTTTGTACCTTGGCAATCGCGTCCTGAGTATCGCCCTCAAAACGCATAACCACCACTGGGGTGGTGTTCGAAGGGCGAGCCAGTCCAAAACCATCCGGATACTCGACCCGCACACCATCAATCAAAATAAGCTCGCTCGCGCCAGGGAAGGTAGACGCCGCACCCGCCGCAGTGGATATTTTTTGCTTCAAAGCTTCCAGAATTGCGAAGTTTTCGCCCTCCTCTGTTTTCATCTGAAGCTCAGGTGTTGAAATTGCATTGGGCAGGGCATTAAGCACCGCACTCGGATCCGGAAAGCGCGATAAAATCTCCATCAGACGCACTGCCGTGTATTGCCCGTCATCAAAGCCGTACCAACGCTCCTTGAAGAACACATGGCCGCTCATCTCACCGCCCAGAGGTGCACCAGTTTCACGCAGCTTGGCCTTCACCAGGGAATGCCCCGTTTTCCACATCAGGGGGCGGCCACCATGCTGAGTAATGTGACGTGCCAATAGGCGGCTGCATTTCACATCAAAAAGAATCTGCGCACCTGGATTGCGGCTCAGCACATCCTCAGCGAACAACATCATTTGCCGGTCCGGGAAAATGATTTGACCATCCTTTGTCACCACGCCCAGGCGGTCGCCATCACCATCAAAGGCCAGACCCAACTCAGCATCAGAATCCTTGACGCGGCGAATCAAATCCTGCAAGTTTTCAATGTGAGCCGGATCGGGATGATGATTCGGAAAATTGCCGTCAATCTCACAAAACAGCTCCTCGACCTGGCAGCCGACACGTCGTAACAGTTCGGGCCCCAACACACCGGCTACCCCATTGCCCGCATCGACCACCACCTTCATGGGTCGAGCCAATTGGATATCGGAGGACGCACGCGCCAGATAAATCTCTGCCAGATCTAATTGCCGGACTTTGCCGGGTTGAGCCGCCGCGACCAGCTTGCCGCCGATTATGTCCTGATAAAGCGCTTGAATTGCGTCGCCATAAAGCGTGTCGCCATCCAGCATCATCTTCAGGCCGTTGTACTCGGGAGGATTGTGACTTCCTGTCACCGCCACACCCGTGCCGCAACCGAGGTGATAGGTGGCGAAGTACACCA
>JAYUOT010000163.1:0-16422 GCA_043760705.1 Betaproteobacteria bacterium
CCGATTTTCCACTCTTGAAGGGCTGCTTTGATCATGCCGATGAGACGATCAGCGAGCTCCTCCTGTACACACAGGACACGTAAGGCCGAACAACGCTGACCCGCGCTGTCGAAGGCAGAACCAAGCACGTCCTGGCAGACCTGTTCGAGGAGAGCAGAGCTATCGACCAGCATACAATTCTGGCCTCCGGTCTCAGCGATGAGCGGAATCGCCTGGCCGTTCGGGAGTAAGCGCGAGGACAAGCTTCGCTGCAGTGTTCTGGCCACCTCGGTTGAACCCGTAAAGACGATACCTTGCACCTGCGGTGCGCGTACAAGGGCCGCGCCGACGGTTTCACCGGGCCCCGGCAAATATTGCAAGGCCTTTAAGGGCACCCCTGAGTCATGCAGTATGCGCGCCATCGCGAAGGCAATCAGAGGGGTTTGTTCTGCCGGTTTGGCGAGCACCACATTGCCCGCCGCAAGTGCTGCGGCAATTTGTCCGGTGAAGATTGCCAAGGGAAAATTCCACGGGCTAATACACACCACAACGCCCAAGGGCAGATAGCTTGTATTGTCAAAATGCCGCTCTGCTTGGGCAGCGTAGTAGCGCAGGAAATCAATCGCTTCGCGAATCTCGCCAATCGCACTACTTCGAGTCTTGCCGGCTTCACGGATCAACAGTGCCATCATGGCAAGTCGTTGCTCCAGCAAGCGCTGTGCTGCTCGACGAAGGACTTCAGCACGCTCATGTGGCATCACCTGAGCCCAGACCGGGGCATAGGAGGTGGCACGACTCAATGCCGTCACGACTTCGTCCAACCCGGCGTCCTGCACCCACCCTACGGTGTCATGCCAATCGGCCGGATTCAGCACGGCCCGGGCTGCCTGCGTAGCATTCATGGAAAATCCCTGAGCCAGTCGCTTCGCTGCAATCGCATCATTCTTTTTGTCGTCGTCAGTAACTAGTGGTCGTGCTTGATACGGTTTGGTTTTACTCGTCTGAATAGCCTTCGCGATAGCGAGTAGGTTCGAGTCATCGTTTAGATCCAGGCCAAGTGAGTTTTCTCGGTCGGGATAGAGATGAGCGGGCAAGCCAATGGCTGCGTGAGCGGCGCCGAGTGAAGCTTCCTTGAAAGCCATGTTTTCAACAAGCCCAAGCGGATCCTCAACCAGCGCTTCCAAGGGAATGTGATCATTGGCGATGCGATTCACAAACGAGGTGTTGGCTCCGTTTTCGAGCAGGCGTCGGACGAGATAGGCGAGCAAAGTCTCGTGAGGGCCCACCGGCGCGTAAATGCGGCAGGGCCGGGCCCGGCTGGCTTGCTCTATCGGGCCGACGACTTGCTCGTAGAGAGCTTCGCCCATGCCGTGCAAGCACTGAAATTCGTATTGCCCAGCGTAAAAGTCGCGCCCGGCAAGGATGTAGATACTTGCCAGTGTCTGGGCATTGTGCGTCGCGAATTGAGGATAAAAGGCGTCGGGCGTAGCCAGCAGTTTCTTGGCGCAGGCCAGGTAAGCCAGGTCAGTGTAGGCCTTGCGGGTATACACAGGGTAGCCTTCCAGGCCATCCACCTGGGCGCGTTTTATTTCGCTGTCCCAGTAGGCGCCTTTAACAAGGCGAATCATCAGGCGACGCAAGCTTCGGCGAGATAAATCCAAAAGCCAGTCGATTAACATTGGGCAACGCTTTTGGTAGGCCTGGATGACAAAACCGATACCGTTCCAACCCTTCAGGCTCGGCTCAAAACAAAGTCGCTCGAGAAGATCTAAAGAAAGGTCGAGTCGGTCGGCCTCCTCGGCGTCGATGTTTAGTCCGATCTGGAAGCGACAAGCCTGTTCGGCAAGACTCAATAGACGTGGGTAAAGTTCGTCCATCACCCGTGAGCGTTGCGAACGACAGTAGCGTGCATGAAGGGCCGACAGCTTGATGGAAATGCCGGGTCCGTCATAGATGCCTCGCCCGGCCGACGCCTCGCCAATGGCTTGAATGGCATGGGTATAGGCGGTAAGATATTTTAACGCGTCCGCATCCGTCAGCGCGGCTTCGCCGAGCATATCGTAGGAATAGCGAAAGCCTTGTGCCTCGCGAGATTGTGCATGGCTCAGTGCTTTTGCAATGGTTTCACCCGTGACGAACTGTTCCCCCATCATGCGCATGGCCATATCGACAGCGCGTCGGATTAAGGGTTCACTCCCTCGTGCAATGATCTTGAGCAGTGTGGCGCTCAAACTGAGCGGGCTATGAGTGGCGACTAATTTTCCCGTCAAAAGCAAGCCCCAGGTGGCCGCGTTGACAAAGATGGACGGGCTATGGCCGAGATGCGCCTCCCATTGGCCTTGACTAATCTTGTCGCGAATCAGTGCATCGCGCGTTGCGTCATCGGGAATTCTCAAAAGGGCTTCGGCGAGACACATCAGGGCCACACCTTCTTGCGAGCTCAGTGAGAACTCTTGCAGAAGGCCTTGTACAAGGCCAGCTTTGCCGGTCGCTTTCTGAGCCTGTCGTAGACCCCGTGCAAGCTTGAGCGCTAAAGCCTGAGTGGCTTCGGATTGTGCGCAATCCACTCGAACCCAAGGCAGCAAGGCTGCCACGCACTCCGGCTCCGGTCTGCGGATCGCGGACCGAAGCGCCGCGCGCAGGGATGAGGTTCTTATCGAGTGAACTGCAGATTCAATTTCATGAGGATCCATCAGGCCATAGTGTCCCGTACGGCGGCAAGATTGGCAAGCCTGCTCGAGGTCTCTTGCTTATTTGCAATCTCTGAACCTCTGTTCAAGTTTTCCTTGAGCAACACTCCGAACAAGTTCTTCGGGTGGTCCGACTCGGGAATCAGTTGAATCAACTCGCCGATCGACTCCGCCTCAGCGGCCTCCCGCATAAATTGCAAAGCGCTGAAATCCTCCAGTGCAAAGCCCACGGAGTCGAAGAGGGTGATTTCCGAATCGCTTATTCGGCCGAGTGCCTGGCCGTTCAGTACCTTCCAAAATTCTGTCACCCTAAAACTGGCAGGCATTTGTTGCAGTTCACCTTCGAGGCGGGTTTGCGGCTCGTACTCCACAAAGACCGATGCCATTTCAAGGATCGTCTCATGCAATTCGGTTTTTCCGGGGCAATCGCCACCTACCGCATTAATGTGCATGCCGGGCTGAATCATGTCTGGCGTCAAAATAGTGGCCTGAACTTTGTCGGCCGTCAGTGTCGTGACGATATCGGTACCAAGAACGGCCTCGGCCACACTACCGCAGACCTTGACGTCCAGTCCCTGTCCGATCATGTTGGCAAGCAGTTTTGCGCAAGCGCTGGGGTCAACGTCATAAATCCTTAACTCACGGATACCCACCAGGTCCCGAAAGGCAATCGCTTGAAACTCACTTTGGGCCCCATTGCCGATCAGAGCCATGCGGCGGCTGTCGGGACGTGCGAGCTTGACCGCGACCAGCGCCGACATCGCTGCGGTGCGAATGGCGGTGGTGATTGTTAGTTCAGAGAGTAGGCGAGGCGCCCCTGTATTGACATCGGCCAGGACTCCGAAAGCCATCACGGTGGGCAGACCCTTCTGAGTGTTGCTTGGGTGGCCATTCACATATTTGAAAGCAAAACGCTCGGCATCCGCAATGGGCATCAGCTCGATCACACCCAGATTGGAATGGCTGGCCCACCGCGCACTTTTGTCGAACTCGTCCCAGCGTAAAAAATCGGCTTCAATTCGTTGGGCCACGCCCGCGATGCAGGCCGACAATCCCTTGCGCTGAATGAGTTGAACCATGTGATCGGCGCTGAGGTAGAGGGTGCTGGGATAGTGGCTCAACCTCACACTCGATAGGGCGTTTGCTGGGGTCAGGGGGAAATTCATGGGGGCTCTCCTGCCTAAAATTCGGGATTGCGTGAATATTTTTATCTTCGCCCCGATGCATGCTCTGCTTCAAGCCATCAAAGTGTTCAATTCGCTTTGCAAAGAGCGCATTTTGCACAGTAAGATCGGCCGAAAGGTCATGAAGTTTCTTGGCCGCTTGAGTTCTAAGAATCTCAGGGCGCTCTGGCCGTCGCCCCAATAGCGTGGGATACTTTCGAGAGAGGCTGGAATAAACTAGTCATGCCTAAAACCTCAAAGCCACAACTTCACAGGAATCCCTGCCATGAGTTATCAAACCATGATCTTCGATATCGCCGAAGGCATTGCCACACTGACCCTCAACCGTCCCGACGATGCCAATGCCTTGAGTATGCAGATGGCCAATGAATTGCTAGAGGCCGCCATGATTTGCTCGTCGGATGAGCGGGTGCGTGCAGTCATCGTGACCGGGCAAGGAAAAATGTTTTGCGCGGGCGGTGATTTGCGGGAAATGGACGATCAGGGCGAGCGCCGGCCGGGGCATCTTACCCGCATGGCCAGCGCCTTGCATGGGGCCTTGATACGCTTCGCCCATATGGATGCGCCGGTCATTATGGCGGTGAATGGTACGGCGGCCGGGGGCGGCTTCTCGATGGCCTTGTCAGGCGATATCATTCTGGCGTCGGACAAGGCGAAATTCATTGCTGCCTACACGGCGTCGGGGCTCACACCCGATGGCTCATCGACTTTCTTTCTGGCGAAGCATGTGGGCTTGCTACGCGCTAAAGAGTTGTTGCTGACCAATCGTTTGCTGTCGGCTCAAGAGGCCTGCGATTGGGGCATGGTCACTCGAGTCGTGCCCGCCGAAACTTTAATGGTCGAGGCGCGCAAATTGGCGGCCTCGTTTGCGGTGGGCCCCACTCGTGCATTCGGCGGACTGAAGCAGTTGTTGCACACCGCTTATTCTGACCCGATGGAAACGCAGTTGGAGCGCGAAACTCGCAGCATCTCGCTGATGATGCGTACTCACGACGGACCGCACGGCTTGAACGCCTTCCTCAATAAACAAAAGCCTCAGTTCAAAGGCAGGTGATGAGCCGCAATTTATAACCTTGTGGCCCGAGAACTGTCCTGGGGATCTCACATACGCCCTTACTGGGGTTGAATGAATTGCCCCCCCCGAGGTCGATCAAGCTTTACGCGCGGCGCTTGCCGAAGCCGCCCATCAGGTGCAAGCTTTTGCACCGGCCAAGCGTCGCGGGGATCCTGGCAGTGTTGGTACCGGGCGATACCGGATTTAATCGCAGGATTTGGATTGATGTTTCGACTGACCGGGCCCAAAGCTTTGGAGTCAAAATGAACGTTTTAGTGCGAATCTTGAAGACATTCGCCAAGCGCTGGGCTCAATGCTATGCTTCCAAGGCAATCCCACATTTACGAGGAGTTTTTCATGTCGAGCACCCCCAGCAATCCATTTGCCGATGTCCTTAAAATGCTTGAAAAGTTCAAGGTGCCAGGGGTCGACATGACGTCGATTATCGAGTCTGGGCGAAAAGACATTGAAGCGGTCGTGGAGTCCAACAAGAAGGCTATGGAAGGCATGCAGGCTTTGGCGAAAAAGCAGACCGATATGCTCAAAACCGCCATGCAGGAAATCCAAGCGGCCTCCAAAAACCTCCCGGGCGATTTAGCCAGTCCTGCCAAACACACCGAGATGGCCAAAAAAGCCTACACAAAAGCGCTCGCTGATATGAAAGATCTGGCCGATATGGGTCGCAAAGCCCAGGCCGAATCTCTAGCAGTCATTAGTAAACGGGCGGGCGAGCATATGGAAGAGATCAAGAAGCTGATGACGCCCAAGTAATGCTGTTCTTAAGGTTTAAGGCATAAATTCATCCCTGACTTTATGCCCGACTTTAGGCTCTAACGTGGCGGCTTGGCGCCAAATACATGCCCAAGCTGCCAGGGCCGGGCAAGCTTCTGATGGTTCGCCAGCACCTCCTGCATGCGCTGGTAGAGCGCATCCGGCATCGGCGCACTGCGCCGCTCAGTCATGTCCATGTGCACACTTAAAGATTCGTAGGTGGCCGCAAGAAAGCCTTCTTCGGCATGGAACATTTCCTGGTAGTAGTGAATGCGTTTGGTGTCGGCATCGATCAAGCGCGACTCAAAACGCAGTGTGTCGCCCTCCCTCACCTCGCGCAGAAAGTGCAACTGAGACTGTAGGGCGAAAGTTGAGGAAGCATGTTTCTCTCGAAACTCGGGCGTCAGCCCGAGCCATTCAAAAAACGGTTCGGCGGCTAGGTCGAAGGCGACGTGGTAGTAGCCCACGTTCATGTGGCCGTTGAAATCGATCCAGGCGGGGAGAACCTTAGCGGTGGCTTTTGAAAAAGGGGCGTCCATAATCATTGCGTGGGTGGTGTGGGTGACCATTATCGCCCGTAGAGCCTTATTAGCGTTCGGCAGGCCCCTTGAGAGGTCTGACAAAGATCTTGAAGACTTAACCATTTGGAATGAGCTTAGCCCTTGACTGCCGCTTCAATGGCCGCAACATCAATCTTCTGCATCGTCATCATCGCCTCGAAGGCACGCCGGGCGACATCGCCGCCCGTGGCCATCGCATCGGTCAGGACGCGTGGGGTAATCTGCCAGTTGAGGCCCCATTTGTCCTTGCACCAGCCGCACGCACTTTCAGCGCCACCATTGCCGACGATAGCGCTCCAGTAACGGTCCGTTTCCGCCTGATTTTCGGTCGCGATCTGAAACGAGAAGGCTTCCGATTGAGTATAAATAGGCTGAAACCTAACGAGACCTACCCGTTACTCCTTGCCCACGTCTCTAGCCCGAAAGTACTATTGGTATTGAATGCGCAAAGGGTTACAGTCACAGTATCGTTCATCAGATCTTGGCTCTGACTGAGTTTCCACAGGAATGACCCGAATCTGCAACTACATCCGTAAAGCCCAAATTAATGTTAAGTATCTCGAGTCATCAAATCAGGTCTTTGGCAGCTTCGGCCTTGGAGAACGATCTACAAACTCTGGAGGCGTTTGCACGCAGCTCGGGCTTGGAGGCTCTTGTCACCTCGACGCCCGAGGCCTTGCGATTGAAGGTGAAGGCTGCAATCCAGATTGCCGCGTCGCATCATTTGCACGAAGTGCGCGATGTTGGGGCCGTGCTCTTGCTGTGCGCTTCTCAAGGCGAAAACTTTGATCTCAAATCACCGGGTGCGGGAGGGCTGTTTTCGAAGGAGTTTGCGATGACTTCCCCTAATTTGGAAAGCCTCGTGAAGCAGTTAGGCCTCGTGGACGAATAGTGCGTCCCTTTGCCAAGGTCCTGGATTTTGTAGAGAGCACCCCATGGTTACCAAGAAGAAACGCAAGTCCTCATTGAAAAACCTCCCGGCGAAATCGGTCGGCGGGGCCAAGCAGAATTGTGCCGCCAACAAGCGCCAGACCTCGAGATCCAACGTGGTGGCGGCTGCGGCGACCGTGAGCAGCACTTCGCCGACCAAGACCTGCAAGTTAATTAAGGCATCCATTAGCGATCCCGAGGGGCGCGTCGCCAATGCAGAGGGCCTGCTTTATGTGGTGACCCAGCCCACCGGAAAGGTCAAGTTGGGCGACTCTTCAGAAACATCCATTTCATTGGAGCATGTGTATTCGGCGAAGTCTGAAAAAATAACGGCGAATGCGTCTTACGCGGGAGGTTGCGCCTCGCATTTCTCGTGGAGAATCGAAGACGAATCAGAATCTGTTGAAAATAAGAACGGCAAGATTTCCAAGGATGTCATGGTCGCACCCGTCGAGACCAGTGCCTTTCCGATGGATTACCCCATGAGCAAGGCCCGATTGACGGCGCAATGCTGCCAGGGAGGCCCGATGGTATTTAGCGTGACGGCTGTTCCTGGGGACGAAATCAAAACGGAAATAGTTTGGGACAAATTAACCAAGCCGTTCGTTTATTCTTTAGAGCGCATCTACAAGATCAGCCCTGGGGAAGACGGCGAGGAAGAAATCAATGAGGAGAACGACACCGAGAGAAAATTCGAAGTGGCCCAGTGCTGGAAGGAAGACGAGAACAGCCATCTCATCTATTGCGAATCAAGCTTGAAGGCCTCGCTTTCGCCCTTGCTCAGCCTGTCAGGTAAGTTCATGCCCTACGGACTGCCCATCCCGTCGCGATTCTCAAAGTATCTCGCTGCCGGCATTTTTATTACCCTTGAGTTTTTGGTCGAACTCAATGGGAGTGCAGTCATCAAAACCTGGGTCGACGATGCCCAACCGATTGAGCTTGAGGGAAATCTCAAAGGCGAAGCAAAAGCCAGTGTCGAACTGTCAGTCGAGGCCACCATGCTGAGTGAAGACATCATGTCGGCAGAAGTACGAGGAAAAACCGAACTCACCGGGAGCGGTGGCCTAGTCGTGTCACCAGCACCGGCGAGCCTTGTCTACGAACTCACCTGGGAGGGCTTGATGGCCTCACTCAAGATGAGCTTTGCGATGGGGCTTTTTGAGTACGAGCGCGAATGGGAGATCCATGGCGAAGAGAAAGTCGACGATGCTTCCTGGCCTTTAAAAAACCTTCTGTCGTGAGCAAGCCATGAGTCACCCCTTGTACGTCATCACCATCGATTCGCAAGACTGCGAGTTAATCGTCAAGCTCAATGATGTTCGTCAATACCTCAAGTCGGATGCTGAGTATGCTTCATTTACGGCGAAGCTGAATCCTTGGCTGGTGGAGGGTGTCAATCGACTGGACGTGCTGGGCCGTCCTCTCGCAAATTTTGCGCCAGGGGCCTCGCTCAATCAAGCGTCGGGGCCCAAACTCGAGATCAAGATTTACAAGGGCAAGCCAGGCGTTCCCTTAAGTCAGGCGCAAATGCTTTTTGAAAGAAGCTTTAAAAAAGAGCCGTTCCCTGGCCTCCCTGGAAGGGCCTGGAGTGCGATCATTTCAGAGTCTTTTGTAACGTCGTCCCTTGAGTGGCAGCCACTGTGGGTCAAGATTCCGCCCAACGAGGTCTCGCTCGACGAGAGTGTCGAATTCATCAAGCGGTATCGTGCCTTGATTGAAGCGAAAGACGGAGCCGGTCTCCTGGAAGTTCATCGGCCGCGCATCGAGAATCAATCGCTTGCTCTCGGGCTTCCCAAGGACCGGCTTGAATCCAGCCTGGTGTCGATGCTCGATGAACTCTCAAGCCGACCCTGGACGGTGACTCCGAGGCCGCAACTTCGCTCGCAAAAGGAGGGCGACGGTCGTTTGACACGAATCGAAAGAAATAACGGTGGGCCTGCCTTGCTGCGTGGTGGTCCTGACTCCTTCTCTGGCCTGAGTTTTCTTTTATCGAAAGGCGCTGGGCGCGTCTGGATCGTCGGCTAGTTGTGATCTTAATGCTGCGCGTGCCTTTACCGCATCGAGATATTGACCTCCTCGGGAGAGTGCAGTAGGGTGCGAGTTCGACCTCGTCTTCAGTTAAGTTATCTATGGAACGCCACACTGATATGTATTGACCTGTCAAGCGTCATAAATTAATTTTTTGTTTTCATGGTTTTTCCTTGGTTTGGAGCAATGGGCTCAAGGCAGAGCAGGCGGCGAAACGACGGTTGATCAGTCTGATATACGCGGGTTGGTTACCGCATGACAAAGGTTCGTCGTGGAGCTGCCTCTCTCTAGGTTCGAGGGTCATGCCATTTCGGGCCGCCTCATAGTGTGGCCGAGGATTCTCCAACCGGTGCCTGTTCTGCCTTGAGTCCACTGCGTATTCATGGCTTAGTTCCTTATCTGTTAATGGTGGGTTTGAGTGCAGGCATACTTTGCCCAATCGCCCAAATGAATCCACTGAGTTCGCGCGCAATCGCGGTGCACACTTGCACCTTGAGTTTGCCCTTGCCGTTGAGCTGCTGATAGCGCTGGCAGAGCCGCTGCTGAGCCTTCCAGGCGATGGCCTGAACGGCTTCGGGCGTACGCTCGGCTCGACGCTGAATCACGGCCGTCTTGCGCGCGGCGAATCGATACGTCCATGCCGCCTCCGTCAGCACTCGCCGTACATGGCTGTTGCCGGTCTTGGTGATTCCACCTCGACGTACACTGTTCGCACTCGAGTGTTCGCTGGGAACCAAGCCCAAAAAGGCCATCAGCTTAGACGCACTGACGAAGCGCTTCAGATCACCGATTTCCGCCACAACCGTCGCTGCCGTCAGCAGGTTCACACCGCGCAGCGCCATCAGCGCCTGAATCACGGGCCAGGTCGCGCCGCTTTGTGCCGTCTGCTCAATATGCAGATCTGCCGTCCCCACACGTTGACCCATAAAAATGATCGTATCAATGTACTCTTGAAACATAATCTGCTGGGCCGGGTAGTCAAACTTGACACCCTCAAGCCACCGAAAGTGCGCCTGGGTCCAATTGCCTTGGCCGTCAAAGCGATGCCCATAACGCAGTAACATGGCGAGTAATCGTTGCTTGGCTTGGCGCTGCAAATGCTTCATATCCTCACGGCCTCGGGTCAAGTCTCGTAGCGCCTCTTGCTCCAAATCAGGCGTCCATACCGCAGTGAGTTCGCCTGCCCGGTGCAGTCTGGCCAAGTTCAAACTGTCCCTCCTGTCCGTCTTCACCCGGTCCCCCGCTTTGCGAGGGATCAGCGACGGTGCCACCACCCAGCAGTCCTGATTCAAGGCGAGTAGCTGCCGATAAATGATATATCCGCAACCGCCTGCTTCGTAGCAAAACGATAACCGTTCACCGTCCTTGCTCAACTGCTTTAGAAGCTTCACCAAGGCTGCCAGTGTATTGGGAATCTCCCCCCAAAAGCGCACTTCGCCCTCCTTCGGCGCAACCGATACCGCAATCGTCTCCTTATGAACATCAAGACCGATGAATTTGCTAAACTGTTCCATGACCTGTCCCCTCAATAACGGCTCTGAGCCTGTGGTTGAAAATCACCTCAAGCTTAACCCGCGTCGCTTGAGGTGCGACAGGTCAATACATTATGTCTAGGCCCAGTAGACCTGTGCCGAAGCGTTCATCCAACAAGCCCGATTAGCTTCATTGAATATGCTTATTTGCGGTTCAGCTTTGTCGACATGGTTTTTGTGTCTGAGGAGCAAGGTATTGAGTCTCCTATCCCGTCGGAAACTCAGAACACCTATCAGTCTCATATGCGATCGGACAAGGCTAGTCATGGACTTTGGATGCACGTCATGAGAAAATAGAGAACGAGGAAACCGTGATCTTACCTTTTCCGCAGCTCAACCCAAAGCATGTTAACCCTCGTCATGACTTTGAAGATATATGATCAAATTTTTGTGCCGAGAATTTCAATGGATCGTCGGATCGGATTTTCGTTGTTCTTGAACCTCTGAATAAATCGATCTCGCATTTAACTTACAAGGCAGTGGGAGCTTTTAAATGACTGATATCACCGCGCCGCAACGTAAGAGATTGATCAAATTCGTCAATCAGGACTTAATGAATAATGCAAACGGAATCGGAAACGAGTGTACCCATTTGATCTATGCCGCTTTGTTCGAAGCGAAAGCGCTTGACGGCGTGGTTGACCGCCCTACCGCGGGAAGCGGCCTAGTGATGGGCCAAGGCGGTGTCCCCTACACCTGGGGGCGGAAATTGGGGGCGGTGTCCCAAGGTCAGGCCGGCGATATAGTTCAGTACCATGGCTTCAAAAATGAATTGAAATTTGATCGCATCACAAGTACTGGTACGAATTCCTTGACCTTGAGTTTTATTCGCGGCCCAAACCATACAGCAGTATTGTGGGGAGTTGGAAGTCGATACATCATGGAGGCGGAGTCGCATCTGACGCATCCCCGCCTTCCGACAATGAAGACGCGTTTGGGGCTCGTCTTTACATCCAATTTCTCGGTCTTCGTTACGGAGCAGGAATACACGGGCAACGATATCGTTCGTGACTTCATTGATGGCATCCCCTGGAATAGTAGCGATCAAATCGGAGAATATCTGGCCACTAAGGGCATGTTCTCAGAGCCGTATCAGACGCTATTTTCCAGTTATGTTCCGAGCTCGGCGGAAGAGCATAAATTCGATACTGAGTTTTCCAAATATCGAACGGCGCTCCAACAGGGCAAGAGCGCGCCGCGCGCCAGTGTGCGCGGCTCCGATGTGCGTTTTGCCATGCGTCACACGCGAACTTCCGGCGCGAACGCACTGAATGTGTTCGTGCCGCAGGATAGCGCCAAGCGTCGCGGGCTGAGTGGAACCGCCCTGGCCGACGAGAAAAGCGCTGTCGTCGCGGCCATGAAGCGGGGCGGCCGGGCTGGCACTTCGGCTCATGGGGACTCTAAGACTGATCGGAGCGCGGCAGGTTTCTTTGATTGGACTTCACTTCCGTAAGAGAGGGGGTCAATGCGGTCCACCTTGTAGTTAATAGAAATGGCGAAAAATTGAAAATCAGTATTTGAATCCCGTAATCCATGAGCGCGGCGGGTATTAAAATTGCCGGCCAAACAGAGATGATCGGGTGGTCGATCCGGCGCCACATGCGAAGGCGGTCAACGTTTGCGCAGAGTAAATTTCGGCGCGACCTGGTGTACTTTGAGTGTTTGAAGCGCTGCATCGTGCTTTGACCAGAAACACTGGCAGACGATCAGGGCCGATCGTGACGATCTGCGGATATTGCGCGTTGCACGGTCAAACATTCTGGCCCCAGAAAAAATGCCTCATGTTGGCTCAGTGCACTTGAATAGGGGTCGATCACCCAGCCAAGGCTATAGGGTTGATTAAAGAAGGCGCGCTGGGTGTCGATATCCGTCTTGCTAAAGAAGGCACCAAGGTGAGGGTGGGAGTGAAACCAGCCAATGATGCGAAGCGCTTGCTCGCGAGAGCCTAATCCCTGATTGATGCGGCCGAGAGAGGCTTGTGCACTCGACCACACCTTGGCCGTCATTTGCAAGTGATAGGCGCTGCTTGTACTATTTTCACTCGGTACGGCTTCGAGGATTTCAATATCGGCTAAAACGCCTGGCGAGGAAGCTTGGGACCATATTCGGCCCAGGAGCAAACCGCCTTGTTCGAGTTCAGACGTTTTTAAAAAATTGATCGCCTGTTCTTGAGCGTCGGGCGATACAAAAACCTGAACCTCAAGATTTGACGAGTGAGCCGACCTCACGGGAATGACGAGTTCAGGTGAGCAATCCTTGAACTTAATGTGTGTCATGTCCTGTGCCTGATCCAGGTTTTTGTGCACGCATGTTTCTTTGGTTCAAGTGCAGGCGTCGAATTCGTGGCGGCAACGTGGGCATTGCACGACACCGCTTCGCCCCGCAGGAAGACGTAGCTTCGCGGCGCAGCTCGGGCAAACGTGCACGGTTCTTGGTGCGAGGCCGTTGTTTCCGCGTGGATCATGTAGCCAGTGGCTGGCGCTTGGGCGAACGCTCGGAAAAGCTTCGGCATGAGCAAGGAGTGCATGTCGGTACCAAAGCGCTGCGCTCTGATTCGCAACAGAGTTGATATTGACCAGCATCGGGTCAAACACCAAAAGGCGTGCAATTCTTGCCACGAAAAGGTCCAAGCCCTCGCTTGCCTGCCAGCGACTGCCCAGGCAGATATTGCCATTCAGGAACACATTGGGATGCCAAATTTTGCCCAGTACGCGTGCAGTCGGGGGCTCAAAAGGATATCTTGCGGGCAGGTGAATTTCGATCACACAAGAGTCCTGCCATTGCGGAGGCAGGGATTGGCTGGCGGGGGTAGGCAGGTTGAGGCGCAGCACGATTCTTGAAGCGCGGCCCTGCAATGCAGCTTCGGCTTGTACTTCGCCCGAGGCCCGAACAAAGAGGGCTGCCAAGCTGGCTTGGTCTTGATCGCGTCGTAGATCACTGGCACTTGACATCGTGTCCTACGCTCGCCGAAGCCCCGTGACAACGGCTACCCAAAGCGAATGATCGTGTCCCGCGACCAAGATGGGCTGTACTTCCAGTACATCACCCTCCTTGACCTTGCCGGCCAGTGATTCGCCCGGGTTCAATACCTCGCCGGTGCTGGTGTTGATCAGACTGTAG
This sequence comes from Betaproteobacteria bacterium, assembly GCA_043760705.1. Lineage (GTDB taxonomy): Bacteria > Pseudomonadota > Gammaproteobacteria > Burkholderiales > Burkholderiaceae_E > JAPOKJ01. Next base: position 13,849 of record JAYUOT010000163.1, read on the forward strand.
TCTGTTTGTTCAGGAAGCGACCAATGATCCATAGCCGACTGTAGCACCTCACTGGCGAGGCCTTGATCGCTGAGCTCTAGCTCGGCTCTTCGGGTGTGGTCGGCCGTGCGCAGAACTATTTTGAGTCCATGATTGTGTTGGTCGGGGACAATGGCACTCATGCTGAATTCCTATGGGTGAAAGGCGTAGGGCCCTGTAAAAACTGACCGGTTGGAAGGTCGGTACCGAGATCGATGTAATGGTCATTGATGGTGATCCAGGAGCAGTCGGGGAGGTCGCTGTGAAAATAAGATCTGTAGTCGGCCATGCTGAGTGAGTCTGCAATGTCAAAGACGACTGACACTTTTTGGCAATTGGGGCAGCTTGCAATGGAATCGTTTTGCTCGCGCGCTCTTGTCCCCAGTAAAGTAAAAAGTTCTGGTGTGTCTTCGGGCTTGGCCCCGCATTGCGCACAAAAGCATTTCAAGATCAAGGCGTCTGACATGCGAACCATCAGAGTGTCTTCGTCGGACTTTTCGAGCAAACTAATTCTGTGGAAGGCCTCCTCGATTCCCGTCCTCAAGACTGATACGGAGCTTTGGGAGAGGCTCTCCTGACTCGAGTCGGGCCTGGCTACTTTGACCAAGCTCTTGGCCGGCTGATGCAGTGCGCAGCCCGGGCAACCACGCTCCGGTCCTGCTTTGCGAATATGGGTGCGCGAGACCGTGGGTGTCACAGTGTCCAAATACACCCGTTGCGCACGGTCGATCCGGTACTGACCAAACAACGGAGCATCAGAGCTTAATCCTTGCGGCTGCTTTTGATGGATGAAGCGCAGCATCTCAGAGCAAGCGAGCGCCGCCACGGCGCTCGCAGTGATCGCGGTGGTCGGGATTTTGCGCTCCAGCCAAGCAGCTCTTTGCAGGCCTCCACAGGAATATCTCGCCGCCATTTTTTCGAAGACAGAGCTCGGAAGGCTACAGGCGTAACAGGCTCGGTCGCCCGAATGAAAGGGAAATATTTCAACCACGGCGCTTCGCGCGTCAATGGCGAGGTTCATCCAGTCGCGTTGCATGATTAGCGCCATCTCATTGATGCGCAAACGAGCCTCGATATTGTCGACCGCCGCGACCACTAAATCGTAGCTAGAAAATTGCGACAGTGAGAGTGTTCGTTGGATATCACCTGATATAGCGCGTAGCGCCGTGCCCGGGTGCAGCTCCTGTGCCCGGGTCACAAGCGCTTGCGCTTTATTGTGACCCACATCGTTTTCTCGAAGAAACACGGAGCGGGTCAGGTTGGACAGCTCGACCGTGTCAAAGTCATAGACATCAATGGCACCGACTCCTAAAAGTAGGAAGTTTTTGATCAACTCGTTGCCGATGGCTCCGGCGCCCACCACAGCGAGCCTCAGGCTCGATACCAGATCTTGCGAAAACCCCTCGATCAAGCGGTGCCGCGCAAAGCGATCATTCGTGCTGAACGACTTCATGGACTCAAAGGCTCAAGGGTTTTCGAAGCGCACAGGCCGTTGATCGCGACTTTCACAGTTCATACAGGCGCGTCCAAGATCTTTCTCGAGCGCACGCATGCTGGCCTCGTGGTACATGCTTTGACAGCCCATACAGCGCCAAATCTTGAGTTGTGGATTGATTCGTGCGCCTGTGAAGGCGTCACTCACCGCTCGCGCTTCGGTCCGCGTCATCATAAAGGCGGCTTCTCCGCCATCGCCACTTGCTGGCTGAAACGACTTGCTGCGTCGGCGAGGTCTAAACGTATTCTGAGGCTGAGAGTGGCGTGCATGTTCGGCGCGCCTCGCCACCCAGGCCGCCAGACCCAAGCCGAGTAGAAAAATGATGATCAAGCCGAGGACACGAGGCATGGGTTGGGCTCCTGCTTTGCGGAAAAGATTTAGCGATGACGCGAGCACGATCCGCTGCCCGAATCTTCCTGAACGGACCAGGAAGTCTTTAGGAATACAAAAACACGTCTAAAAACAGAAAAGAAAAATAGTCCTTCGAAACTGCCACTCGCTCGCGCTAGTCTCGACCGGCCTCCACAATGGCTAGAGCCAGGCCTGCAGGATTGGTAAACAATGCTTCGTGGCTGCCTTGCGCCGTGATGTAACGGTAAAGGCCAAGCCGCTCGGACAGGCGTGGATGCCAGGGCAGGCTGGCCGGCAGGGCGACATCCATCAAACAGTTCAGGTACGACTTTCCGATTGGCATTTCCGCCAAAGACTTACTCAGGGTGATTTTGTCGGTGAAAGTCTTGTAGGGGTGCGGGTTGAGTTTGTCGTAGGCCGACCTCGCCAATGCCATATCGCCATCGTTGATGAAGCCGTCGCGCCACACTTCAAAGGGCAGAGAAACCGCGCCGTTACTGGCGCCTGCAATAGCATCGAACATGCCGACATACATCGGTGGCACCATATCATTCAGAGATTCGCCGGGTAGGGGTACAAAGGCATTCACGTACACCAGACGTTTGATCCGCTCTGGCATTCGGTCCGCGACACCGGAGATCAGCATGCCGCCGTAGCTATGTCCTGCCAGGCACCGTGAACCAGTACATAGGTGTCTCCCATCGCTTTCT
>JAYUOT010000164.1:0-3175 GCA_043760705.1 Betaproteobacteria bacterium
ATCAGATGCCCTACCCCAGTTTGATTAAAAATGCCCCACCAAGTGTTCGGAATGGCGTTCTGCTCGCCTACGACTAAAGCGATAATGGTGGCCTTGGCCACCCGGTTGAGGCGATCCGAATCGGGCATCGCATGTTCGAGACTTCGTTTCAATGCATCCCGAAGACCTGCCCTTTGGCGTTCTACCCATGCTTGTAGACGAGGCCAGCGCTGCTCGTGCCACGAGGTTTGCAAAAGAGTTCGATCATCAGTGGCAGCAGAGCCAAGGCTTTGGCAGTCTACTTCGGCGCGAATGTTGCCACTCGCCGCAATCCCCTCCTCGAGCGCTCGAAGTTCAGCATCAAATGCAAAGGGATTCAGGGGTGAAAGGGTTCGTTTAAGACGAACTTTCAAGCACAGATCTGCTCCCATCGGAAATTCCACAAGGGGTGGCGCCTCTTTTTGACCCAAGCCCGAGTAATGGGCTAACCTCAAGGTCTGGCCTAGAGGGCAATCTTGCCCCTGGCAGGCACTCACCCAAAATTTGTAACGGATGCCTTGCTCAAAACTCTGAGGCATGGCACTAATGAATCCTCGCAGCACCGTACTCGCTCCCTCCTCACTGGGCTTGAGGCGAGCCTTTAAGGCTGACTCAGCGAGCCAAGACGCATAGACCACGGTGAGACAGGCATAAACAACCCACCATCGCAAGGGACTCTTCCAACGTCGTAAAAGCAGCCCCAAAATTGCTACGACGACAAGAGAAAACGAAACTTGGCGCGACAACAAGTCGCCGTTCAATTGGAAGCCAAGTGCCGCCAGGGGAATGGCGAGCAAGCTGGCCGAACTTGTAAAGGGAGTACTGAAATGCACCGCCCCACTTTAAGGCGCACGAGCCTGACGCGCTATTCGCCCCTCGGTCTAGCCAAATGGTCTAAGCCTAAGGAAACCCTTTCAAGGCCGCGGCCATGCGTGGCATCACTCGCAAAACGTTCTCGCTCGTAAATTTCGACACATGAGTAAGCGAGGTGCCTCGAAGCGCCGCCAAGCACTCCGCGATTCTTGGCAATTGGGCGGGTGTGTTTCTCAACAACATCGGATTGAGCGTGCGCAACTCAGGGGGCAGCGCAAGAAAGTCTCGGTGCAGCCATTCAGGGGGAATATCAGGAGAATCAGTTTCCAGTACGATCGCCTCATCTGACAAGGAACGTGCCAAGCGTCGAATCTGCAAGGCGCGAGTGTAGGTCATGGCACCACCAAAGCCGAGGCAAAAGCCCAAGTCTACAAAAGCATCCGCTTGTTGCCGGCTACCGTTAAAAGCGTGAGCGATGCCGCCTGCGACTTCAATACGGCGCAGGTGCTTCAGTAGAACATCCTGCGAGCGACGCACATGAAGAATCACAGGCAGGCCAAACTTGCGGGCCAATTTGAGTTGCGCTTGATAGAAACGTTCCTGCTTTTCACGCAAAGGTTCTACACTAAGTTCAGGGATGAAAAAATCCAAACCAATCTCACCCACGGCCACCAGTAAGGGGTCGTCTAGGTTTGCAGCGAGTGCGGCTTCAAGAAGCTCCAAATCTTCGTCTCGCGCATGCTCCATGTAAACGGGATGAATGCCCAGGCCGTAAGCCACCCCTGGATAGGTATGAGCCAGCGCGCGTACCGTGTCAAAGTTCGACACCTGCACCGAAGGAATGATCATTCCGGCAATCGTCGAGCCGGTGATCACGTCACGGCGGTCCGCCGCAAATTCGGCAGCGTCTAAGTGGCAATGACTGTCGATGAGCATCGCCGTAAGACCCGAATCTTGACGTAAGGCAGGGTTGACTCAGCACACTGTGTAAGCGCCCTACTGAGTTCAATGAGGTTCAAGATCATCTTGCCGATAGTCTCACTATTGATGAAGACCCAAACTAAGCCGCTTGCAAAATACCATCTTGCAAACGAAGAATGCGATCTGTGCTTTGAGCAATCTCCATATCATGAGTCACGATCACAAAGGCGATACCCTGCTCTTTGGCAAGACCCGACATGAGCTCGAAAACAATGCGCGCCGTGCCTCGATCCAAGTTGCCGGTCGGCTCGTCGGCCAACACGCAACTCGGTCTGGTCACCAGGGCTCGTGCCAAAGCAACCCGTTGTCGCTCACCGCCTGAAAGCTCACCAGGCCGATGCGTGGCTCTCGCTTTGAGGCCGACGCGTTCCAGTAAACTCATCGCTTGCCCCTTAGCCTCAAGCTCGGGTACGCGGCGAATTCGAAGGGGCATGGCGACATTTTCGAGTGCGCTGAATTCAGGCAGGAGATGATGAAACTGATACACAAACCCGACGAGTCGGTTTCGCGCCGCGCCGCGTGCCTTTTCGCTTAACTGATCGAGCCTTTGACCCGCAATTTCGACCGTGCCTTGGTCAGGCTGATCCAGAGCACCGAGCACATGCAGCAAGGTGCTCTTTCCTGAGCCGGACGCCCCCACGACGGCCACCCGTTCACCCGGCCTCACGTCGAGGCTTGCGCCTCGCAACACTTGAACCGCAAACTCCCCGCACCCGTAGGTCTTGTGGACGTTGGCAGCCTGTAGTGCAAAGCCGCTTTTTGAGTGAACCGCCGTCACGACAACCGTCGCGGGGAGCTCACTCATAGCAGGCACGTGAGCTGCTGAATCATTCATAGCGAAGCGCCTCTGCCGGGTTGATTCTGGAGGCGCGCCAACTCGGATAGAGCGTCGAAAGTAAGGCCAAGACACAAGCGGTGAGGCCAATTTGGACCACGTCAGAGGTTCGCATATCGCTAGGCAAATAATTGATGAAGTAAACGCCCTTGGGCAGGACCTGAAAACCCAAGAATTGCTCAAACCAAGCCACGACCGGCCCGACATTGAGGGCCACAATGACGCCCAGCACTACTCCAATGAGCGTCCCCAAAAGACCAATGCATGCGCCCTGCGTAATAAAGATCTTCATGATGCTTGCCGGGCTCGCGCCAAGCGTGCGAAGAATCGCGATATCTGGACGCTTATCAGTCACCGTCATGACCAGCATGGAAACTAAGTTGAAAGCAGCCACGGCCACGATCAAGGTCAGGATGATGAACATCATGCGCTTTTCGATCTGCACGGCTGCGAACCAATTGCGGTTCTCCTGCGACCAATCTCGAATCAGTAAATCGCCGGTCAAAGTGCGCGACAATTCATTGGCAA
>JAYUOT010000165.1:0-3173 GCA_043760705.1 Betaproteobacteria bacterium
GCCGACACCGAGCCGCTCTTGGCCAAGTGCTTGATCGACGCCTTCCTCTGCGAGCAGGCGGCACAATGCGGATATTGCACCTCGGGCATTTTGATGAAGGCCGCTCTCCTGATACGCAATCTCGCCATGGAAACGCGAACCCATGCTCTGGCTACCCTCGATGAAGCGCAAGTCGCGCAGGCACTGGACGAGCACCTATGTCGCTGCGGAAGTCATCGCCGAGTGATGCGGGCGGTAATGCTGGCCAGTGAAAACTATTCCAGACCAATGCTTGTCGATCTTGCGTCCATGCTCCCCACACCCGCAAAATAGACTATGCAATCCCGCGACCTACCGAGCAACCTGCAACAGCACCCGCGCATGGGTCAATGGCTACGTTTTGCAGAGGCGAAGGCTGAGATTTTTCCCGGTAAGGTCGAGATCGGACAAGGCATTGTCACCGCCTTGGTTCAAATCGCCTGTGAAGTGTTAGGCCTCAGCCCGGACCAAGTCGAAGCCCGGTCAGCTTCGACCGCAACCAGTCCGAACGAGGCGGTTACCTCGGGTAGCCTTTCCATTCAGGAGAGCGGATTTGCGATTCGCCACGTCTGCACCCTCGCCCGCTCATTGCTAATCTCATCGGTGCGGCTTCGATTCCCGGCCCTATGGGATCAGCACCGGGGCGAATATCGGCTTGATCGGGGTCGGCTCTTCCTCAATGGGACCGAGCTTGCAAGCTATTGGGACGAAGCTTTTGTAAGCACTCTCAGCGAGCAAAGTTGTCTGACTTTTGCGACAGAGCCGTTCCCACGGAGCGTCGAAAAACTAGCACTCACACGTCTGGACTTTCTTGCCAAGTTCTCTGGGCAAGCAGCCTTTATTCAAGATATGCGACTGCCTGCAATGCGCTTTAGTTTGATCCTGCGGGGCCTGGCGCGGGACGCACAACTCGCCAGCGTTTACAAAGCCCTGGAGACGGCACGTTCTTCAGGGCGTTCCTCGGCGCGCCGCGCACAGCTCGATGATCAACGGCCTGAACTCCTCGTCGACGGCGAGTTTGCCGCGCTCACCTGCGCCTCGCTACTCGAGTTGGGCCGCTTCCAGAGGCTGGCGGATCAAGCCATAGGCCGCGCTATGCTGGTTCCACTGGAATCGTCCAACAAGGAAAAAAACTCAAACGATTGGCTCATTCATGCGCCCAGCGAGCGCACCGAAGTCTTCAGGAAGGGCGACTTACATGAGGCCAGTGTACTTTTAGAATCCACCAGCCTTTCCGGTGATTCGAACCCCGTATTTGAAGCCAGCTTCGACAAGCCCTGGCTGAGCCATGCTTCGATCGGACTGAGCTGCGCGGTGGCCTGCTATCAGCCGGGCGAGTCGCTACGGGTCTGGACACATTCGCAAGGCATCTTCAATTTGCGAAGTGACCTGTTTCTCGCGCTCGCGGAGCGCAGCGCATTAAAGGAAACGCAATTCATTGTGCAACATGTGGAAGGGGCAGGTTGCTACGGCCACAACGGTGCCGACGATGTCGCTTTTGATGCGGCGCGAATCGCACTATCCTGCCCTGGCGTTCCTGTTCGAGTGCAATGGACCCGTGCACAGGAACTCGCTTGCGCGCCTTTTTCCCCGGCGATGCGGGTCAAGGTGCGCGCCAGTCTTTCTTCGGATTCACCGCGACGAGTGAAGTCCTGGGTGCACACGGTCTGGAGCAATGGCCATAGCCTTAGGCCGGGTCGAGCGCCAACGCCAACCTTACTCGGTAGCGCGGAACTTGCCGACGGACCGGCCATGCGCGTGTCGGTCAATGCGGCTCCGGCAATGGGCTACGGCTCCGAGCGCAATGCGCAACCTCTTTACACTTTTGATCAGGTCTTGATCGAAAACTATCGCTTGACCGAGATGCCGATTCGCAGCTCCGCTTTTCGGGGCCTTGGGGCCATCGCCAATGTGTTCGCCATCGAATCGATGATGGATGAGATGGCGCGACACTTGAACGAAGACCCCCTGGAGTTTAGGCTGCGCCACCTGCAGGGCAATGAACACGAGCGTGCCCGGGGCGTATTGCTTCGGGTAGCGAGTGCATCGTCCTGGAAAGATCGTCATAACACTAAAGAACCTCCCGTCGACAACACTCATTGTCGCGAGACGATGGGTTACGGCCTAGCGTTTGCGCGCTACAAAAACACGGGTGCCTGGTGCGCCGTCGTGGCCCAGGTCGAACTGGCCGAAAAAGTCAAAGTGAGGCAGCTTTGGATGGCCGCGGACGTCGGCCGAGTGGTCAACGAAAATGGTGTACGCAACCAACTGGAAGGCGCGGCCATTCAATCGACCAGTATTGCGCTTCTCGAGAGTGCTCACTATGCCGGAAATACCCAGTTTTCCCCTGGCTGGGAAGACTACCCCATTCTTAAGTTTAGTGACGTCCCCGCCATCGACATCGACCTGATGGATCAAAGCGAGCAACCCTCTTTAGGAGCTGGCGAACCCGCAACGGCTCCGGTGATTGCTGCGATTGCCAATGCAGTCGCAAGCGTTATTGGTACCACGATTCGCAGCTTGCCGTTGACACCTGAGACAATTGCAAAAGCGATAGAATTAAGTTGAACAATTATAGGAGACTGATATGGTGCACATCCTTAGCGCAGGCGCTTGTAAAGGCTTGTTCCAAGCCTTATTCCGGAAACGCTTGGAGTCTGGCAAAGCCGTGGCCGACTATGGCGCGGTCGGAGCCATGCAGGAAAAACTGATGGCCGGTGAAGCCTGCGACATCCTGGTGCTGACGCTTCCCATGCTTGAAAAGCTTGCCGGTGAAGGCTGGGTGGTCGCCAGCACGATCACCGAACTGGGTAGCGTGGGTACAGGCATTGCTATTTCCGGCAAGCTCAAAAGCGTTCCCGATGTCTCCGAAGAAGCGGTATTGAGTGCCAACCTGTTAGCAGCGACGACGATCCACTTTCCGGATCCCGCCAAGGCCACGGCAGGCATTCACTTCCAGTCCGTCCTGGAAAGGTTGGGTGTGCTCGAAGAAGTCGCCAAACGTTGCGTGCACTATCCCAATGGGGCGGCCGCAATGGCTAGTCTCGCCAGCAATGAAAGCAAATTTGGTGATCTGCAAATTGGTTGTACACAGATCAGTGAAATTCTGTATACCAAGGGTGTGAAGCTCGTGGGTGAATTACCCATGCCCTTTC
>JAYUOT010000166.1:0-16346 GCA_043760705.1 Betaproteobacteria bacterium
GATTTTGCCAGCTCCGTCTTGCTGGCCTTGGGCAAGTTTTGAATGCCCTGTGAATCAATCAGCAGCAACTCATTTTCATCTTTGCCAAAGGTTGCATGACCGATGTTGGCAACCAGTAAAGGGATACCCTTACGAAGGCGCTTCGCTTGCCCGTTTTTGGCAAGCTCTTCGCTCTCAGCCGCGAAGCCAACACAGTAGGGTGGCATCTCCAGTTGGGCGACCGAGGCCAAAATGTCCGGATTTTGCACGAATTGCAAACTGGGTACGTCGGACTCGGAGGATTTTTTGATCTTCTGCGCGGCGGCATTGGCCACGCGCCAATCGGCGACCGCTGCGACCGCGATAAATACATCCGGCCGTGGTTGCATCAAGGCATGCACGGCTGCGTGCATGTCCAGGGCGGTTCGTACATCGATTCGCTGGACACCGGCGGGGGTAGGTTGAGCACAAGGCCCCGCCACTAGTTGCACGCGAGCACCGGCGCGCTGGCAGGCTTGAGCAAGAGCAAACCCCATCTTGCCCGACGACAGATTCGAGATCACCCTGACCGGATCAATCGGCTCGACCGTTGGGCCGGCCGTGACGAGCACGGTCTTGCCACTGAATAATTTTAAGGTAAAGAAGCCTTCAAGCGCCTCGGTGATTTCGCAGGCCTCCCACATCCTGCCATCACCAATTTCACCACAAGCTTGGTCGCCACTGCCTGGTCCCAAAACTGTCACTTCATCGACTCTCAACTGCGCTGCATGGCGTTGGGTGGCGGCATTGGCCCACATCTGGCGGTTCATGGCGGGCGCGATTAACAAAGGCACATCGCGCGCGGCACACAAGGTGCTGAGCAGATCGTCGCAATGGCCCTGAGCAAGCTTGGCCATCATGTCGGTCGAGCAGGGCGCAATGATGATGGCATCGACGGATCGAGCGAGCTCAATATGCGCCATGTTGTTGTGGACTCTGGCGTCCCACTGGTCGGTAAACACAGTCTGTCCACTCAAGGCCTGGAAGCTGGCCGGACCAATAAAATGGGTTGCCGCTTCGGTCATGACCACTTGAACCGATGCCCCCCAGCGCTGTAATTCGCGCACCAGCTCGCAAGCTTTGAAGGCGGCGATGCCGCCCGTTACGCCGAGCAATATCTTTTTGCCTGTCAGTGCATTCATCGCAAGATCCACCCCACTCGTTTTACGTAAATCAACCAATCGACGTCGATTAAGTTTTACGCGTTGCCCGGACGCGCCGAATTTCATCAATGATTAGACAAGCCGCACCCATGGTGATGGCGCTGTCGGCAATATTGAACGCCGGCCAGTAAAAGTTTTGGTAATAAACCAGCAAGAAGTCGACCACCTGGCCGCGCCACACGCGATCAATCACATTACCCATGGCCCCTCCCAAGATCATGGCCAGGCCAAGGCAGAAAAGACGTTGCGACGCATGCTTCACGAGCAGGTAAATCAAGAAGATTGCAGCGATGCTTCCTAAGCCTATGAAGAACCAACGTTGCCAGCCGCCCGCCGAGGCAAGAAAGTTGAAGGCTGCACCCTTGTTGTAGACCAAGGTGAGATCAAAGAAACCTTGAATCACGGATAGACGTTCCGCAAAGCTGAAGCGCCGTTCGACCGCAATTTTCGTCAATTGATCCAGCAAAATGATGACCGTGGAGAGCAGCAGCCACGGCGTCAAGGAGCGAGCGCTCCCGAAAGATTTTTGACCTCGACTCATGCGAAGCGCCTCGTCTCGCCCATGCCATACAGATTGCTCACGCAGCGGCCGCAGATTTCTGGATGTTCTGAATCCTTACCCGTGTCGGCCCGATAGTGCCAGCAGCGCTCGCACTTTTTGTGGGCACTGGCACTCACTTTAAACCCAGCCTCGCTCGGCTCTGATCCGCGCGTTTCATTCAAGCGCGCCTGCGAGGTGATGGTCACAAAGCGAAGGTCGTCGCCCAGGCTGGCGAGAAGCGTGTGGTGGTCGCCCGTTGCTGTGACCTCGAGTTCGGCTTGCAAGGAGGACCCAACAAGCCCGGCCGTGCGTTGCTCTTCAATCTTTTTGAGCGCCTCAGCACGCCATTCGCGAATCGTGCGCCACTTGGCAATGAGCGCATCGCCGTCGGCGATTTCTGGCAAGACATAATAGATTTGACTAAAGATGGTCTCTTGACTGGTCTTGTACAGGTTTGGCGAGAACAACTCCCAAGCCTCTTCTGCAGTGAATGAGAGCACGGGAGCCATGACGGTGAGTAGGCTGCGAGTAATATGGTAAATCGCCGTTTGAGCGCTGCGCCGGGCCAGGGATTTCTCGGCCGTGGTGTACAAGCGATCTTTGAGAATATCCAGGTAGAAGGCGCCGAGATCTTCGGAACAAAACGTCTGTAGGCTGGCCACCACCGGATGAAACTCAAATTTCGCGTAGCTCGCCAGGCAGTCTTTGGACCACTGCGTGGTATGCGCCAAGGCATAGCGATCAATCTCGAACATCTCCGCGACGGATACCGAGTCTTTGTCGGGATCAAAGTCCGAGACATTGGCAAGCAGGAAGCGCAAGGTATTGCGAATTCGGCGATACACGTCCACCACGCGCTTCAGAATTTCGTCGGACAGACTGAGGTCGCCGGAGTAGTCGGTACTGGCGACCCAGAGGCGCAAAATTTCCGCTCCGAGTTGATTGGAAATCACATCGGGCGCCGTGCCGTTGCGCAAGGACTTGGACATCTTGCGACCCTGCCCATCCACGACCCAGCCATGAGTGAGCAGGGCCTTATAGGGTGGCACGCCATTGAGCATCGACGAAGTGAGCAGGGAGGAGTGGAACCAGCCGCGGTGTTGATCGCTGCCTTCCAGATACATATCGGCCGGAAATGCAGAGTTCTCGGCGTGAGAGCCGCGCAATACGGTTTGATGAGTGGTGCCGGAGTCGAACCAGACGTCGAGCGTGTCTTTGTTCTTGACCCACTGGTCACAAGCCGCCTCGTCGCTTGGCTCGCCAATCGCTTGTAGGAGTTGGGCGATGCTGAGCGTTTGCCAGGCCTCGATGCCGCCTTTTTCGATATGCTGGGCAACGACCTCGATTAGCTCGGACGTACGCGGATGGAGCTCGGCTTGGTCGGCACTCAAAAGGAAGGCCATGGGTACGCCCCATTGCCTTTGTCGAGAGAGGGTCCAATCCGGTCGATTGGCGATCATGCCGTACAGTCTGGCCTTTCCCCAGGCCGGATAGAAGGTGGTGGCCTCAATGCCTTCCAGCGCCGTCTGGCGTAAAGACTCGCCGCCCTCTTTTGGGGTGTTGTCCAGACTCGCAAACCACTGTGAGGAGGCGCGATAGATGATGGGCGTTTTATGACGCCAGCAATGCATATAGCTATGCTCGAAGTTTTGAGTTCTTAGTAAGTTCCCCTTGCCGCGAATGTGTTCAACGATCTTGGGGTTGGCTTTCCAAATAAATTCTCCGCCAAACTCGGGCAATTCCTTCACATAGACACCGCTACCCAGCACCGGTTGCAAGACTTGATCGTCGCGCAGACCATAGCGTTTGCAGGACAAAAAGTCTTCGATACCGTAAGCCGGTGAGGAGTGCACGACGCCGGTGCCGGTATCGAGGGTGACGTAATCACCTAAATACACGGGTGACAAGCGATCATAAAAAGGGTGTTGAAAGCCGATCAGCTCAAGCGCCTGGCCTTTGCATTCGGCAATGATCTTGCCCTCCAGGCCGTAGTCTCTCAGACAGGCCTCTACTCTTTCTTTGGCGAAAAGGAACAGGCAGTCGGAGCCTTGCCAGTGGCTTTGCACCAGCGCGTAGTCAAATTCTGGGTGTAAGTTTAGGGCTTGATTGGCAGGAAGGGTCCAGGGCGTCGTCGTCCAGATCACGCAATAACCGCGCTCCAGAGGAAGCTTTTCCAGGCCAAACGCTTGTGCCAGCTTTGGCATTTCACTGGGCGCAAAGGGGAAGCCCACGTCCACCGAGGGATCGATCTTGTCGGCATACTCAACCTCGGCTTCGGCGAGGGCGGAACCACAATCGAAGCACCAGTTGACCGGCTTGAGTCCACGATAGACATAGCCTTTTTCCAGGATTTTTCCGAGAGCCCGTAATTCATCGGCCTCATTGCGTGGGGCCATGGTGAGATAGGGATTGTCCCATTGGCCCAGTACACCCATGCGAATGAATTGCTCTTTCTGACGAGCGATTTGTGCCGTGGCATAGGCGCGCGATTTGGCCTGTACTTCGGCTGCAGGCAAGCCACGGCCGTACTCCTTTTCAATATGGATCTCGATCGGCATGCCATGGCAATCCCAACCGGGAATATAGCGTGCATCAAAGCCCGCCATCAGTTTGGTTTTGACCACCAGATCCTTGAGAATCTTGTTAACCGCATGGCCGTTATGCAGGTCACCGTTGGCAAACGGTGGCCCATCATGCAATTGCCACAATGGGCGGCCTGCAGCCGCGCTGCGAATGCGTTGGTAGACCCCTTTGTCTTGCCAAGACTTCACCCATTTGGGTTCGCGCTTGGGTAGATCGCCGCGCATGGGAAAGGTGGTATCGGGCAGATTAAGGGTTGAACGATAAGCAGATTCAGTCATTACTTTGAAACACTAGTGGCTGGTTGAGAGTCAAATTTCTACGGCGTGAAGTAGGCGCGCGCGGCATCTGCATCTTTTTGAATTTGTGTGGTTAAGAGCTCAAGGCTGTTGTAGTTCTCTTCGTCGCGAAGCTTATGAAGAAATTCCACCCGGACCAGTTTGCCATAGGCGTCACCCTGATAGTCCAAAACATGAACTTCGAGCAGTGGTTTGCCTTCATTTTCGATGGCTGGACGAGTGCCGAGGCTGGCCACGGCCTGAAGCGGCCGATCCTCCGTGCCTGGATCATTGAGCCCAAATACTTTGACCACAAAAATGCCCTTGAGGGCCGGTCGCAGGCTAGGGACTTTCAAATTGAGCGTGGGGAAGCCCAGGGTGCGACCGATCTTTTTGCCGTGAATCACATGGCCGGTCATGCAATACTTGCGACCCAGAAGATGCTCGGCAAGATCAAAATTAGCATCGCTCAAAGCCTGCCGTACCAGAGAGCTCGAGACGCGTTGTGACGAAGCTTGAAACAGTACGCTGTCCATTCGTTCCAGGCTAAAGACGCCTTGATCCGCATAGCGCTGCAACATTGAGAAATCGCCCGCGCGCTTGGATCCAAAGCGAAAATCATCGCCGATCAACAAATGGCGGGTCTGCAAGCCCTCTATCAAGACCTCTTCAATAAATCGTTCGGGCGCCTGCGAGGCCATGGATTCGTTGAAGTGTGCAATACAGACACGATCAACACCATAGGCCGCCATGGCATCAATTTTGTCGCGCTCTCCGTAGATTCGGGCTGGCGCCTGCATTTCGGGTCTCAGAGTTGCGAAAAATTCTCGCGGGTGTGGCTCGAAGGTCAGCACGCAACAGGGCAAGCCGCGAGCCTGTGCGCCGATTTTGAGACGTTTGAGCATGGCTTGATGGCCTAGATGGACACCGTCGAAATTGCCAACGCTCAGTGCACAGCTGCGACGCGACTCTTGGGGCGGAATTCGCCGAAAAACCTCCATCTTGTATCGTATGCTTTCGCTGAAGAAACAGTCTTCTAGGGGTGGAACGGAAAGAGTCGACGCGGAATTAGACAATCAACTCTGGAAAGCCCATCATTATAGAGGGAAGGGTGCTGTAAACTTCGGGCCTATGCAACGTTTGGTCGTTTTGATTTCCGGGGGAGGCAGCAATATGCTCGCCTTGGCACAAGCCTGTCAGAAAGAAGCTTGGCCCGCGAAAATAGTGGCGGTCGTGTCTAACCGCCCGGACGCCGGGGGTTTGCCCAAAGCGCAGGCACTTGAGCTGGCGACGCATGTTTTGTCTCCCGAGCCGAGGGAGCCACGTGAGGCTTACGACCAGAGGCTTGGCGATCTTATTCAGGCTCAACAGCCCGATTGGCTGATTTTGGCCGGTTTCATGCGAATTTTAAGCGCCGATTTTGTCGCTCGCTTTTCAGGAAAAATTATTAATATTCATCCCTCTTTGCTGCCGGCATTTCCCGGTCTGCATACCCATCGACGTGCCTTGGAGGCGAAAGCCACCCGCCACGGCGCCACCGTGCATTTTGTGATCCCTGAGCTTGATGCTGGGCCGATCATCGCGCAATCCGAGCTTGAAGTCCTGCCCGGGGACGATGAATCCAGTTTGGCCGCACGTGTTTTGAAACTGGAGCATGCACTCTATCCGAAAGCCCTGCGCATGTTGATCGGTGGGAACCTCAAGTTCGTCGCTCAGGTGTCCTCGTTGACGAGGGCGCTCCGTGAGTAAGCTAGACGATAAGCCACCTCAAAAGGCGGGCCCAGTGAGCCTTGCCGCCCGTTCACCTTTGCGACGTGCATTTGATCGCCCGGCGACCCCGCGTCCGGCCGCTCAAACCAAGCGTATCGCCGCGAAGTCCGAGAAAAAATCTAAGTCCGCCAGCGCAGGTGGTTTCGAGTCCCAGCCCGATGCCTCTGAGCCAGCTTCGGCCCTGATGGCGCGCCCTAAGGTTCAGCCGCCGCCGGGAAACCCCTTGCCGCGTGCTCCTCGTTGGAATTCCGATACGCCGCGCACTCCGCAAGTCTCTGGTGCCAGTCGACTGGAGAAATCCTTGGTGGATTTGTTGGCCGAAATCTTGCGCTTTGAGCAAGCAGCGGATCGTAGTTTGAGCGTCTATTTCAAGACCAACTCGGGCTGGGGGCCGCGCGAAAGAGCGACCTTGGCCGATGCAAGCTTCAATGTCTTGCGAAATCTCTCGCTTTACAAGCAATGGGCGACCACCTTGGTGCCTGGCGGAGAGCTTCGCCGTATGGCCATACTGGGTTTGCGGGTCACCGACTGGTTGCCGCGCTTGAGCGAAGTCGAAACGCGTTGGCTTGAGCGCGTTGCGAGTTCCGACGTCACTGAATTGCCGCTACAGGTGCAAGCGAGTCAGCCGGACTGGATCTTTGGACGTCTATCGGCCCAGGCAGAAAAAACCGCCACCTTCGATTTGCCGGCCTTGCTGGCGGCTTTATTGAAGCCGGCCTCTTTTGATATCCGTGTCAACACCTCGAAGACGGATCGCCAATCTCTCATTTCAAGCCTGGCCTTGCAGGGTATTCAGACCTCGGAAGTGGCCGATATTGACACTGCGCTGGAAATCGAAGGCCACCCCTCGCTCGAGCGTAGTGAAGCGTTTCGCCAGGGATTGTTTGAAGTACAAGATCGTGGTTCGCAATTACTGACCCAACTTTGCTCACCCAAGAGGGGCCAGACCGTGGTCGATTTTTGCGCTGGCGCGGGGGGTAAAACCCTGGCAATGGCCGATCAAATGCGCAGCACAGGCCAGGTCTATGCTTGCGATACCTCCAAAATTCGGCTGGCACGCCTCAAACCTCGTCTGGCACGATCCGGGGTGAGTAACGTCCAAAGTTTTGCCATCGATAGCGAAACCGACCCTAAGTTGAAACGGATGCACGCCAAAGCGGATCTGGTCTTGGTGGATGCGCCCTGTTCCGGGACGGGCACTTTACGCCGTAATCCAGATCTGAAGTGGCGTGGATCCAACGAAGCCTTAACCCGGCTTCAAACCTTGCAGGGCAAAATTTTGCAATCGGCCAGCCAATTGGTGAAGCCTGGCGGATCGCTGGTTTATGCGACCTGTAGCCTGCTCAACGATGAAAATATCGCCATTGCCGAACGTTTTGAGAGCCTGAATCCTGGTTTTGTTCGCTCCCCAGCGTCCGAATGGATCCCCATTCAGTTCTGTGAGGGTGATTTTTTGCGACTATGGCCCCATATACATGGAAGCGATGGATTTTTCGGGGCGAAATGGGTTCGGGCTAAAGCATAAATCGTTCTATCCAAGGCTTGTAATGTTGACACTACTCATTGCGGGCGGGGAAGCGAGCGAGTAAAGTGCGCGAAAAGCACGCGTCCCTCAATTTTGTTTTGCATTTTTTTTGTTTTTGCGGAGAACATTGACTTGTTTACTTCTGACTTTGCGAATCTTGTCCTGAATTTCCTGGACAAAGGCCTTCTGAACGCCTCCTGGTGGCAAATCACTCTATACACCTTGGCAGCAACCCACTTGACTATTGCCGGGGTCACTCTTTATCTGCATCGCAGTATGGCTCATCGAGCGGTGGATTTTCACCCGATTGTTTCGCATGTTTTTCGTATGTGGTTATGGCTGAGCACCGGCATGATTACGCGAGACTGGATGAGCATACATCGTAAACATCATGCCAAATGCGAGACTGAGGACGATCCTCATAGCCCGGTGACCCGAGGCTTGAAGAAGGTCCTGTTGGAAGGCTCTGAAATGTACCGTGAAGAGGCCAGGAACGAGGACACCAAACTAAAGTACGGAACCGGTGCGCCTAACGATTGGATCGAACGAAACCTATACGCCCCCTATTCATTCATGGGTGTGTATGTCACCTTGGCGGCTTGCGTTCTGATGTTCGGCTTTATTGGCCTGACCGTGTTCGCGATTCAAATGCTGTGGATTCCCATTTTTGCGGCAGGTGTGATTAATGGACTGGGACATGCCATGGGCTATCGCAATTTTGAGAGTCCGGATGCAAGCCGGAACCTTGTGCCCTGGGGATGGCTCGTGGGAGGCGAAGAGCTGCATAACAATCATCATTCCTATGCGACCTCAGCGAAGTTTTCGGTGAAGTGGTATGAGTTTGATGCCGGTTGGATGTACATCCGCATCTTGTCATTTTTCAAACTGGCGACAGTGCGTCGCCTGGCCCCGGTGCCCAAGTTTGTGGCTGCCAAATCTAGGGTGGATGCAGAAACTTTGCAGGCTGTGATTCAGCATCGTTACGATCTCATGGCCGCTTACGCCAGCACTTTGCGTAAAACCTGTACCGACGAGGCCAATCGCCTGAAAAGTATGAAGCGTCCAGAGTTTGCAGCGGTCAAGGCCGCCAGGGCCTGGTTGCACCTTGATCATGAGGCCTTAAGACCGCAAGAAAAGGCGACCTTCATTGAAGCCTTGGCGGCCAGTGATACTCTGCGCCGTGTGGTGGAAATGCGTCAGGAATTGAGCGATGTTTGGGGGCGTTCAAGCTTGAACAAAGAGCAATTGCTTGAACATCTTCAACAATGGTGTCACAAGGCGGAGGCCAGCGGCATTCGGGCTTTGGAAGAGATGGCGCTAAGAATGCGCCGCTATGCTCCGGCCTAACCGAGAGGCCCAAGCAGCACTCCTCGAAGGCCATAAAAAAAGCGACCTTCGGGTCGCTTTTTTGTGGGCGGGAAGCACCTAAAAGATAAGCATCCTCTCCTAAACTACAATTATTTGATCTTGGTTTCTTTGTAAATGACGTGCTTACGAACCACTGGATCAAACTTTTTGATCTCAAGCTTTTCCGGCTTGGTACGCTTGTTCTTGGTGGTGGTGTAGAAGTGGCCGGTTCCGGCGCTGGACTCAAGCTTGATTTTGTCACGCATGATGAATTCCTAAAAAAGTAGATCGCTCAACTTGCGGCCAGAAGACTAGCCCAAGGCGAGAAAAGGAGCAGACTTAGACCCTAAGACTCAGACCGACAAGCCGCGAGCCCGCACATCCACCAGAACAGCATCAATGCCGTTTTTGTCGATGAGGCGCAAACCTGCATTAGTCAAGCGAAGACGAACCCAACGGTTCTCGGTTTCGACCCAAAATTTGCGATACTGCAAATTAGGCATGAAACGACGCTTGGTCCTGTTGTTGGCGTGGGAAACATTATTCCCGACCATCGGGGCCTTACCGGTGACTTGACATACGCGTGCCATGTTGAATCCTATTCTGCTACTTAGTAAATTCTGGAAATTAGCTTGCTTAAAGAAAGCGCTGAAAGAAAGCCAAAAGTAATGAGTTGTCGCTGAAGATTTCAGCAAAGCCTTGAATTATATAGCAAAACAACCTCTTCGAGCAAGCGAAGTGCAGACTGGTCCTGCGACGATCAGGTGATCCAGGACCTCCACGCCAATGCTTGAGAGGGTTTTTCTCAGATTCTCGGTGAGAAGCTCATCGGCCCGACTCGGCTCCGCCGCTCCGGAGGGGTGATTATGCGCGAAAATCACCGCACTGGCGTTTAAATCTAGGCAGCGGCGTAAAACCTCACGGGGGTACACGGCCGTTTGGTTCACGGTGCCCCGAAAAAGCTCTTCGCACACGATGAGGCGGTGACTCGCGTCCATGAAAAGTGCCACAAACACCTCAAAGGGGTAAAAGCGCAGCCATTGGCGTAAATACGCCTCGGCTATTTCCGGGCGATTCATGATCGGAGAATTCTTGAGCGGCTCCAACCCAGCCCTGGCCGCTAACTCAAGGGCGGCTTGCAGGCCGGCCCACTTGGCAAGGCCTAAGCCTGCCACCTTCCCGGTTTTCGCAAAACTTGCACTCATCAAACCACCCAGTGAGCCGAACTCGCTGAGAAGTTGTCGCGCTAAGTCCAGGGCGCTTTGCCCCCGCGTGCCGGTTCGTAAAAAAATCGCCAACAGCTCAGCATCGGAAAGCGCCTTTGCCCCTTGAGCCAGGAGACGCTCGCGCGGGCGTTCGGCCATCGGCCAGTCAGTAATTCTCATGATTGCACCCCGCCCAAGGCCTTCCGTACAATAGAGAGCTTCCCGAACCATTTTTCTGATCGCATCTGCGCGCTCTCCTTGAGTACTTTTATGACTGCCATTGTTGGCCCTGAATCCCACCTCACCTTGCATTACCGCTTGTCGCTTGGCGATGGAGACGAGGATGTCATGAATACCTTCAAAGCGCGACCCGCAACACTCCAATTAGGCATAGGCCAATTGGCCGAGTTTTTGGAAAAACGCCTGATGGGTCTGGCTGAGGGAGTCCATGAAGTCTTCGAGCTGGCCCCGGAAGAGGCCTTCGGGGTGCGAAACCCGGAGCTCATACAACGTGTTTCTAGAGAAATGTTGAATGCCCATAGCGATGAAAAGGATTTTGAGCCAGGCGATCTTGTCGATTTCCCCTCGCCTGATGGTGGGCGCTTCGCTGGAGTCTTAAAGGAAATCGACGCTCGAGGTGCCTTGTTCGACTTTAATCATCCTCTTGCAGGCCGTGCTCTGCGTTTCGAGGTCAAACTGCTTGGAGTATTGTAAATGGATGTGCTACTCGCCCAGCCGCGTGGCTTTTGTGCTGGCGTGGATCGTGCCATCGATATCGTTGAACTGGCGCTCAAGCGTTTTGGCGCACCCATCTATGTGCGCCATGAAATTGTCCATAACGAGCATGTCGTCAATGACTTGCGCAGGAAGGGAGCGGTATTCGTGGAGGAACTGAACGAAGTCCCCGCCGGCGCGACTCTGATTTTCTCAGCTCACGGTGTTTCGCGTGCGGTGCGATTAGAAGCCGAGGGGCGAGGCTTGCATATTTTCGATGCTACCTGTCCCTTGGTGACCAAGGTCCATGTCGAAGTTTCCAAAATGCGCAGGGAGGGTCTGGATGTGGTGATGATCGGCCACGCGGGTCATCCCGAAGTGGAGGGCACGATGGGTCAGGCCGATGCCGGTATCCATTTGGTCGAGTCGGTTGCCGATGTGGCTACCTTGAGCCTGCCTCAATCCGAGCAACTGGCCTATGTTTCGCAAACGACGCTTTCGGTCGATGACTGTGCTGCCATCATCGCTGCCCTGCGTGCCCGGTTTCCAAAAATTCAGGAACCCAAGAAGCAAGACATTTGTTACGCCACTCAAAATCGCCAGGATGCGGTGAAGTTTATGGTTCCTCAATGCGATTTGGTGTTGGTGATCGGCTCGCCTACCAGCTCCAACTCTAACCGCCTGCGCGAAGTCGCCGAGAAAATGGGCTGTGAGGCCTATATGATCGGCTCGGCTGCGGAGCTGAATCCAGCATGGGTGCAGGGAAAAAAGAAAATTGGCGTCACCGCAGGTGCCTCTGCGCCAGAAGTTCTGGTCAATGAGCTGATCGTAAAGCTCAAAGAGATGGGGGTGCGCACCGTAACAACCTTGCCTGGCGTTGAAGAGCATATTTCTTTTCCCTTGCCTAAAGGTCTGGGGCAAGTCTCCTCGCCCGTGAAAAGTTAAGACGAGTACAAGTTCGAGTATCGAGCCGCACAGGTCGATACTTCACCAGAGCTTCCTTAGGTGCTTTGCGTTGTCGCGCCGCTCATCGTAGCCAGCGCTCCGCTGATCACGCTCGAAGTGGCTTTGCCGTCCGTTTGTCCGCGCGCTAGCCCTTCCGTCTGGAGTCCGTTGGAATGGGCACTGATCGGCCTCAAACTCCGTGAAAAGGAAATGAGGCCAACATGCAATTGAATGGAATAAGGACGGTTTGCAAGCAGTCAAATTCGATGAAAGGTTTTACCTTGATCGAGGTGCTGGTCGTGATGGCAATCATTGGCATCCTGAGTTCCATTGCCATTCCGAGCTATACCGAATATGTCATTCGCGGCAAACTGACTGACGCTCCCAACGCGCTAAGTGATGCTCGCGTTCGTATGGAGCAGGCCTACTCCGATAACCGTACCTATGCCGGCGGTGGTACCGGTGGTTGCGGAGTGGTTCTTGCTAATACCGAATTCTTTACGATCTCCTGTGTGCCCGGTGCGGGCGGCCAGAGCTATGTCGTGACCGCGACTGGCATCGCTACTCAAGGTGTCAGTGGTTTCGCTTATACAATTAATAATCAAAATATAAGAACAACAGTTTCATGGGGCTCCAATTGGGGCACCCCACCAGCAGGGCCCGCGACAAGAAGTTGGTTAGTCAAGAAGAGCTGACGTGGACTATCAAAAAACAAAGGTTCAATCGGGATTTTCTCTGATTGAGTTGATGATCGCATTGGCGATTATGGCCATCTTGCTAAAGATGGCTTCCCCGAGCTATGGCACATGGATTTCCAATCAGCAGATTCGAGCCGGTGCAGAATCAATCATCAATGCCGTGAATCTGGCCAAGCTTGAAGCCATGAAACGCAATGGTCGCGTGATGTTTGAATTGCTCGACAGTGCCAACAATTCAAGCTCTTGGAGAATCTGCCCGGTGTTGCAAGGCACGATCGTCTGTGATGCTGCTCAACCTACGATCCAGGAGCGGGACTCGGGTGATGATTCAGCTCGTGCGAAAGTGGGTGTATCTACTGCATCAGCGATGAATGCGCCGAGCGCAATGGCGACACCTTTAGCGGTGGGCGGTCTTCCTGCTGGAATTATCTTCGATGGCCTCGGACGTCCCAGTACGATTGGCGGATTTCAAAATATTGCACGAGTGGATGTGCGCAACACGAATATGGCGGCTGCCGATGAACGTCGCCTGGTCATTGCCATTACGGGTGGAGGAAGTGCTCGAGCCTGTGATCCTCAAGTGGCGGCCCCTAACGCGAGGGCTTGCTAATGAACAATTCGCAAAGCTCGCTCATGAACAATTCGCAAAGCTTGCTCATGAACAATTCGCAAAGCTTGCTCATGAACAAATCGCAAATCCCTAGTAAGAGACGCCCAGCGGGTCAAATCAGTCGACCCAGGAGCGCGCGACCTTCTGCCTTCCAGACTCCGAGTGCCCTGGCAGGCCGCAAGCAGCAAGCGGGCGTCGTCATTCTTGAAGCCCTGATTGCGATGTTGATTTTTTCAATCGGCGTGCTCGGCATTGTCGGTTTGCAGGCGCGTTCTGTGCAAGGACTAGGGGAGGCCGGCTTTCGTTCTCAAGCCGTGCAACATGCCGATGATTTGATCTCTGAAATGTGGACCTCAGACCCAGGACGAAGACGAACGCTCTATCAAAGCGCGACCCCGGGACTGATGTACCAGGCCTGGGCCAGCCAAGTCATGACCGGATCCAGAAAGCTTCCGGGTGCTGCGGCCAATCCTCCAACGGTGGTAGTCACCTCGCTTCAAACACCGATTGCTCTTTTGCCGGGGAGTAGTTTCTTTACCTCGGACGTTACGATTACGATTACATGGGTACCGCCAGGCGCCGCCGCTGGAGTCACCAGTCAGTATGTGACGACGGCCAGAATTTTGGAGCCACAGCTATGAACATCTCAACGCGACGCCTGCGTCAATCGATGCAAGCGGGCTTTGGCCTGATCGAGACGATGATCGGCATGGTCATTGCCTTATTGACCACCCTGGCGATCTTCCAAACCCTAGCCATCAACGAATCTCAGCGTCGTACCACGGGAAGCGGCAGTGAGGCACTGCAAGCCGGCACTCTGGCCCTGTCTCAAGTTCAAAAGATTGTCCGTAACGCGGGCTACAATTTGACCACGCCGACGGATCCGCTCTTGACGCCTCCAGCCCGCATGGTGGTTGAACCCACGGGCGCCGTGATTATCAATCCGAGCACGGCGGCGACCGAATTTCTCATGGGATGTACGACACCCGGTGGAATCCGGATCACACCGGCCATGGTCACGTCTGGTGCAGGGCCCTTAAGCTCCGACAGTATTGTCGTAATGCAAGGAAGCTCTTCGGTTGCCCCGATCCCTTCCCAATTAGTCACTGCGGCACTGGCAGGAAGTACGAGCCTGACGATCACGACCACCTATGGCTATGCGGTGAATGATTGGGTGGTGGTTTATGAACAAGACCCACTCGTCAACCCGGGCAACACGCGTCCAATACCATGCACCCTGGCCAGGGTGAGTGCCTTGCCTTCCGCTCCATCAATCAATGGCGGCGTCATTAACCTCACGGCCGCAACCGCAGCCGCTTATAGCAGCTTTGCGCGGATAGTGAACTTGGGGCAAACCCCCTTGTTTCAAAGTCTGACCGTGAATACCGCGACCAACCAATTGGTGCTGACCAACCTCATCAGTAATGTTTCGATGGTTTTGGCGGATAACGTCGTGGCCATGAATGTGCAAGCTGGCATTGATGTGAGTAATGATGATGTGATCGACGAATGGATCAATCCGCCCGCGACTCCAGGCACCTGGTTGAATCCCAATGCAGTACCCACAACGCCGGCCATTGCCGCTTTGCCGGTGGCTGCCGGGCTGCGCTCGCTCAATCAAATCAAGGCCTTGCGGGTGGGCTTGCTGATTCGATCATCCCAGTTTGAACGGCCAGATCCTGTCAGTGGACTATGTATCGCCACGGCTGCCGGCCCCTTCTCGGTGCTCGAAGCAAACCCCGGCAACAACGTGCAAAGTATTCCCGCGATGCCGGCCGGTGGTACCTACACTCTCAGCGGCGATCAGCGCTGCTATCGATACAACACTTTGTCCAGTGTGATTCCTCTGAGAAACATCATTATGAGCGACATATGAAGCGCGCATCGATCACTCTAGTTCGTCAAAAAGGCACGTCGCTTCTGGTGGCCATGGTGGCACTGGTTGCCATGATGACCGCCGGTATGGCGCTGATTCGATCCGTCGATAGTGCCAATCTTGCCGCCGGAAATTTCCAGATGCAGCAAAGTGCTGAACAGAATATTGACATGGGTATTAACGAGGCCTTGTTGGCTTATTTGCAATCGCCCAGCAATATGGCCTTATCGATAGATAACCGAAACCAGAGCGATGCGACCAAGGCTTATTGGGCCATTCGTCAACTGCAATCGACTGAAGGTGTCCCCATTGCCTTGGTCAATTTGGCCGCACCCGCCTGGACCTCGACCGGTCCCGCACTGACGGGATGGGCTGGTGAACAAATTGATGCCAACTCGATGCAACTGCGTCGCTACTATGTGGAGCGCCTATGCTCTACCGCAGGGATTGCGAGTGCCAACAACTGTCAGATGTACACCATGGAATATCCCTCTGATTCGATTTCGAACACGGGATCGGCGGACAGCGATGTCTTGCCTTATGTCCGAATGACGGTTCGAGTCGATGGCCCCAAGGGCACGACCAGTTATGCCCAGATGTTCATGAAGGGCGAGTAAGCCTTTCGGGAAAAAATTCTGAACTAGAAAATGCTTGAGACGAGAGAAAAGAGGTCTGTATGTTAAGTACTAAATCGAAAAGTTTGGCGATGTTATTGGCTTTGTTACAGGTGGCCTTGCCCAGCACCCTGTTTAGCGCACCTTTGGTGACGACGGCGGTAGTTCTGGATGATCAGCCGATCAATACCTCCTCCACCGTCAAACCCAACCTCATGTTTACACTGGATAACTCGGGCTCGATGGACTCGACCTTCGCTCCAGAGGAGACCGCCAGCAAGTCCTATCCGAACAATACAACTCCCGGCCAAAACTGCTACGTCAATTACGCTTTTAACCGCCTTTATTACAACCCAAATTACACCTACCAGGCACCGGTGTTGGGTGACGGCACACGTATGCCCAATGCCAACTACGAAAGCGCCTGGGTTGACGGCTTTCATCCGAGTGATGGCATAATGA
>JAYUOT010000167.1:0-3155 GCA_043760705.1 Betaproteobacteria bacterium
TGAGCGCATAAACGTTGCCGTAAAGTCCACCAATGACGTAAAGTACCTCGGCTGAACGCAATGGAGCGCTAGCAATGGCCTTGGCTCCATAGTGGTAGCGAATGGGGCAGGTACGGCCGGGCAGGTCACTTATCAAGGATTCTCGTCAGTCATCAGTGGGTCCACGAGCGGATCTCGCGGGAACGTAAGGATATACTGACTGCGGATCCGCTTCAGACAAGATCGCATGAGCAGGCGTGAGCAATCTCGATATTGGCTCCCTACTGGGTTGATACCGTGGCGTGCCCAGAGAGGCCCGCCGACCAAGGTCGGAGGTTGATCTATCCAGGCGGATCGGTTGCGTGCGACACCCAAGCGCTCAAACGGATGAGCCGACAAGTCAGGGTATGCCGTGCCCCTGTAAACTACCCTTCATGACGTCGACGCCCCATCAAGACCCGATAAGCTCTGGACAAGAATCGCAAAGCAGTCCCGACACCACAAGCGCAGCGTTCCAGGTGGCGCCAAGTCAAATCACTATTTGGGAAGCATTTGCCTATTGGCTGAAACTTGGGTTCATTAGCTTTGGGGGGCCGGCCGGTCAGATTGCCATCCTGCATCAGGACCTCGTCGAGCGTAAGCGCTGGATCTCTGAGAAGCGATTTTTACATGCGCTTAACTATTGCATGGTCCTGCCGGGCCCCGAGGCGCAGCAGCTCGCGACTTACATCGGTTGGTTAATGCATCGCACCTGGGGAGGCGTGATCGCGGGTGGACTATTCGTATTGCCTTCACTCTTTATTCTGGTGTTGTTGTCATGGATTTATATTGCCTTTGGGGATATGCCTGTAGTTGCTGGTCTGTTTTACGGCATCAAACCTGCTGTCACAGCCATTGTGGTTCAGGCGGCGCATCGCATCGGCTCGCGAGCTCTTAAAAATTCTTGGATGTGGGCGATTGCGGCTGCTTCATTTGTCGCCATTTTTGCGCTCAATGTACCTTTTCCTGCGATTGTTCTTGTGGCGGCCTTCATGGGTTATCTGGGCGGACGGTTCGCTCCTGAACGATTCAAGACTGGAGGCAGCCATGGGGCCGCGAAGCAATCGTACGGCCCCGCCTTGATTGATGACGAAACACCGACACCGGATCATGCCAAGTTCCGATGGTCGCGCTTGATCGTGGTGGCAGTGGTTGGCGCCGCGCTGTGGGGAGTGCCAATGTTGATGCTGACAGCAAGTGTCGGCTGGGGGCACACGCTGACCCAGATGGCATGGTTCTTTACCAAGGCGGCTTTGCTGACCTTCGGTGGAGCCTATGCGGTATTGCCCTACGTATACCAAGGTGCAGTGGACGGCTATGGCTGGCTGACCCCCACCCAAATGATTGATGGCCTAGCCTTAGGCGAGACAACTCCAGGCCCACTGATTATGGTGGTGGCTTTCGTGGGGTTTGTGGGCGGTTACCAAAGCCTCGAGATGCAAAGCTTGATGATGGGCGGCAACAAGTTTTTGGCCGGTGCTCTAGCGGCGAGCTTGGTGACATGGTTTACTTTTTTGCCATCTTTCATCTTCATTCTGTCTGGAGGACCGATGGTCGAGTCGACTCATGACCAGCTTAAATTTACGGCTCCTCTCACCGCCATTACGGCTGCGGTGGTCGGTGTCATTCTCAATCTCGCGCTATTTTTTTTATATCATGTCTTGTGGCCTGAAGGTTTTAAAGGGCGCTTCGATTGGATCGCCGCGCTGATTGCAATCGGCGCAGCATTCGCACTCTTTAAGCTTAAACGCAGTGTGATTCAAGTGCTTGCGACCTGTGCGCTGATTGGGCTGGCCCTTAAATTAGCGGGTTGGGTCTAAGGTTTGAGCCAGTGCTGCAAATGCCGGAATAGATTGGCGGCGCAGCACTGGCTGCGCGTCATCAATCAGCGATCATGGCAATCATGACGGCGCCCGCACCAGCGGGCAAGACCCAGCGTTGAAACTTGGACGCTTCGCCATGCAAAACCACCTCGACCGGTATCTCCGAGCGGGCCAGTAGTTTGCTGGTCACCGAATTTCGAAGAAACCTGGAGAAAGCATTATTGCGTTGACTGCCTAAAATGATTTGTGAACAACCCAGGCGCGTCGCACTTTCGAGAATGGTCTTTGAGAGGGCATTACTTGCGTGCAGATGGATCTCATAAGGTATTCCGGCCGATTCCAACAACTTGGTGGCGGGAAGAATGGCCTGTTCCGCCGAATCTTTGATGAAACGGCCCCGCGCGCCTTGCGGCAGATGACTGGTGATATGTTTGCTGAAGCGCGGCGTAATGTGTAATAGATGAACCGTGATTGCTGGCGCTAAGGGACCTGCGAAAGTACGTTCTAGGATAAGTCGTCGAATCGCGGCGAGGGATGGCTGACCACCGTCGACAGGGATCAGAGTTTGGTGAGTGATTTGGGTGGTGGTGTCTTGGTTCATGGTCGTACTTTCTAAGATGGGTGAAGGTGAGACGAGAGTTGAATGAACCGTCACATCGCTGCGACGGGAGCGGTGATTAAGCCAATATCCAAGGGCGAGAACGGCGCAAACAGTCGTAGCGATCAAGGGCCATGTCCAGTTCTCGTAACGAACCGTCCAGGGGGCCAGTAAGGGCTCGCTGAGCATCATTTTGGCTCCGGTCAAGGCCAGAACACCGGATCCGGCATAAACGATGATTGGGAAGCGTTCGACCCATTTCAGAATCAGGGTACTGCCCCACACGACAATCGGAATGCTGATCAAGAGTCCAAGCGTGACAAGCAGGAAGCTGCCGTGTGCGGCCCCCGCCACTGCCAGGACATTGTCCAGGCCCATGACCGCATCGGCGATGACGATGGTCTTCATGGCGCCCAAGAAGCTTGTTGAAGTAACACTGTGAGTTCCATGCGGGTCGTCTTCGTTGGGCGCGATCAGCTTGACCGCGATCCAAAGCAAAAGTGCGCCCCCCGCAAGCAAGAGGCCGGGAATTTTGAGCAACCAGACCACGACGACGGTCAACAAGGTTCGCACCACGATCGCACCCACCGTGCCCCAGATGATTGCCTTCTTTTGCAAATCGGGTGGAAGTTTGCGAGCGGCCAAAGCGATCACAATCGCGTTGTCGCCCGCTAAAACCAAGTCGATCAAAACGATCGCACCTAGCGCATAAAGAA
>JAYUOT010000168.1:0-3152 GCA_043760705.1 Betaproteobacteria bacterium
GGGGTTCACGAACTCGATTTTACACGAGCACGACTTTCCCTTAAGGACGGTGTGGATCTAGTTTCGACTGAATCTTTATTCGTGCTTCACTGGGCGTTAGATTCGTTTCAGCGCGGTTTCGGCCGCACTCAATTCTTCAAGTCGGCCCAGCAGCACCACCGAATCACCCACTTGTAAAGTGAACTCGGGCTCTGGACTCGCCGTGCGGCCGCGCTTGCCCACCACCGTGGTGACGCTCGCTCCTCGCCAATCGATATCTTTGATGGCCTGACCAATGGCCAAGGAGTCAGGGGGGAGAGCAAAGGTATGAAGATGCAAAGGGTCTTTCTCAATCTGATTTTCCTGGGTGTCATCGGCGCCGCGGAAGAATCCTTGCAAAACTCGGTAACGATCCTCGCGAATGTCACGCATACGTTTGAGTATCTGAACCGCTGAGAGCCCCGCCAGTGCAAGAGCGTGGGAGGCCAGAACTAGGCTGCCCTCTGAAATCTCCGGGATCACCTCGGTAGCCCCTGCCGCTCGGAGTCTTTCTAAGTCGGCCTCGGTCTCGCAGCGTACTATGGTGGGCAGGTGGGGGGCGAGCTCGCGCAGTAGGCGCAACAATTTGAGGGTGCTTGGCACGTCACCAAAGGTGATCACCATGGCCTTGGCGCGGTGGACACCCGCCGCCAAAAGGGCATCTCGCTTCAACGCATCTGCGTACACGACTGCCTCGCCACCCTGAGTGGCCAGGCGCACCCGATCCGCGTCTAAGTCGAGTGCAAAATACGGGATCTTTTCGCTGGACAGAACATGGGCGAGGGCTTGACCCGAACGACCAAACCCGGCAATCAAAATATGTTTACTGCGTCCGAAGCTCTTGGCCGCGATGTTTTGCAATTGAATGGATCGCTCCAGCCATTCTTGCGAGGAGGCGCGCAGGGCCAGGCGGTTGGCCTGCATGATGAAGAGCGGGCTGATCAGCAGGGAAATCAACATCGCTGCGAGGGCAAATTGAACGGTCTCCTCGCTCAGGAGTTTTACTCCAATGGCCTGTGTCAGCAAAACGAATCCGAACTCACCAGCTTGGGCCAGCCAAATACCGGTGCGGATCGCGATGCCATTGCTGGCCTTGAAAGCTCTTGCCAGTGCCCAGACCAGGGCAAATTTCCCCAACACCGGTAGGCTTAACAGAACGAGCACTTGCGGCCAACCGGACACCACCACCCCAAGATTGAGCCTGGCCCCAATCGACACAAAAAACAGGCCCAGGAGCACGTCGCGATAGGGCTTGATGTCCTCCTCTACCTGGTCGCGAAACTCTGTTTCGGCAATAAGCATGCCCGCGACAAAGGCTCCCAACTCCATCGAGAGTCCGGCCTTGCCGGTCAGCCATGCGAAGAATAGGGTGGCGAAAAGTACATTCAAGGTAAAGAGTTCGTGAGATTTTTGTCGGGCCACCAAACGAAACCAGTGCCCCATTAAGTTGGGACCAAAGCGTAGCAACAAGATTAGTAAGCAAGCCGCCTTAAACGTGGCGACGGCGAGGGCCCAAACCCAATCATTACCTCCGCTGGCCAGCGCAGGGATGACAACGAGCAGGGGAATCACCGCCAAGTCTTGAAAAAGCAACACACCAAACACTCTCTGCCCGTGTTCGGACTCGATCTCCCGTTTTTCATCGAGGATTTTCATCACCAGTGCCGTGGATGAAAGTGCGAGCGCCCCACCTAAAGCCACGGCCCCGCGCCAATCGGTGCCACCCGGGAAAAACCAGGCCACAAGGCCGGTCGGCGCCAAAACTAAGGCTGAGCCAGCAATGACCATGGTGAGTCCCACCTGGGCGCTACCGAGTCCGAACACGTGGCGACGAAGGGTCTTGAGCTTGTCGAGGTTAAACTCCAAACCTATTGAAAACATGAGAAAGACCACGCCAATCTCGCCAAGCGCCTGAGTACTGTGATCGTTCGCGGCTAATCCTGCCGCATGGGGGCCGAGCAGCACACCTACGAGTAGGTAGGCCACCAAGGGCGGCAGCCCTAAGGCGCGCAGCGCCACGACCGCCAAAACGGCGGCGGCAAGCAGTGCTAAGGTAAGTTCGAGCGAGCTAAGCATGACCCCTATATATACTCGACCCTGATGAGAGTTCAAAATCCACTAATTTCCACCGAAAGGGTGGTTTCACAAGGCCGCGAAGTCCTGCGCATCGAGGCCGAGGCTTTACTCGCCTTGGTGGATCGCCTCGACGAGAGCTTTGAAGCGGCTTGTCGACTGATACTCGACTGCCAGGGGCGCGTGGTGGTGAGCGGCATCGGCAAGTCCGGCCACGTAGCGCGCAAAATTGCGTCAACGCTCGCCTCGACAGGAACTCCGGCCTTCTTCGTGCATTCGGCCGAGGCCATGCACGGAGACCTGGGAATGGTGACAGCGGGCGATGTTGTTATTGCTTTGTCGAACTCCGGGAGCACTGAGGAGGTGCTCAGCCTGGTGCCGGCAATCAAGCGTGGTGGGGCCAAGTTGATTGCAATGACGGGCAACCCGGACTCGGAGTTGGCGAAAGTCGCCGATGTGCATTTGAACGCCAGTGTGGCTCGTGAAGCCTGTTCGCTCAATCTTGCGCCCACCGCCAGTACCACGGCGGCGCTGGCCTTAGGCGACGCATTGGCCGTGGCCTTGTTGGATGCACGTGGTTTTGGTGCTGACGATTTTGCTCGTTCACATCCCGGCGGGGCCCTGGGGCGTCGCTTGCTGACCCATGTGCGCGACGTCATGCACCAAGGTGAGGAATTGCCGCGTGTGGCACCGCAGGTGAGCCTGTCCCAGGCGATCCTGGAAATCAGCAATAAACGCTTGGGCATGGTCGCCGTGATGGATTCGGACGACATGCTTCTGGGAGTACTCACGGATGGTGATTTGCGGCGCTTATTTGCGCGAGGAGTTGACCCTCACAAGTGTCTGGTGTCGCAAGTAATGAGTAAAACACCGGTGTTCATTTCCGATTCAGCGCTTGCGGTAGATGCAGCGCAATTAATGGAAGCGCGCAATATCAGTAAGCTGGCCGTAGTTGATTTGAACGGGCGTTGTGTAGGCGCGCTACAAGTCAATGACCTCCTGATCGCAAAGGTGATTTGATGCTGGACGCGCGTCACGGCTCCACGCGCTTGCCAGAAGGC
>JAYUOT010000169.1:0-3150 GCA_043760705.1 Betaproteobacteria bacterium
TTGCGCAATTGGCGAAGACGCTGTATCAAACAGAACAGTGCCGTTTCGTGCTGCCCGGCACAAACGTAGAGTCGGTCTTTCATCACGAAGCGAAAAGCCACGACGGTCGCGATATTGACACCGTGTTTTCCCAAATCGAGCAGCCAGGTTCTTGGGTTGCGCTGTACAACGTTCAAACCGATCCGCACTACAGTCAGTTTTTATGGGACGTCATGGCCAAGGCCAAAAAGGTGATGACTCATGAGCAGCATATTTATGACGTGCGAGGCTTCATTTTTATCTCGGCACCGCCTTCTGTCACACCATTACATATTGACCGGGAAAGCAATTTTTGGCTGCAATTGCACGGCCGCAAGACCATGAATATATGGAGCAATGACGATACGGTGTTAGTGCCGAACCAGCGCCGTGAAGAGTTCTTGATATACGGCGGAGCGGATATTCAGTTTCGCGACGAATTTTTGCCGCGCAGCCATGAGTTTGAGTGCGGCCCGGGCGACGGTGTGTTTTTTCCCATGACCTCGCCTCATATGACTCGATCGACGACTGATTGGGTGCAGCCCGGACAGAGCGTCACCGCTTCGATTGGCGTCGTGTTCTATTCCGATCAGACGCGACGGGCAGCGAATATTCATGTGGCTAATCATTTTCTGCGTCGGGTGCTCAAGAGCAGCCCGAACGGCCCTCAGGTGCAAGGCCTGACGAGCCTGGCGAAGTATGCGGTGGGCAAACTCATTATGGCTGGCAAGCAATGGCGCGGCGGGTACAAGGCGCCACCGGGCTTTTAGTCGTTTTGGCCGCCCGGATCCCCGAGGACAGTGGCCGGACAAGCCGCTACACTATTGGCTTTAAGACTGTAGAGCTTGGCGCGATGAACCCTGACTGGATTGATCTGCAACGTTTCATCCGCGAGGGCCAAGCAGCGGCCACGCTCAGCAGTAATCCGATGAGCGCGGCGTTGGGCATGCGAATAGAGCAGATCGATCTTGCCAAAGGCGAAATCAGGTTGAGTTTTGAACCCCAAGGCTTATTTATTCAGGGTGCCGGTGTCTTGCAAGGTGGGGCGATTTCGGCAATGCTTGATTTTGCGATGGCCTTCGCCGTCATGGCCACCCTGCCCGAACGCCAGTCCTGCGCGACCAGCAGCTTGAACATTTCTTTTCTGCGCCCCGCGCCCAAGGGTCGCTATGTGGCCGTGGGTGAAACTGAGAGGCGCGGCAAGGCCTTGGCGTTTACCCGTGCACGCCTCTATCAAGAAGGCGCAGATGATCACGTCGTCGCCACGGCCACCTCGCTGTTGGCTTTGTTTCAACTCCAAAGCAATCCAGACCGCTAATGTGGTGAGTCACAAATTCGTTACATTAAGACGAGGTGCAATGGGGCAACTGCGGGATTGATACACTCACGGTCCCGGTAACACTTTAAAATTGCCTTGGGAGAAAGTCATGTGGGCTAGAAACTGCTGGTATGTCATCGCCTGGGAGCATGAAATTCCATCCGCGGATTCCGCCAAACTATTCACGCGCACCCTGCTCAATGAGCCCATTCTGGTTTATCGCACGGATGAGGACGGCCTAGTAGCCTTGGAAGATCGTTGCCCGCATCGTCACGCTCCCTTGTCGCTTGGCCGCAAAGAAGGTGATTCCATTCGCTGCGGGTATCACGGCCTCAAATTCGATGCGCAAGGTCGTTGCGTTGAAGTGCCCGGCATGGAACGCGTGCCACCGAAGCTTTGTACGCGCAACTATCCTGTTGTATCGAAGAACCATTGGATCTTTGTCTGGATGGGTGAAGTCAACAAGGCCGATCACTCGATGCTGCCGGACAACTTCTCCTGTGCGAGCCCGGCGTGGCAGAACCTTCCCGGCTACCTGCATTACGACACGCCCTACCTGCTGATATGCGACAACTTGTTGGACTTTTCTCATCTCAGCTATGTCCATGAGAAAACCCTGGGCGGCTCCACGGCGATCGCTCAGTCGCGACCCGTGATCGAACCCGTCACTGCGCCTGGGCAACGCGGCATCAAGGTGTCGCGTCACGTACCCAATGTTCCCGCTCCGCCTTTTTACCAGCGCTTTCGTCAATTCGATACCCATCTTGATCGATGGTTCATCTACGAGTTCTTGATGCCCGGCACATTACTGATGCACTCCGGCGGGCGCCCGGTCTGCGACGAGATCGATGATCTGTCCAATGCGGTGCAATTGCATAGTTGTCAAACCTTGAGTCCGGAAACCGAGAACAGCACTCACTATTTTTTCCAGCAATCACACCAATCAGGCATGGGCGATGCGTCGGTGACTCAATCCATCTACGATTCTCTCGTGGGCGCCTTTGAGGAGGATCGCGCCATGATTAGCGCCCAGCATCGCAATCTTGGGCATCCTGGCGGAGCACCCATGGTGCCTTTGCACTTTGATTCGGCCCTGGTGCAGTTTCGCAAGTTGATCGCGCACGAGGTGGCTTTAGAAGGCACTCTTGGAGTCAATCGTTAGTGCTGCGAGACCCCGGCAACATAACAATCGGCCACAGCTCGATCATCCCCAAGCACAATCATGCTGAAGAGCCATTGCTCGAGAGACTCCGCAATGGCGCTCCGTCTCGCGAGCAGTGGCGTGCTCGTGTTATCCAGAACAATAAAGTCGGCCTCCATCCCGACTTCGAGATTGCCCGCGTCTCGAGCCAAATCCATCGCACGGGCTGCACCAAAGGTATGCCGATACCAAAGTTCACTCGGTGAAAGGGTCTTGCCACGCAGCCTGGCAACCTCGAACGCAGCCAACATCGTGCGAAACGGCGAGAACGAGGTGCCGCCGCCCACATCGCTTGCTAAACCATAGTCGAACCCGGCCACATCGGCTTGCTCAAAATCAAACAGGCCACTGCCCAAGAACAGATTCGAGGTCGGGCAAACAGCGACCGAAGCACCGCAGGCCTGCATCCGCATTCGGTCGGCATCGTCCAGATGGAGGCAGTGGGCATACATGCTACGGGGCCGTAGCAGACCAAAACTTTCGTAAACATCGAGGTAGCTTCTTGCCTGCGGGTAAAGCGCGCGGACCCACGCGATTTCCTCGTGATTTTCAGCCACGTGGGTTTGTACCCACACCTCAGGATATCGCTCAGCAAGCTCCCCGGCACCGCGCA
>JAYUOT010000170.1:0-6322 GCA_043760705.1 Betaproteobacteria bacterium
TGAATTGCGAGCGTCTAAAGTTGAAGCGAGTATTCGCGGTTAAAAAATGAAGCCGACGGCGAGGAGCCTGGGCGCCGATGACGGTTTCCATCTTAATCAGTGAGTTGCCACTGGGAATCATCGGCATACCTTGGCGCAAGGCGGCTCGGGCCTGGAGATGTTTCGTCGATAGGCGCTCAAAGCGCAATCTGAAGCGGGTGCTGTCAGCTCACCATGCGAAAGCTGGCGCTGGCGCGTGCCACCAGCCGCTCGCCACAGACGATGCGACAATCTACGAAGGCTAAGGTCCGACCGACCTTGAGCAACTCGGGTTTCACTTCGAGAAAGTCACCAATGCTGGCGGTGTCCAAAAAGTCCAGGGACAAGGACACGGTGAGGGCGCTCATCTTGTTGTTGGCCTGGGTTTGGCGAGCTTCACGAACGGCGGACAGTCCCATGGCGTTATCGGCCAAGGACGAGATCAGTCCACCGTGCGCAAAGCCGCGTGAATTACAGTGGGCTTCGCGAATTTCCACGCCGAGAAAAACCGCGTGTTCGGTCTGTTGCGCATAGAGCGGTTCCCAGGGGTCGGTCAGGGGGCTGGGTCGTGTATGGGGTTTATAGTGCGGGGGAATCATGACTCAGAGCCTGTCAAAAGTTTAGAGCTGGCAAGGGGAATTGACGTGCCGACGCCGTCAACAGCATTGATCCGCGCGGCGTCGAAGCTATAAAGATTACAGTAAGATCGGCGTAGCAAGGATTCTCGGATTCGCGTCTTTGCAGCTTTTTAGCCTTAACCCGTGGGCATCGTCATCATGAACACTCAGCTTCAGCAAGCCCGTTTCGCAGCCATCCAGAGCGCGATGGCCGAGATTAAACGTATCGCCCCACAGCCTGCGATTGATCGTACGACCCTGGAGAGCTTGAAGCCAGTGCTCATCGATTTGGCCTCGCAAACCTCGCTTTTCCCCCTGGAAGATTTCAAGATTGGCGCCGGTAAGCACGGTGCGATCTACGAGTTGGCGGTCGATCATGATGGGCGCTTTGCCTTGTATGCCTCGGCCGGCATGCCGGGTAAGGCTCAGCCTCCACATAATCACACCACCTGGGCCGTGATCTCCGGGGTGTCGGGCGATGAGCATAACGTCGGATACGAACGCACCGATGATCGCAAGGTCGATCTACAAGGGCAGTTACAAAAGCGCTGGGAGCTCACTTGCCGTAAGGGCAACGCGGTCGCTTTTTTGGACGACGACTTTCACACCATTGAAGTCACCTCCACTGAGCCCACTTTGCACCTGCATTTGTACGGGCTTTCGCTTGAGCAATTGCCAGGCCGAGTCTTCTTCCGGGAGCCCGGTGCGAGCGAATACAAGCGCTTTATGGCCAAACCAGAAATTTACTCCCCGCAGGTCAGCGCCCAACATCTGCGTGCCATGCTGAGCGACGGCGAGGAGTTGGCCCTTCTCGATGTGCGCGAGGGTGGGGTGTTCGCCAAACGTCATTTGCTCACGGCCAGTAATCTCCCTTTGTCCGCGCTGGAGCTTCAGGCCGCAGCACTCCTGCCTCGCAAAGGGGTTCGAATCGTGTTGATGGACGATGACGCGACCATTCACCCACAGTCTCTTGCCCAGCGTGCGGCGAAAGTGCTGCGCCATCACGGCTACCTGAACCTGGCCGTGCTGCAGGGCGGTGTTGAGTCCTGGGCTGGGGCTGGTTTTGAGATGTTCTCGGGCACCTTTGTGCCCTCAAAAGCCTTTGGTGAGGTGGTTGAACATGAGAACGACACGCCGCGCATTGAGCCGGAGATCTTGCAGCAATGGAAGGACGAAGGTCGCGACATGATAGTGGTCGATTCGCGCCCCATGGATGAGTACAAAATGATGAGTATTCCGGGTGCGAGTGACTGCCCGGGCGCTGAGTTGGTGTATCGCGTACCCGGTCTCCTCTCCTCCGAGGCGACCACGATTGTAGTGAACTGCGCGGGCCGGACTCGTTCGATCATCGGCGCGCAGAGTTTGCGCAATGCGGGTTTCAAAAATCCCATCTATGCCCTTAAAAACGGCACGATGGGTTGGCATCTCGCCGGGCTGGCCGTTGCCAAGGGGGTCGATAACCTTGCTCCCCGGCCCTCGGGTGAGGCGCTCGCAAGAGCGCAGTCCCTCGCACAAGATGTTGCCCAGCGTTACGCTGTTCAGTATGTGACCCACGATGCATTGAATCGTATGGGCTTGGACGACTCAAGAACGACCTACGTCTTCGATGTTCGATTACCTGAGGACTACAAAGCCGGGCATCTGGCCGGGTCTGTGAACGCACCAGGCGGGCAATTGGTACAGGCGACCGATACCTACGCAGCAGTTCGCGGTGCGCGCATGGTCCTGGTCGACGAGCACCACGTGCAAGCGGTCATGACGGCTCATTGGTTGCAGCAAATGGGCTGGCGCGAGGTATTCGTTTTGCGGGACGCTTTGAAAGTGACCCTGGAGAGCGGCAAGTCGCCAAGCAAGGTATTGGGCGAGAACGAATTGACAGCGAGTGAGGTTTCCCCTCAAGATTTGAGTGCCTCTCTTGAAAGCAGGAAGGTCGAAGTGATCGATGTGGATTCAAGCCTCAAGTATCGCAAGGGCCGTATACCGGGGGCTTGGTACGCACTGCGCTCGCGGCTGATCGAGAGCTTGGCAGGCTTTGCAAAAGATCGGCCTCTGGTGTTCACTTCCTCTAACGGCTTGCTGGCTCGCTTTGCCGCTGATGACGCGCTGCGTTTGGGTTATGACGCCCGCTTTCTCAGAGGCGGCACGGCGGCTTGGAACCATGCCGGCTTCAAGACTGAACCGTCTTCCGGTGATTCTGATCCGAAACTACTCAGTGCCACGGAGGATCTTTGGTACCGCCCCTATGACCGCGCCCAAGGCGTGGAGGATGCCATGCAGCAATACCTCACCTGGGAGGTGGGTTTGGTGGGG
The DNA here is from genome assembly GCA_043760705.1 of Betaproteobacteria bacterium. GTDB lineage: Bacteria > Pseudomonadota > Gammaproteobacteria > Burkholderiales > Burkholderiaceae_E > JAPOKJ01. The sequence goes on from JAYUOT010000170.1 coordinate 2,946, forward strand.
CAACTCCGACGCGAAACCTATTTGAAGTTTTCGGTACGGTAATAAGCACGCCCGAGGTTTAGGGGCCTCGTCAGAAAAGCTTCTGCAAAGTTTAAAGAATGCGCCTCTCGTGGTTTCCGACGAGGCGGGTCCTGTGCCGACGGTGACCCGCCCTGATTGAGTGGCGGAGGAAATCAACAAGGTCTTCGCTCAGTTGGAGTTTCTCCTTGGGTGAATAACAAGCGCAAAGGCCGCTCGTCAGGGGCTGAGCGAGCAATTGGCTCATTGCCTGTCCCATTCGGCGAGTGCAGGAGCCATGGACTCGCCTCACTGAATGTAGTCTACTGTCAACACGGTTTAGAGTTTGCATCATGAGAACGACCTCGCCCACTGATCGTTACTGGAATGAAGCCCTGGAGACCTTGCCTTGGGGTCAGGTTGAGCATTGGCAGGCGGGGCAGATCGACAAGATGCTGAGCGCGCTCCGTGATCGCTCGAAGCTTTACTCGCGACTACACGCGGATGTCCCGCGCGCTATAAAAATCGGTGAGTTGGGTGATTTGTCGGCTCTGCCGTTCACGATGAAGGACCAGATTCGTAGCGCGCAGGAGCAGGCCAGTGATGAGTGGCCTTTGGGCGACAACCAGTCGGTGCCCAGTAAGGATCTTGTTCAGGTGCTCAGCTCATCGGGTACGACCGGTGCCCCCTTGTACTACGGCCTCACTGCCCATGACCTCGAAATGTTCACCGATGTCATTGCCAATACTTGGTTTACTGCGGGCCTGCGACGAGGCGACGTGGTGGCGCATCTGGTGGGTCTACCCATGCTGGCCGGAGGGCTTCCCTATGCCGATGGCTTCCGGCGCATCGGAGCCACCCTCTGTTGGCTCGGTGGCTTTCCGACCGAGCGCATCCTGCGTGAGATGCGACGCTTGCGGGTGACGGCTCTCTTGGCGACTACCTCTTTCGGTCTTTACCTGAGCGAGCATTGGGATACCGTTGGACAAGAGCTAGGCATCCCCTCGAAGTTGAGCAAGGCATTTTTCGGCGGTGAACCGGGACTGAATCAGCCCACAGTGCGCTCACGTATTTGCGCAGGTCTGAAAATTAGTGATGTGCGCGATGCCATGGGTTTGGGAGATGTCGTCTCGGCCATGTGGAGCGAATGTGAGGCTCAATCCGGGATGCATTTCAATGCGCAAAAGCATGTGGCGATTGAATTGATTGACCCCTTCAGCACGGCTCAGCTTCCTTGGGAGGAAGGGCGCCAGGGCGAAATTGTTTACACCGCTTTCACTCGCGAGGCCACGCCCCTGGTGCGCTATCGATCCCGCGATCACGCCCTGGTGGTTGGGGCACAGCGCTGCGCTTGCGGGCGGACCAGCCCCCGTATCACCTGTATTGGACGCACCGACGATATGCTGATCTATAAGGGCATGAATGTTTTCCCGACAGCAATTCGCGATCTTATTGTGAGAGGCTTCTCCAAACAGCTTGGGCCGATGATTCGCATTTGGAAAGAGCATACTGAGCAGGTGCGCTTCGACCAAGCTTTGGCCGTCGATGTGGAGGCCCGGAGTGATTTTGACTTGAGCTTGGCAGGGTCGCTCGCCGCCGACATTGAACAAGCAGTGCGTGCGCAGCTCCAAGTTCGGATCTCGGCCAGGGTGTTGCCGCCCGGAGAGCTGCCTCGCAGTGTCTATAAAAATTCCATCCTTGCGGTTCGGGGAAGTCAGTGAAACCATGAAATTTGACCACGCCTTTTTAAGTCCCCGACACCTCTGGTCTTCACCCTTTATCCGCTGGCAGGGGAGCCTGGCCGATGTGAGTAGTCTCGATCTTGCCACTGCGGTCACGCAAAGCGTGTTCAGCCGTACCCAGTTCGATCCCGCTTGGGTCACCCAAATCGTGCTGGGCTCCACCATTCCTCAAACCCAGGTGTTTTTTGGTGCGCCCTGGATCGCCGCTCGACTGGGTATGACGGGAGTGAGCGGTCCGCACATTGCCCAAGCCTGTGCAACCTCGGTGGCCTGTGTTGTGGCGGCCGCCCAAAGCGTGGAGCTCGAGCGCGACGCCACTTCTCTGGTGTTGACCACGGATCGCACCAGTAATGGCCCCTTATTGATCTATCCGCGTTCGCAAGCACCCGGGGGCGCGCCAGCCACAGAACATTGGGTGCTCGATAATTTCGCAGCCGATCCCTGGACTGGCGAGGCCATGATTCAAACTGCGGAGGCGGTGGCCAGGGATGGCGAGATGACCCGCCAGGCCGTGGACGAGCTGACCTTGTTGCGCTATGAGCAGTATGTGCGTGGACTGGCCAATGACCGGGCTTTTCAGCGCCGCTGGATGGAACCGGTGAGCATCACCAAGGGGAAGTCGAAGTTACTGCTTGAGGCCGATGAAGGCGTGCATCCCTATACTGCCGCCGGGCTGGCGGCGCTCAAGCCGGTGCTCGCCGATGGCGTCACCACCTATGGCTCACAGACGCATCCAGCCGATGGAACGGCAGGTACCCTGGTGTGCAATCAGGCGCGTGCTCGCGAGCTATCCGCGGGCGAGGGCGTTGTACGTTTACTGTCCGCCGGTTTTGCCCGGGCTGAAAAGGGACGTATGCCCAAGGCCGCGACAACGGCGGCGCAAAATGCCTTGGCCAGTGCCGGGCTTATCTGGGCAGATATCAAGCTCGTGACCAGCCACAACCCCTTCGCGGTCAACGACCTCTGGTTCGCCAAGCAGACAGGATTTCCCCTGGAGCGGATGAATACCTATGGTTGCAGCCTGATTTTCGGTCATCCGCAGGGGCCCACCGGGCTGCGCTCGATTGCCGAATTGGTGCATGCTCTACGCGAGGCTGGAGGTGGCGTTGGCTTGTTCACAGGTTGTGCGGCGGGAGATACGGGTGCCGCCTTGGTCTTGAAGGTTGAATAGGACAGATATGGCGAATTCTTTTCAGAGCATTGGTTTTATTGGCCTCGGAGTCATGGGCGAACCCATGTGCCGTAACCTCAGGCAAAAAAGCGGGCTGCCGATGCTTGCTCTGGATCACGACACCGCCCCCCTGGAACGACTCGCTGCGTATGGTATCCGCTCGGCCACTTCGATGACTCAGCTGGCCGTGGCGAGTGATATTGTGTTCATGTCCCTGCCCTCAGGTGAAGTGGTGCGTCAGGTTTGCCTAGCCCCTGAGGGTCTGCTGGCCTATGCCCGGCCCGGCTGGATGGTGGTTGATTTGAGCACTTCGCCCGTTGATCTGACCCGTGAATTGGCCGCTCAGTTTGCGGCCAAGGGAGCCGTCTTCATTGATGCACCCGTCGCCCGAACCCGTGAAGCGGCGGAGGCAGGCACTTTGTCGGTGATGGTGGGCGCGCAGGAGCAAGACTTTGAAAAGATTAAGC
>JAYUOT010000171.1:0-3147 GCA_043760705.1 Betaproteobacteria bacterium
GTTTTTCTGACGAACAACACGACGCTGCCCGCACCGGTGATCGCCCAGCTTTACAAGAACCGCTGGCAGGTGGAATTGTTCTTCAAGTGGATCAAGCAGCATCTTCGAATCAAACGCTTTTTGGGCACGAGCGAGAACGCGGTGAAGACGCAGGTCTGGTGCGACATTGCCACTTACGTGCTGATCGCCATCGTCAAAAAGGAACTTCACCTCGATGCCTCGCTTTACACTTGTCTACAGATTTTGTCGGTGTCGGTTTTTGAAAAAACCCGTATTTCATGCGCCTTGCAGGCCGATGACTACAAAAATCAACCACCACCCTCCGCTAACCAATTGATTTTGTTCGGGTTTTGACCGGACAGTAGTGAATTAATTTAATGGAACGAACTACTAGAGCATTCGACAAATCGAGTACTCGACCGACTTGATGTTCAAACGCGCGGAGATTCTGACGCCTTTGTACGATAGTTTGAGCCGCCAGTCGGTGCTGGCGGCCGATGCGCCACGGGTAGCGGGGTTTCTGGGCAAGAAGATCACGCCCGCGCTGGCCCAGGAGATCTGCTCTCGCCTGTCCACCCGCATCGAGGGGCGCTGCATCAAACACTGCATGGGCGCGGCCAGCGTGAAGGTCTACGACAAATTGAGCCGTGTGCTGCGCATTGAAACCACCGTCAATGACGTTTCTTTCTTCAAGCACCACCGCAGGGTGGAACACCGCGATGAGCACAGCACGCGCGAGCTCGCTGGCCTGAAAAAGTCGATCTACAGCCTGATTGACCTGCGCGATATCTTGCTCGGATGCAACCAGCGCTACCTGGCCTTTCTTGGCAGCCTGGATGATCCGAGCTCGGGCCAGCGGGACTTGGCAAGGCTGAGCCAGTCGCGGGTGCAGGCCAACACGCAGCACCGCGTCAAAGGGCTGAACTTCTTCAACCCTGCCGAGCAAAGGCTGTTGCAAACCTTGCAGCATGGCGAGTTCAACATCCACGGCTGGCGCCGCGCCGACTTGGTGGCACTCGTGCCGCTGTCGGCCTCGGCCCTGTCGCGCCAGTTGGCTCGCCTGAGAACGCTTGGTCTGATCAAAAAAGTGGCTCATACCAATCGCTATTACCTCACCTGTTTGGGGCGCGCTGCCATCGCCGCTGCTTGCTCCCTCACCCGCTTCAACATCATTCCAGCCATGGCCGGTTTGCATTGAACTCTTCTCACAAAATGCGAAGACATAACTTGTTAGTGACTAATTGCTTTCCTGCAGGAGGCAGGTCGCGGGCGGGCTCAATATTGCCCTCTGCAATCTCCGCGTCACCGTCGCTCCGTGTCCATAGTTCGAGCATGAAGTGGTGAGCGAATCGTGGATCGAACCTATGCCGGGTTTCGCTATTGGAAAGCAGAGATCGACATCCTGCAATTGGCCGTCGCGGTTTCAATTGCCAATGACTTGAGCGCCACAGTACTGATGGTCGAGTCGTTGAATTCGAAGTCGGCTTGGAGCGAGAAGTTTGAATACTTGCGGAGCAGCAAACAGTCTGGGGAATAAACCGCTCCCGAGGGATTTGGCTGTCAGGGGTGACCCTGGGAAGTGGTGTCGCCACGCAGTGTGGGTCAGGTCCGGCGCTGAATTCCTATCTGTTCAGCGACGATCTATGCTACCCATTGGCCACTGCGCTCGCCTGGGCAAGCTTCGCCTTGAGTCTTTGTACCGTCTTTTCGACGCCCACAATGAACCGGTTGTGCTTGCCGCGTGCCACATCCTCAATTGCATCCCTTGCGCTAAATTCAAAACAGACTGCGGGGCCAGTGATCTCGACCAGCGTGACGGTGATTTCTACCCACATGCCCAGCAGCGTGGCGCCGAGGTGATCAAGCTCGACCCGGGTGCCGACCGAGTCCTTGCCGGCCCCGATGTGTTCCAGCAGCAGATCGCGGCAGGAAATTTCTATGTCGTACAGCAATTTCGGCGTCGAGTAGACGCGGCAGTCCTCGCCCATGAAACTGATGGTGCGATCGGTATCAATTTGGACACGTCGCGTGGCCGAGAGACCGGGTTTGATTGCTTCGCTCATGATTTTTCTCCTTTGAATTGAGTTTCACGTTGTTGCCCGACCACGTTTAAAATCGCTCTTCGGGCAAGTTTGCTTGCTTGGTTCACAAGCGGCTTCTGAGGGTGTCAGCATACAGGCGTGCCTCAATGTAGCGCACCAGCGCCCGGGTGCCCCGCGCGCAGTTCCTGAAGACACAGACGCCTTGGTCCATCAGCGCCGCGGACATGGCATCATAGAGTTGTCCACCATCCACAATACCAATGACGGGCTTGTCATTGCGCTGAACCAGCGGAGGCATCAGGTGGACGGTGCTCTTGGGGTCGCTGATATCAAATCCGGGCCGCAACCGGCTCACCTGCAATGCGCGCACCGAGGGCGCCGTTGGATCGAGCCCAACGACTACCGCGTCAATATTCGGGTCTTGCAGAAACGCCTGCACGATCTGCAAGTGGGCTTCGTCGTCAGCGCCGGGATTGATATCAATCGGGTTTCTGACCTCGACCAGCGCGTTGAGCTTCTTGGCCACCAGGATTTCCTCGACTTGTCTGATCGTGTCGGGTGCCAGCGCACACATCTGCATAGCGAAGTTATCCGAATCGATCGAATCCGCGATGCCGACCGCCTCAAAACCCGCGCCGCTGATGGCGCCGAGTCGGCGGCCGCCGATTTTCTTCTCGTGCAGTGCGCCTGCGATGTAAAACAAATCGTCGAAGGTGTTGAAGTCTTCCGCAACGATGGCTCCGGCCTGGCGCAGCACCGAATCGAACGAGGTTGCATCACCCGCGATGGACGCGGTATGCCCCAGCACGCCTACCATACCGGGGGCAGTCCTTCCGGATTTGTAAACCACCACCTGCTTGCCAGTGAGCACCGCTTTGCGTACGCCCTGCGCGAACGCGAGTCCGTCCTGGTCTTTGAAGCCCTCAATATAGATGCCAAGGGTCTGCACTTCGGGCAGACTGGCAAAATAGTCGAGAAGGTCGCCGTGGGTCAAATCGGTCTGGTTGCCCAAAGCCAGCATGTAGCGCGGATCAAGCCACGGGTTCTGACTGAGCCGGGTGATCATGAAAGCTCCGCTCTGGCTCAGCATGACCGAGTTACGCTC
>JAYUOT010000172.1:0-6260 GCA_043760705.1 Betaproteobacteria bacterium
GTAATAAACCCAAATGTCGGCCCAACACATAGGCCAGCACCTGGACCGCTTGAGAGAGGTTCAAGGAGTTGTACTCGCCGTGGGTCGGAATAGCGCACATCCATTGGCAGCGCTGAACAATTTCGATGGGCAGGCCGGTGCGCTCCGTGCCGAAAATAAGGTGGATACTGAACGGCGCGACGGGCGCTGAAGGCGACGGATCAGCCCCTGCATGAGACGACGACAAGGGACTCAATTCTTCAAAAAGTCGCTCTGCCAAGGCTTCGGGACTCATCGCCTGCGGACCAAATTCCCGTCCTTCGGCGCTCACCGCGATATTGAGTTGCGAGTCGGCCAAGGCCTCATCCAGGCTCGAATAAATCTGCAAATTGTCCAAAATATCGCTGGCGCGGCTGGCAAAAGCGAGGGCTTCTGGATGCTTGCCAGGATCCCTCTCCCGGGGGGAAACCACCGCTAAGCGGTGAAAACCCATCACTTTCATGGCACGTGCGGCTGATCCAATATTGCCTGCATGACTAGGCTCCACCAGCACGAATTTCAGTCTATCCCTTAAAATCACGGGTTACCCTCAAAAAAGCAAGTTTAACAATGCATCCTCAGCTCAACATTGCCGTCGCCGCGGCACGTGCCGCCGCCCGTGTCATTAACCGTGGCAGTCTCGACCTGGATACCATCAAAGTCGCCACCAAACAACGTAACGACTTCGTCACCGAAGTCGACCAAGCGGCGGAAGATGTCATTTTGGAGAACCTGCGAAGCGCCTACCCCGATCATTATTTTTTGGCAGAAGAAAGCGGCTTCAGCGACGGCAAAGGCAACCCCGGCAATGCTGAAGATGCCAAAGTCGCGGATTTCGTTTGGGTGATCGATCCCCTGGATGGCACCACGAACTTTATTCACGGCATGCCCCATTACGCGATTTCCATCGCCCTGATGCAACGGGGTATGGTGACCCAGGCCGTGGTCTACGACCCGAATCGCGACGAGCTGTTCACCGCCACCAAGGGCGCGGGCGCCTATCTAAACAATCGCCGCATTCGAGTCTCCAAACGAATCAAGGTGGAAGAATCATTGGTGGGCACGGGCTTTCCTTTTCGCCAGATTGGCGCAATCGACCGCTACATGGATTTGTTGAAGCGTGTCACCATGAAAGCCGCCGGAGTGCGTCGCCCGGGTGCTGCAGCCCTGGATTTAGCCTATGTTGCGGCCGGTCGCTACGATTCCTTTTTCGAGCTCGGCCTGGCCCCCTGGGACGTGGCAGCGGGTAGTCTTCTGGTCACCGAGGCCGGTGGCCTGGTAGGCGACTTTGAAGGCGAGTCGAATTATTTATTTGGCGATGAAACACTGGCCGCCAACCCAAAATTGTTCGTTGAGATGATTCGCTTGCTGGGCTAATCGGTTTGATCGTTCAACCGCACGGGCGCACTGACCCGTGCGTACCCCCAAAAGGAGAAAGTAGACGTGAGCGTAGAACTGGAACTCAAAGCGTTAGAAGATCGTCGCTACAAAGCCATGGTCGAGGCCGATATCGCCGCGCTAAACGACCTATTGGCGGACGATATGATCTACACGCACTCGAATGCGATTGTCGACACCAAGGCCAGCTATATTGAAGGCATTCTCAGTAAGCGCTGGGCCTATTTTGGTGCCGAGCGACCCGAGGAAAACATTCAAGTCTTTGGCGATAGCGCAAGGGTATTGGGGCATGTTCGCCTGACCCTGAAGAACCCCGATGGCAGCCGTCGTACCGTCAATGCGCGCTTCTTGAACCTTTGGGTCAAGCGTCAAAACAAATGGCAAATGGTGGCCTGGCAATCCACTCCAATTCCAGCATGAGTTCGGCGGTGTTGGGGAGTCGTCGATCCTCTCTCAAGGCAGTAGCGACTTCTGGCGCGGCGATTCTGGGGAGTCATGCAGCCAGGCTTCTCAACATTCAAGACTACGGCGAGTAAAGCTCTCAATATCATCGCTCCAGGATAGAAGCCTCTTGAGTCAATCCCCCGCATTCGCCCCGGTCGCGCACAGCAGTTCGCCCGGCGGCTCGGCAAAACCAGAACATCCGGCCAACACGCCGATGATTCAGCAGTACTTGCGTATTAAGAGCGAAGTGCCGGGCATGCTGCTGTTCTATCGCATGGGCGATTTCTATGAATTGTTTTTCGACGACGCCATCAAGGCCTCGCGCTTGCTGGGCATTACCCTGACCCAACGCGGCCAATCGAATGGTGAACCCATCAAAATGGCTGGCGTGCCGTTTCATTCAGCGGAGCAATATTTGGCGCGGCTGTTACGCGCGGGTGAGTCTGTCGCGGTATGCGAGCAAATCGGCGACCCGGCGACCTCGAAGGGCCCGGTGGAGCGCAAGATTGCGCGCATTATTACTCCTGGCACATTAACCGATGCCGCCTTGTTGCCCGAGCGCACTGATCAGCTCTTGATGGCTCTCAATGTGGCGCCTCAGAGCTTTCGCGCCGGCGAACCGCGAGGAGAAGCACGCTTTGGTTGCGCTTGGATCTCGCTGTCTAGCGGCGAATGTCGCATAGCGGAACTACCGGCTTCCCGCCTTGCCACCCTGCTACAAACTCTCAACCCGGCCGAAGTCATTTTGCCGGATAAAGAACGCGGCAAGATCCAGGCCCTGATGGTGAGTTGGGGTGCCTGGCTCGGCAGCGAGCAACACTTTGCAATCGCGCAAAGCCCGAACTGGCAGTTTGATGGCGAGCGAGGAGAAAGGCGCCTGTCCGAACTGCTGGGTACAAAAGATCTGACCGGTTTCGGTTTTGACCCTACCCGCCGCACTCTTGAGGGCAAACTGATCATCGGTGCGGATCGCGCCATGAGCATCGGCCCGCTAGCCATAGGTTGCGCCAGCGCCCTGGTCGACTACATCGAGAAAACCCAAGGCCTTGCCCCTTCGCACTTGCAAGGCTTAAAGCCCTGGCGCTTTGAAGAAAACATCGCCCTCGACGCGGCAGCCCGCCGCAACCTTGAACTCAGCGAGAACCTGCGTGGGGGCACGGACGATTGCTTGCTTGAGGTCCTGGACCGATGTGCCAGCCCGGCTGGTTCCCGTCTACTACGCCAATGGCTGGGTGAGATTCCGAGCGACCCGAAGATTTCAATGGCTCGACATGAGGCGGTCAGTAAACTCAGTGAAGCCGCGCTCCAATCCGCCCTGGGCGAATTGCCAGACTTCGAAAGAGTCGCCGCCCGTCTCGCGCTTGGCAATGTGCGTCCGCGCGATCTCAGTGCTTTGCGTGATAGTGAGGCGAGTCTTCAACGCTTGCGCGACGAACTTCTCCAAATTGACGCGAGCTTTTTCGCTCAAGCCGCTCAAGGCTTGATCCCTCCCCCCCAGGCGATGGATTTACTGCGTCGGGCACTGATGGACGAACCTAGTGTCGTGGTGCGTGACGGTGGCGTTTTCCAGCCCGGCTACGATGCCGATTTGGACGAACTTAAATCTATTGATGAGAGTTGTGGCGACTACCTGGCGGCGATGGAAATGCGCGAGCGCGAAACCACCGGCATTACAAACCTCCGGGTGAGTTTCAACAATGTGCACGGCTTCTTTATTGAAGTGAGCCAGGCTCAATCGGACAAAGTGCCCCTGCACTATCAACGCCGCCAAACCCTGAAAAATGTTGAGCGCTACATTACACCCGACCTAAAAGCCTTCGAAGACAAGGCTCTGTCGGCCAAAGATCGTGCACTGGCGCGCGAGAAGTTTTTATTTGAGCAACTCCTGGAGTTGCTAAGACCCTCCGTGCCAGCCTGGCAGACAATGGGTCGAGCCAGTGCAAGCATCGATGTCCTTCAAAGCTTCGCCCATCTCGCCAAAGACTCCGCTTGGGTTCGCCCGGAATTTGTAGCGACGCCGGGCATTGAGCTACGAGCTTGCCGCCATCCCGTGGTTGAAAAAAAAGTAGAGAACTACACTGCGAATGATTGCGTCTTGCATCCCAAACGCCGCATGGTGGTGCTGACCGGCCCGAACATGGGCGGTAAATCGACCTACATGCGCTCGATTGCGCTATGCGTTTTGCTCGGCTATCTCGGCTCGTACGTGCCCGCGCAACGCGCCGTGCTGGGGCCGATCACCCAGTTGTTCACGCGTATTGGAGCCTCGGACGATTTAGCTAGCGGCCGCTCGACCTTCATGGTCGAAATGACCGAAGCCGCGGCCATTTTGAATGCCGCCGATGAACGCTCGCTGGTGTTGATGGACGAAATCGGGCGCGGTACCTCCACCTTTGACGGGCTCTCGATCGCCTGGGCGATTGCAGATCGCCTCGTGGATCACAATCGAAGCCTCAGTCTGTTCGCGACTCATTATTTCGAGCTGACGCAGTTGGCGAGCAAGCGCGCCGAGGCGATTAACTTGCATCTGGCGGCGGTAGAGTCGCGCGGCGGTATTGCTTTTCTGCATGAAGTGAAGGAAGGACCGGCGAGCAAAAGCTACGGGCTCCAGGTCGCCAAGCTCGCGGGCTTGCCGGCAGCGACCTTGCGTAATGCCGAGAAGATCATGCAAATGCTTGAAGAACAGGCGGCTCAGCAAACCCAGCAAATTGACTTGTTTAGCGGGGATTATTTTAATAGTGCCGTCGATCAGCAAAACATCACCGAATCATCAACGAGTTTAAGCATGAGCCGCGCCGAATCCGAAACCTTGCAGAGTCTCCTGGACGCCGATCTGGATGCACTCGCGCCACGGGAAGCACTACAGATGCTCTACGACTTGCGCTCCAAACTCCATGGCTAACACGCGCCGTCGCTGGTTGCGAGGCTTGTTTCGCACAGCCTTCGGCGCGCTGTTTGGCACGTTGTTTGGCACCGCATGCGGCGCGACCTTCGGGTCGGCAAGAGCCGAACCCAGCGCCAATTTCAAACCAAAGCCTGCGCCCCTGGCCAAGGTTTCTTTCGCCTTTATCGGTGACCTGCCCTACAACACCCTCGAAGAGTCAGCGCTGAATCGCATATATCAGTCCTTCCCAAAAGATCTCGCCTTCGTTTTACACATAGGCGACATTAAATCGGGGACGGAGGAATGTAGCGATGCGCTACTCACTCGCCGCTTCGATCTTTTGCAAAAAAGCCCCTTGCCGCTTGTCCTGCTGCCGGGCGATAACGAGTGGGTGGACTGCGCGCGCAGCCTCGCAGGCGGCTATGATCCTTTTGAGCGCTTAAAATTTTGGCGACGGCTCGAAGGCCGAGACCGGAGAGCCGATCAGTCCTTAAATATTTCCCGTCAACCGCATTGGCCGGAGCTGGTGCAATGGCGTATGCCAGAAGCTTCAGTGAGCTTTGTCGGACTCAACATTCCGGGGAGTTACGATGCCATCGCTAACAATGCCCTCGCCCGCGAACATCGCCGCCTTAGAAACGCCGCCAACTTCGATTGGCTTGAACTCGCCGCCAACAAAGCCGAAGCGGAGAAAGACAAATTTTTATTTGTAGCCATTCATGCCAACGTGCGACTCGATACGGGGCGTCCTGAGGACGGCTCGATCACCAGTGCGAACGCTGCCCATCGCGGTGCAAACTTTAACTCGTCTTCTACCCAAAGGCCCTACCAAGCTTTTAAGCTTGCGCTCGCCAAGCTACTCAGCCAATACTCAGGACAAGTGATCGTTTTGTATGGCGACACCCATGAATTCCGCGTGGATTATCCCTGGGAGGAGAGCGTGGGCAAGCGCTTGATGGCGGTGCAGTGCGTAGGTTCGCCCTTTAACGGCTCCTGGCTCAGAATCGACGTGGACCCCAAGCAAGCCTTTCCAAAAATCACCGCACAGGCAGTTCTCTAATCTGGTAGAGGTAAGCTCCGTCGTCGGCCAACACTCGGCTGATCTCTCCACGGTAAAAGAGATAGTTCAAGCAAGCCACCGTCTCACCGGTCGCCATACTAAGCAGGCCCACATCCTCGGGGCTGATTGGACGAGCAAATAAGGCACTAAACATTTCCGGTACGCGGCGTGCCTGCACCAAGGTGCGCCGCAGTCGATCAAAGGCGATATTCTGACCGCGCTCCAACTTGTCGAGACGGCTATGCAGACCACGAAAGACCTCACCATGAGCCGGTAAGACCAAGGTGTCTTCGGGCACCTCGCGCCGAAGCTTGGCCAGCGAATTCATCCAATCGTTCATCGGATTGGCTTCAGGCTCAGTCGGATGCACGGACACATTCGAGGAGATTCGCGGGAGCACTTGATCCCCGGAAATAAGCACTTTCAGCGCCGGACAATAGAGGCACGCATGCTCGG
>JAYUOT010000173.1:0-16032 GCA_043760705.1 Betaproteobacteria bacterium
CAAATCTCGTTGTCGTTGCAAAATGGGTAAACGCACCAAAGCTTGCGTGCCGGTCATAAAGGCCAGCCCTTCAAACTTGGTGTATTTGTCGTCTAAAGAGATTTCAGCGAGGTGCTTGGGGTCGGTCGGTGCATTCATAGGAAGAAATGTACTCCAAGGCGAACCAAAAAGGGCGAAGAAGAATCGCTATTTCGCGATCGTCCTTCGCCCCAGAGAGCCAGGAGAAGAAGTTCCTGGATTTTTTTAGGCGGTTTATTGCCAGTCGATGGTCGCCGCAATGGCGTCGGCGGCTTCGCGCATCTGAGGCAGATACTCCTGCGCTTGCTCCAGATTCATCCTGGTGATGGGTGCATGGGCTGCAATGGCTGCGACCACCGTACCGTCGTCCGTTTGAACAGGTACACCGATGCAGCAAATACCAGGCAAGTACTCTTCATTGTCTGTAGCAAAACCGCGCACCCGAATTTGCTCCAACTCAAGCAGCAAAACGGAAGGTTCATGCAAGGTCTTTTTGGTGTAACGAACAAGAGGTGTCGTGCGCACAAAACGCTCACGGTTTTTTCGGTTCATATAGCTCAGGAACAACTTACCGCTGGCCGAGGCATACAAAGGTACGTTCGAACCGGCACCCAAGGCCGTCTTTAAAGGCCAGGACGCCTCGACACGGTCAAGATAAAGAACTGTATTGACGCTCGGGACCGTCAGGTTGCATGTTTCGCCGATTTGCTCAACAAGCTCTTCCAAAATGCCATGACGTGCCGCACGATTTGGCGAGCGCAACAAGGCGTTTCCAGCCATTTTGAATAAACGGCCACCACAGGTGTACGACTTACTACCCGGCTCTTTACAGACATAACCCGCGTGCTCAAGCGTGGTCAAAATCCGGTAAACAGTCGCTTTCGGTAGTTCAACCAGACGACAAATATCGGCCAGTTGAGGCGCATCTTGATGCCGAGAAATGGCTTCGAGAATGCTAATGGCTCGCAGGACTGCAGAGCCAGAGCTTCCATCCCCAGAAGCTTCCTTCAGAGCAGGATCAAGCTCCTCAGGGTGAAATGGGCTTTGAATCGGTGTATGGGGATCTAGGACAAACTTTCCTAGGGCAGCATTTTCAAGTGTTCGACCGGCAAGATAGCCAGCCTCGGCAATTGCTGCCGAATGCTCAATAGATTTCATCAGCTCTCCTCAGTTCCAACCGCTTCGGCCCAATGACGCCAATCCCGGCCAGTGTTTTCTCGTAGGCTATTATGCATAAAATGAAATGAAATTTCAAAATAATTGAGGAAAGTCTCTAATAACTTTTAGAACTTAACTTACAACTTCCCAATCTGTGGGATTTTGAACAATATACTTGGCCTATTCTTCCTTGACGGGCGAGAAACGCTTGGACAGCCTGGGAGTTTCCAAACAAAGGCTAGAAATTCTTCAACGCCCGACAGCCCTACATCAGTCCAGGAAACGATCCACCATCAATTTGCAAATTTTGACCGGAAATGTAGCTGGCCTGAACGCTACACAAGAACGCGCAAGCCGCGCCAAACTCCTCAGGTGTCCCAAATCGCTTGGCGGCAATACTGGCTTCAAGCTTTTTACGGGCGCTTGTGAAATCCAAGCCCTCGCTTGCCATCAGGCGTTGCGTGAGCTGTTGCTGGCGAGGCGTATCAATACGCTCGGGCAGCAAATTATTAATGGTGACGTTGTCCTTAGCGACATCCAAGGCCAAGGCCTTGGAAAAAGCGGTCAGGCCGGCGCGAGCCGTGGTGGACAAGCCTTGATGCGAGCGCGGTGCCTTCACCATGGCCGAGGTGATATTGATGATGCGACCGAAACGCCTGGCTTGCATGCCGCGCACGAAGCCTTGGATCATGAACACATGGCCGAGCAAATTGCCCTGAAGTACGGATGCCCAAACCTCCGGTGTCCAATCCTCTAACTTGCCTGGCGGTGGGCCTGCATTGTTGGTCACCAAGATGTCCGGGTCAGAGCAGGCGCTTTGAATGGCTGCACGCCCCTCCGGGGTGGTCAGATCGCCTTCAACAAAACTAATTTGAGGCAGGAGAGGAAGCGCCCGCCCGGCGGCCACTTGAGTTTGATTGCCCGTCAACAATTCCTCCCTTAACGCTGCGGCCGCGCCTTCGAGCTTCTTGCCGTCTCGTCCGTTAAGCCAAACATGCACGCCTTCTTTTGCCAAGGCACGCGCGCAAGCGTAGCCCAGACCCTGGGACGAGCCTAGAACAATCGCCTTCTTATTTTGAATGCCTAAGTCCACAAACTCCACTCCTGCTCAATCAAACGCCGGAAATTAACATCAGCCCTTTTACCCCCAAACCTCTTCAGACACTTTGACGATGAATTCGAGCTTGCGCCACTGATCGTCCTCAGACAACTTATTGCCATGATGTGTTGAGGAGAACCCACACTGAGGAGACAGTGCCAAGCGCTCAAGCGGCACGACTTTGGCGGCCAGATCAATTCGTCGCTTCACCGTGTCCTTGGTCTCAAGCTCGCCAAACTTGGTAGTCACCAAGCCCAACACCACCTGCTTGTTCGCGGGCAAAGCCTTCAGCACATCAAAGCTTCCGGCGCGTTCGGAATCGAACTCCATAAAATAAGCGTCGACATTCGTCGAAAACATCGATTCCATCA
This sequence comes from Betaproteobacteria bacterium, assembly GCA_043760705.1. Taxonomy (GTDB): domain Bacteria; phylum Pseudomonadota; class Gammaproteobacteria; order Burkholderiales; family Burkholderiaceae_E; genus JAPOKJ01. The sequence continues at coordinate 2,647 of JAYUOT010000173.1, forward strand.
TATCGCAGGCATAAGGTGATTCGCTGACCCAAGTCGACTTAAAATTGCCCCGACAGGTATGCATCGTGACGGTCATATCCGAGGGGCGATCGCGCAAGGCCAAGTTCACGGCCTGGGCGTAAATCTTGTGCAAGGTCGTCGCATCATCGCCATTTGCCTTGACCATGGCCTGCACTTTTTCATCTGCAAGGTAAGAAAAAGTGATGTCATCAATTTGAAGATAGCGACAACCGGACGCATAAAGATCGGCAATCGCTTGCCGATAGGCCGCGCCTAAATCTTCCCAGTATTGGGCTTGATCGGGATAGATTGCAAGCGGGATGTTTTTGCTACCACTTCGTAAATGAGCCATGGCCGGCGAAGGAATCGTAAACTTGGCGACTTGACTCTTGGTCGAGTCAATCTTGCCTTTCAAAAATTCAAAGTGGCTCACCATATTAGGCTTTGTGAGCTTGATCTTGCCGCTGACATAGGCCGTCGGCGGAATTTCATCCTCGGCCTTAAAGTTCATTGCTTGCGATTCCCGCAAATCAATGCCATCGAAGCCCGCAAGAAAATCCAGATGCCACCAATCACGACGCATCTCACCATCCGTCACTGATTGGAGCCCTACCGAGGTTTGCTTTTGGACTGCTTGCGTGATGGCTTGATCCTCCGCCGCGCTGAGCGCCTCTGCGCAGATCTTACCGGCCTGATGCGCCAGGCGGGCTTCGCGCAAGGCCGCTGGGCGCAATAGACTGCCGACGTGGTCAGCACGAAACGGCGGGGACTTGATCTGAATTTTGCTCATTAAAGAAAGCTCAAAAAAGGGGTCGACTCGGCACCGGCCCGTGGCTCACCACGCCAGGAAAGCACTGGTTACGTAACTCAGCCCGAGAACCCTTGCCGTGCAGGCCGAGACTCGATCAGTGCTTCTCTAATTAGCACGCGCATAAAATCGATGCAAACTTGCGACTCATTTCATATAAGTAGATGATAGGGGCTTCACCTTAAGATCACGATGAAGCTTGAGAACCCCTTGAACCGTTTGGACTGGACAGTAGAACAGCACTGGGCCGACTATGGGCCGATGGAACATCAGGTCTGGCAAACCTTATTTGAGCGTCAGACACGGCTTTTGCCTGGACGGGTGTGTGAAGAATTTATGCGGGGAATGAACAAACTGCCTTTGTCGCCCTATAACATTCCAGATTTCGAGAAGTTGAGCCGAACATTGAAAAGCCAAACGGCGTGGGAGATCGTACCGGTTGCGGGCTTGGTGCCCGACGAAGTGTTTTTCGAGCACCTTGCGAACAGGCGTTTCCCCGTCGGCCGATTTATCCGCCGCGCGGACCAGCTCGATTACCTTGAAGAACCCGACGTTTTCCATGACCTGTTCGGTCATGTACCGATGTTGATGAATCCAATCATCGCGGATTTTGTTCAGGCCTATGGTTTAGGCGGTTTGCGAGCTAAAACATTGGGTTTTCTACCCCTGCTGGCGCGAGTCTATTGGTACACCATTGAGTTCGGTCTAGTGATGCAAGATGGCTTCAAAATCTATGGAGCCGGCATCGCCTCTTCTTTGGGTGAAGCCACCTACGCCCTGGAGAGCACCCAACCCAATCGGCTCGCTTTCGAGTTGGAGCGCGTCATGCGCAGCGAATACCGAATTGACGATTTTCAAGAAACCTATTTCGTCTTGAACGGGATTGAAGATTTATTGAAGCTCGCGGAGATCGATTTCGAACCACTCTATCGTTCGCTGGCTGGGCAGCCTGCCTTTGCGGCTGGCTTTCTTCAACCCAGTGATCGGGCCTACCGACTAGGCTAGCAGGCTCGCCAAACCACAAGAAGCAATCCGGCTCGTGACCGAGTCGGCCCGGCTGGTCAAGATAATCGGGACCGCTGCGCCGAGGACGACGCCAGCGCACTCTGCGCCACCCATATACACCAAGGACTTATAGAGAATGTTTCCGGCGTTGAGATCGGGCGCGATGAGTAAATCAACATGACCGGCCACTTCGGATTGGATGCCCTTGATCTTGGCCGCCCGTTCGGAAATGGCGTTATCGAAACCAAAAGCTCCGCCAATCATTGCACCGGTAATTGCGCCCGCCTCAGCGAGCGCGATGAGACTTGCCGCATCCACCGTGGCTTGAATATTCGGGTTTAAACCCTCGACTGCAGCCAGCACGCCCACTTTGGGTAGAGCAATCTCCAACTTATGCAAAGCATCGACCGCATTTTGAACAATGCTCTGCTTTGTTTTGAGATCAGGAGCGATGTTCACAACGGCATCCGAGAGACCCAGTAATTTGTGATACTTGGGCACATCAAATACAAAGACGTGACTGATGCGGCGCTCGGTGCGAAGCCCCTTGGCTTTGGATACAACCGCACTGAGCAAATCATCGGTATGAAGGCTTCCCTTCATTAACGCAGCAAGCCTCGCTGCCCCATGCTGGTCGCCATGGGGTTTGCAATCTTCTACGGCGATTTGAGCGCAGACCTTTGGGTCGTCCGCCGTATCAACGATTTCGATCCCTTCAAGGGAGATGAGGTTCGCGCAAGCCAGTAACTTCAAATTTCGCGAGGGCCCATAGAGCACCGCGTGCATCAGCCCGGCCCGGTGGGCCAGGCAGGCTGCGCTCAAGGACTCAACGGACATCGGGTAAACCACCCCGGTGCGAGCCCCGCCGTGCCTTTTCGCCTGCTGCATCAGGGTGGCCAACCTCGGCCAGGAGGAAAAATCGAAATCAATTAAAGGCTTCAATTCAGACACGACCATCCCACCACCCAACTTTCTTAACTTTGCCTCAAACGTAATCCTTGTACTTGTCCAGATGACGAATGGGTTTGGCCAGGGCATCGCGACGAAATGGATCACCGAGTTCGCGATTACACATAATCTCGATCACACAAGTCTTGCCCTCTTTCATCTGCAAGTCAATCGCCTTCTTCAAGGCAGGACCCACTTGGTCAAGCTGGTCGACCGTAATGCCCTCTGCGCCCATCGCGCGTGCAATGGCGGCGAAGCTTTCGCTCTCCAGTTCACCCGCTACAAAACGACGGTTATAAAAGTCGACCTGGTTCTTCTTCTCGGCGCCCCACTGGCGGTTGTGAAAGACAATCCCGGTCACCGGAATTTGATGACGCACCGCCGTCATGATCTCGACCATACTCATACCCCAGGCACCATCGCCTGCATAGGCGATTGCGGGTCGATCCATGGCCGCCAGCTTGGCTCCGATCATGGTCGGCAAGGAGTAGCCACAGTTACCAAAACTCATCGGCGCGAAGAAACTTCGGGGCTCATCGAAACGCAAGTAGCTATTGGCGACCGCGTTAATATTGCCAATATCGGTCGACACCATCGCGCGCGGTGGCATTGCCTTTTCCAACTCCCTCAACACTTGGCGGGGGCTCAGCCAATGACCCGATTCTTTCTTGGCCTCCTCAATCATGTCAAGACTGAAGGCGTCACGCTCATGGGTCCAGTCACTGAGTTCTTTCTCCCAAGTCGCCTTCTCGGTGGCGATCTTGCCTGCTCGCTCGCTCTTGGTCGCATCGCAAGCGAGTGTGGCACCCGCCAATCGCTGAGTCAGCGCCTTGGCCACGGCCTTGGCATCCCCGCAAATGCCCACAGAAATTTTCTTCACCAAACCAAGATTAGTGTGGTCCGCTTCGACCTGAATGATCTTGGCATCCTTGGGCCAGTAATCCAGACCGTGTTGCGGCAAGGTACCAAAGGGGCCGAGTCGCGAGCCGAGCGCCAACACCACGTCGGCCTGCGCGATCAACTTCATCGCCGCCTTAGAACCTTGATACCCGAGAGGACCACACCAAAGTGGATGACTCGCAGGAAAGCTGTCATTGCGCAAATATCCATTGACCACCGGGGCACCCAAACGCTCCGCCAAAGCCTGGCATTCAGCCACCGCATTGCCCATCACCACACCACCCCCCGACAGAATCACCGGGAACTTCGCCGTACGAAGCAACTCAAGGGCTTCATTCAAGGAGGCCTCACCGCCCGCCCCACGATCCACACGCATGGGCTTGGGAATTTCACACTGAAGCTCACCGTAGAAGTAGTCTCGCGGAATATTGAGTTGGGTGGGTCCCATCTCACTGATGGCCCGGTCAAAACAACGCGCGGTGTATTCCGCCATGCGTTTCGGGTTATTGACGTGGCCTTGATACTTGGTGAACTCCTGGAACATCGGTAACTGGTTGGCTTCTTGGAAGCCACCGAGGCCCATGCCCATCGTACCAGTCTCGGGTGTCACGATGACGACAGGGCTATGAGCCCAATAAGCGGCTGCAATCGCGGTCACACAATTGCTGATGCCTGGGCCGTTCTGACCGATGACGACACCGTGACGCCCCGACACCCGCGCATAACCGTCGGCCATGTGCGCCGCGCCCTGCTCATGAACGACCGGGATCAGGCGAATGCCGGCGGGTGCAAAAATGTCCATGGCATCCATAAACGCCGAGCCCATGATGCCGAAAATATCGGTCACGCCATTGGCGACCATAGTTTCTACAAAAGCTTCCGAGGGGGTCATTTTTTGCACGCCGGTGACGACGTTGCGCGGGTTCAGTTGGCTGTCAGATGCGCCCATGAAACTCTCCTAATGAATGGTAAAAACCCGGCCGAACTCAATGTTCCACCCGAAGATAAATTCCGGAATGAATCGTTCCGAAACCTGAGATTTGTCCGAACTTTAGCTAGCCAAACAGTCATAGTCAAGATAAAATTCCAATAATTGATACGTTTCTTACGATTTAATGAGACAAGATGAGATCAAGAAACCATCCAGAAGCACTCGAAGTGAGCCGAATTGACGGCGATACCCCAGCGCTGCGCTTGTTCGCTTTGCTTGAAGTGATCGCCGCAAAAGACGCGATGCTGACTCTGCAGGGTCTCGTGAGCGAAACCGGCTTGCCCAAGCCGACCGTGCATCGTATGTTGCAACAACTTGAAGCTGCGGGCATCTTGCAACGCGAAGGCGATGGCCGACACTACAGCATCGGCGAGCGCATGCGTCAGGTCTCGGAAAATGTGTTGATCAACGGCACGGTCCGGGGCGCCAGACATGAGGTGTTGCGTAAGCTCGTGGACGATGTCGGCGAGAGCTGCAACATTACTGCGCTGTCGGGTAGCGAAGTGCTCTACCTTGATCGCGTCGAAACACCCGCCCCGCTCAGATTCTATCTGCATTCCGGCTCACGAGTCCCCACACATTGCTCGGCGAGTGGGAAGCTTTTCTTAAGCCAGATGAGTGCCACACAGCGCCACCGCCTTTTGGCACATGTTCCCCTCCAACAATTCACTCAAAAGACCTTGACCAGCTTCAAGGCCCTGGATCTTGAGCTGGAAAATATCAAGGCCCAAGGCTATTCCCTCGATGATGAGGAGTTTCTACCGGGCTTATTTTGCATCGCTGTTCTGGTTCCAAACCCTCATGGCAAATCAAATACGGGTATCGCGGTGCAATCCCCGGTCATGCGGGTTGATCGCAACAAGGCACTCAGTTTCTTGCCAGCACTGCGCCGCGCCGCGCAAGCCCTGGCGCAAATCAATGCCGGACAGAGTACAGCCGCCCTAAACAGTCATCAAGTCGCGTAGGCATTCATGCAAGGACCCGATCTATCCATTTCTGTTCACGAGGCCTTTGGCATCGACAGCGCCATGCGGGTGCCCGCTTTTTCGCAGAGCAATGAACATGTCCCCGATATTGATTCTGTCTACAGGTTTAATCCCGAAGTCACCCTGGCGATTCTCGCTGGCTTCACCCATAATCGCCGAGTTCTCCTGCAAGGCCTGCACGGGACCGGCAAATCCACCCACATCGAACAAGTCGCCGCCCGGCTGAATTGGCCATGCATACGGGTTAATCTTGATGGTCATGTGAGTCGACTTGATCTTGTAGGCAGGGACGCGATTGTCTTGCGCGACGGCAAGCAAGTCACCGAGTTTCAGGCCGGCATCGTCCCCTGGGCCTTGCAGAGGCCCATGGCGCTAATTTTCGACGAGTACGATGCGGGCCGCCCCGACGTCATGTTCGTCATTCAGCGATTACTGGAGCGCGATGGTCGCTTTACCCTGCTAGACCAAAACAAGGTGCTACAAGCTCATCCGGGCTTTCGATTATTCGCCACCGCCAACACGGTGGGTTTGGGAAATTTGAATGGTCTCTATCATGGCACCCAAGTTCTCAACCATGCACAAATTGATCGCTGGAACATTGTCGCCACGCTGAACTACCTGGCGCTGGAGGAAGAGGTCAACATTGTTCTCGCGCGAGTGCCGGAAATGAATCACGATCAGGGACGAAAACTTGTACAGTCCATGGTTGCACTCGCTACCCTCACCCGAAAGGGCTTCGAAGTAGGCGACCTCTCAACCCTGATGTCGCCGCGCACGGTCATGACTTGGGCTGAAAATTTGCAAATTTTTCCAGACCTCAGACTTGCCTTCAAGCTTTCATTTCTCAACAAGTGCGACGAGATGGAATGGCCCATCATCGCCGAGTACTTTCAGCGTTGCTTTGATCTTGAACTCGTCGCCCACTGAGCGCAAAGTCGAGCTTCAAAGAGGAGAGCTCGACGAGCTCAGCGGAGCTACGATACGAGCTTTGGCTGCAGATCCGCAGCTCCACTACCGAAGCACCCAGCTTTATCTTGGCGAGCAGCGCATCACTTCACTCGCGCCGCACTTGCAGCTCACCCTCGATGCTCCTGAGCAAGCCCATCTCTCGACCCGCCGTGCCCTGGTGGACGCAACGGCCCTGCGCCTGACGCGCTCCGACCCTAAGCTCCATCAAAGTCTACGACCCAGCTCAAGTATTGAAAAGTTATTTTTTGACTGGCTGGAACAGCTTCGGGTCGAAACCCAGATACCCACATGGCTACCGGGCCAACGCACCAATTTGATTGAGCGCTTCGAGCGTTGGTCATCACAGTTTCAACATTCAGGCGCACTGGAAACGGTGATCGGACTTTTGGCCTTTACGATCAGCCAGGTCTGTTGGTCGCGCCTGACCGGTTTGCCTCTTGACGATGATGCCTCTGATCGCATCGAAGGAGTCCGGGCTCGCCTTGTACCCGTCTTGGGAAGTTCCCTAGCGGCACTCAAAAGACTATGTCATGACCAAGGTGCCTACGCTCAACCAGCCCTTGAGATCGCCGCTTGGGTGGCCGAACAGATTCAGGCGGAGCAGGCCTCGCAAAGCGAAGCGAGAGAGGCTCTCAACGCGGATATTGAGGCCAGGGTTCGGGCCAGCTTTGCCATTCTTCTCGACCTGGACCAAGACCAGGCGGAGCAAGGCTTACGGCCCGCACCGAGCGGCAACAGCAAAGTGTTTGACGACAGTTCGCAAAATTATCGTGTGTTCACGAAAGCTTTTGATCGCGAGATTTTCGCCGCTGACTTGCTCCGGGCCGAGCAACTCAAGGAGTATCGACTGAGGTTGGATGGCCTGGTTGAGGCCCAGGGTATCAACGTTCAACGTCTCGCCAAACAGTTGCAAACTCTACTGGCCCGGCCACAGCGCGATGGCTGGGACTTTGGTCGGGACGAGGGCCTGATCGACGGACGCAGGCTTAGTCAATTGCTAAGTTCACCCTCCGAGCGCAGATTATTCAAAAGCGAGCGCTTTGCGCCGCGCTCCAGTTGCCTGCTGAGCATTCTGATCGATTGCTCCGGATCGATGAAAGCCCATATTGATACCGTCGCGGTGCTGATCGATCTATTGGCGCGTGCTCTCGATCTTGCAGGCATCAGTAACGAGGTCCTGGGGTTCACGACCGGTGCATGGAATGGCGGACGAGCCCGCAAGGCCTGGTTAGAGGCGGGTCAGCCGCTATATCCCGGGCGACTCAACGAAGTCAACCACCTTATTTTCAAACCTGGCGACAAGCGCTGGCGACACGCCCGTGGCCCGATGGGCGCACTCTTTAAGCCCGATATTTTTCGCGAAGGCATTGACGGCGAGGCCCTCGAATGGGCCTGTCAACGCATGCTGAATCAGGAGCATGAGCGACGCCTCCTGCTGGTGATCTCGGATGGCTGCCCGATGGACACCTCGACCCATCAGGCCAACGACACTTTTTATTTGAACAAGCACTTGCGTCAAGTGATCGAAGCCCAGGAAAAGATGGGGAAGGTCGAGATTTTAGGCCTGGGTGTGGGACTCGATTTGAGCGTCTCCTACAATCGCTGCATCGGTATGGATGCTGACCGAAAAGTGGATAGTGCACTCTTCGATGAGATCCTGGCAATGATCGCCGGTCGCCACCGCCATCGCCATTTTCGTCGCGACAATGCTCACTGAAGATCAACCTTCTCTAAGGTGAGCACTTAAAAGCTAGCTCACTTGACAACCAAGCGGTTTGCAAACCGGTGCTCGATGCGTCGGGTCAGGCGCGAGCCGCGATTGCTATTCATGCACCGGGTGCCAGAATGTCCTTGGCCGAGGCCCTCTCCAAACTGCCGTCGCTGCGCGCTGCCGCCAAGAAAATGAAGTCCCTGATTTAGTCAGGGAAAACTGTATTTGCACGAAGCTCTTAAGCCGCCACCACCTGTAATTTTTTTGAGCGACGCAGCATCCAATAGGCAATGCAGAGGTTGAGTAAATTCCAGGCAATGCCGTTGATAAATGCTGCCTTATAGGTACCGGTCCAGTCGAACATTTTCCCCGACAACCATCCGCCCAGGGCCATGCCCAGTAAAGTTGCCATGATCGCCATGCCGACGTAAGCACCAGCCCTGGCGGGACTAAAAAACTCACGCACAATAATCGCATACGAGGGCACAATACCGCCCTGGAAGAATCCGAACAAGGCTGAAATCAAGAACAGTGACATCAGGCCATCAAAGGGAATAAACAACAATAACGACAGACCTTGCAAAGCCGAGCCCAGCATTAAGGTTCTCAAACCTCCGATGCGATCACAAATCGCACCGGAAATAAGTCGGCTCAAGATACCAAAGGCCAACATCGTGGAGAGCATTTGAGCCCCCCGCGCCACGCCATAGCCCAAGTCGTTACAGTACGCGACGATATGTACCTGCGGCATGGCCATCGCCACACAACAGGCGACCCCGGCGACGCAAAGCAAGAAGAGCAAAGCCTGAGGTGCCAAACCCAACGGCCGGTCAACAAGCGTTTGGCCAAGCGCTGACGCGGCCGCTTGGGCCTTGGCGTTAACCGCGATCGCTTTGTCCGCACTCATTTTTCTCAGGCGATTCGAGGCACCCGTACCACGATGCAAGCACAAGGCCAGTGGGAACATGGTCGCAACACAAAACAGGCCAATGCCGATATAGGTATTGCGCCAACCGACCTGCTCCACAAAATACTGCGCAATCGGTGGCCAAATCGCCCCACCCAGGTAGTTTCCGCTGGCACAAATCGCGACCGCCATGCCGCGCCGCTTTTCAAACCAGAACGACATCTCGGTCATCAAGGGGCTGAACGTGGCCGAGCTTCCCATCAAGCCAATCAACAGCCCTTGACAGAGCGCAAACATCCAGAGGTTTGGAGCAAAACCGGCCAGCACGAAGCCCAGCCCCAGGCACAGACTCGCGCCCGCCAATGGCAAGGAGACGCCAAGCTTGTCGCCAAGCTTGCCCATAAAAACCCCCCCGACTCCGAAACCAATCATGGTCAAGGTATAGGGGAGTGAAGCCTGCGCGCGTGTTACCCCAAACTCCGCCTGGATACCGGGCAGCACGACGATCACGACATACATGCCGCAACCGCCAATCGTCATGAGGGCGAGGGAGATCCATAGTCGAACCCAAGATTGCGGGGAGTCGACTTCGGCCTGCGCTGTGGTGACCGTCTTCAATGTCTATGCAGCCTCTTAAATGCCACGGGTATGGATGACGCCACCATCAACGGTCAAGGTCGAGCCCACCACATAGTCACCAGCACGAGAAGCCAAGAAAATCGCCGCTCCCGCCATGTCTTCGTCAGTACCAATTCGCCCGGCTGGAATTCGTCGACCAATTTCCACGGCATGGTCGCGCGCGTCCCGATTCATCTCCGAGGCGAAGGCTCCGGGTGCAATGGCCGTCACCACAATATTGTCTTCAACCAGGCGCAGCGCCATGCGTCTGGTGAGGTGTATCAGGCCAGACTTGCTGGCCGCATAAGAATAGGTTTCCATCGGATTGACGGCAATGCCATCAATCGAGGCAATATTGATCACTTTGGCAACTTGCTTCTCGCCGCCTTTGCGTAAGAGTTTCACCAAAGCTTGGGTTAAAAAGAACGGAGTCTTCAAATTGAGATCCACCACCTTGTCCCATCCCTTCTCGGTAAAATCATCAAAGGGCTCGGCCCAGGCAGCCCCGGCATTGTTGACCAAAATGTCTAAGGAGGATTCACACGCGGAATAGGCCTTCACTAGAGAGGCAATACCGTCCTGAGTCGAGACATCGGCGGGTAAAGAAATACAAGGTCCAAGTTGGGACAACTCCAGTGCTGCCTGATCGCAGGCATCGGCTTTACGGGCGGAGATATACACCCGCGCACCCTGGGCGAGAAAGCCTTCGGCAATCATGCGCCCAATGCCGCGCGAGCCGCCAGTGATTAGCGCTGAGCGCCCTTCAAGAGTAAATAAATTTTTCATGTGATCTCCAAATCCGGTTTGTGAATACTTTCTATGGGCCATTTAGAAAATGCGTTTGCGTGATGCAACCGCTTGTTATCCGAAATTTTGCGCCGCAGCCATGGCACCCATGCGTTTCATGATCGTCATAAACTCTGCCACGGTGCCATCGATAATATCTTGCGCTGACTTTACCCCGTGAATCAGCCCCGCGCTCTGGCCCGCGAGCGCAGGTGCAGCCTCCATATCGCCCTCGAAGTAAACTTCGCGAATGCCCTTCAGAGCCGCAAAATCCATCACCCCTGCCTCGTAAATCGCCTGGGTCCGGTGGGACTTCAAAGCGCGAATACAAGGCGTCGATTTCTTGTTCAACATCAAGGTGCCGGTGGCCTCGGCACTGACAATCGCGTTCTTGTAATTGGCATGGACCGGACTCTCCAAAGCACTCACAAAACGAGTGCCCATCTGGATTCCCTCGGCGCCGAGCGCGAATGCAGCCGCCATGCCACGGCCGTCGCAAATACCCCCCGCAGCAATCAGTGGTACATCGACGCGCTCACGAATCGCCTGCAGCAGAACCAGGGTCGACACCTCCTCAGGATTCTTGAACCCACCGCCTTCTGCGCCCTCGACCACCAAACCATCAATGCCCGCATCCACACATTTCAACGCGGTGTCCAAAGTAGGTACCGCGTGATAAACGACGATGCCCGCCCCTTTCAAGGGCGCGATAAACTTGGCCGGACTCCCTGCCGAGGTGGTCACGAATTTCACGCCACTGTCGCACACGAAGCGCAACATGGCATCGTCTTTCAAAAAGCGAATCGGCAGGTTGACCCCAAACGGTAGTCCCAGGCCACGCATCTTGACAATCTCAGCCTTACAGTTTTCAGTCTCTGCCGACGAGGTCTCAATGATACCCAGACCGCCTGCGCGAGACACCGCCGAGGCCAGTGGGGTACGGGCAATCCAACCCATGGGAGCTTGTAAAATGGGATAGCGGGCACCAGTATGGGCGGTCACTCGGTTCATGATTTCCTAAATAAAGAGGGGTCGCGGCGATTTTCTCTACGCTCGGACCACAGAATATATCGAAAACGGAGACTCACTATGAGACTGCATCGAATCCCTAGGGAACTTCAAAGCGTAGTTTGGGCCGCACACTTTTAGCAAACTTCTCACTCGTCACGTATACACTCACCATTTTTGCGACCAGCAGCGCAACCCATGCCGCGCCTGATCAAAAACTACGGGCGGCCGCCAAGCTTGCCGAGGTGAGCTTGATCGACAGCCTTAAAACCATGGTACTGATCGAAAACGGCAGTGGCGATTTAGCCGGTCTCGCCAAGATGGCTGAGTTCCTGGAAGCGCGCTTAAAAAACATGGGCTTCACGACGCGCCGAGAAAAAGCGCTTGCGGCTCCCGACAAGCCTCCCAGCAATGGCGCAGACCTCGTCATCGGGACGCTGCGGGGCAGCGGCAAGGGTGGCATCGCAGTGATTTTGCATACGCTCAAGATTCTCAACGAGGCCGGGTGGAAAGACTTCCATACCCTTACTGTAGTGTTCAATCCCGACGAAGAAATCGGTTCGCGCGGCTCCGGTGAACTCATCTCGAGCCTGGCCGATCAACACCAGACTGTTCTCTCCTTTGAACCGACAGGCGCCAAGGCGGTCGCCAAAACCGAGGCGCTACTTCTCGGCGCCGCAGGAGGATCGAGAGTACGCTTGGAAGTCAAGCTCAATGCCGGCGCACCGATCAGCGCAACAGAAATTCGCCCCTTGCAATCCTGTTGAAGAGTACAATATGAGGTGTTGTAGTGAATCAAAACTGCTGAACAACTCCATCTCCCAAGTGCAAACCAAGAGATGAGCGACATTGGGGCCGACTTGGTTTCGACGTGGGTTACAAAGCGGGCGGTGCATGTCGAGGCGTCAGGTCCTCGTAAATCCCTTGGCAAAAACTTAAACGCAAACGATCAAAAGTTCGCACTCGCAGCTTAATTGCTGAGAGCGTTGCAACAGGCTGCTGGAAGTCTGGGCTGAAGTGGGTAACTACCAAGCTGCAATGTCATTCATTCCAGATCGCGAGTAGACCGGGTGACTTGGGCTGCCGCTAAAACCAAGGTTACTGGATTGTGGTCGGCCTGTTGTTTGGCTAAGCCCCAGTTGAGATCAAAATAAAGCAACTACACATGTAGATCTGGTCGTAGAGGATTTGCGGACGGGGGTTCGATTCCCCCCGGCTCCACCATATATCAAATCCAACCGGTCCTCCGGTTGGATTTTTTTCGCCTATACCCGCGTGTTCATTGGGGTTCCAGAGGGTTCTTGCGGACTTCGTGGTTGTTCCGGGCGCCCAGAAATCCACCACTTTTGCTCTCTCCGGGCCGATAGTCTCCGCAGCGGAGAGCACCCCAAACGACCCGAAGTCCGCAAGAGTTTCGGTTCATGCCCATAAAAATCAATGGTTTACGTGCGGACTAATCGAGCGGTTGATTTCTGGCATTGCTACCCGGAGGGAGCAACTTCCGCCACCCCTACCGTCGGTGCGTCGGAGCAGCAGCCCGTTGAATTTGCTCAAAAAGGTCCCGCGCCGCATCCCTTGCGGCGGCATCTTGCTCTGCACTGAGAGGATCGAGGTCTACACCGTCGCGGCCCGCTGCATAGGCAGGACCGCCGACATCGTCGTCGTACTCCGAGCCGTCCTCGTTGATCGCGTAGTGCTCGTCCTTGGAGAGGTCCGTGCCGACCAGCTGGGACAGATACACCCAAGTCC
>JAYUOT010000174.1:0-6240 GCA_043760705.1 Betaproteobacteria bacterium
CCAGCGATGGCCCCGCAAAAAACCGCCAACTCACCGGCGCCTGGAATATGCGGAATGAGCAGGTATTTGGCAAAGACAGCATTACCATGCGCATAGGCAAAAATGCCGAGTGCACTACCGACCAAAACCGCCGGCATAATGGCCAGACCATCCGCACCATCGGTTAAGTTCACCGCATTGCTGGTGCCCACAATCACGAAATAGGTGAGCACCATAAATCCAAATGCGCCCAGGGGATAGCCCACGTTCTTGAAGAAAGGCACGATCAAGTCGGCTTTAGGCGGTAGGTTCATATTGAAACCACTCGCAGCCCATTTCACAAATAGATCAATAGCATCGCTGGCACTTGCGGCGGGAATCGCGAAGGTGAGATAAATCGAAGCGATCACCGCAATAAGAGATTGCCAAAAATACTTCTCTTTACTGCTCATCCCCTTCGGGTCACGATGCACCACCTTACGATAGTCGTCAACCCAACCGATCCATCCGAAACCCGTCGAAATGAGCAGCACGATCCAAATAAAACGATTTTGAAGATCCGCCCAGAGCAAAGTCGACACGCCGATCGAGATAAGAATCAGTACGCCGCCCATGGTTGGCGTTCCGCTCTTCGTTAAATGGGATTGTGGGCCATTTTGACGTACCGCTTGTCCAATTTTTAGCTCAGCGAGTTTGCGAATGACGAAGGGCCCGAAAAACAAGCCAATGGATAGAGCCGTCAAGGTTGCCAGGACCGCTCGAAGCGTCAGGTAATTGAAAACAGCAAATGCACGGATGTCCTTTGCTAACCATTGAGCGAGATCGAGCAGCATACTTAGTGCGCCCCCTCGGCGGTGTTCTGCTTGATCCCCAAGCCAGCGATCACTCGCTCCATTTTCATAAAGCGTGAGCCCTTGACCAATAAACTACCGTGCAGCGATTTCACTTTCTCCAGCAACTCTTCGATCCTGTCGAAATGCTCGGCGTACTGGGTGGCCGATGAATTGCCAAGCGCCTGCTCGCAAGGAGCTAGTGCGGTCGGGCCTAGCCGTGTCGCGTTGAACACCTCGACACTCGCGCGCGTTGCAGGGCCTAGGCAATACATGCGATGGATCCCCTGCTGCGCCGCATACTCACCCACTTCGCGGTGAAATAAGTCGCCATGCTCGCCAACCTCGCCCATGTCGCCCAACACCAATATTCTTGGCTCAGGCAGGCTCATCAGTACGTCGACAGCAGCACGAACGGAATCAGGATTGGCGTTATAACTATCGTCAATCACCAAGAACCGTTCGCCCAATGGATGACTCTCAAGACGTCCGCTGGCTGGCCGGAACGCCTCCAATCCTTTGGCAATGGCTTCGCTCGGCAAGCCAATAGCATGAACGCTGGCCGCGGCGGCTAACGCATTGCGTACATTGTGGCGACCCGCAATATTCAGGCGCACTCGGACCGTCGTTTGATCCAGCATGAGGTTGAATTGATCTGGACTTGCGTCGAGCGAGGCCCAAACCGGGAAGGTGCCCGCGTGCTCAGCCAGACCAAACTCAATACTGCGGCGAGCGCCAGTTTGTCTGCGCCAAATCGGCGCGCAGGCGTCGTCGCCTGGAAAGACGGCAATGCCTTCGGCTCCGAGCGCGGTGAACGAGGCGCCATTTTCTAGCGCGCTGGCTTCTACCCCGTGAAGAAACTCCTGATGCTCACGCTGGGCATTGGTGACTACCGCAACAGTGGCACAGGCATAGCCAGCCAGTTCGCCTATTTCGCCTGGATGGTTTGTACCCAACTCAACCACACCGGCTTGATGCCTTGGGCGCAGTGCCAGCAAAGTTTGAGGAACGCCGATATCGTTGTTGAGATTGCCGCGCGTCGAAAGGTAGGCGCGCTCGCCAAAATGAGTGCGCAAAATGGATGCGATCATTTCTTTAGTCGTAGTTTTGCCATTACTGCCAGCGACACTCATCAGCGGCAGGCTAAATTGCAGGCGCCACGCCCGCGCAAGCTCGCCGTAAGCCTTTCGGGTATCGCTCACGACCAGCGCAGGCGGCTTGAGACCCGGCACCCAGCGCTCGACCATCACGACGGCAGCACCGCTGCGTTTGGCTTCTGACACAAAATGGTGGGCATCAAAGGTCTCTCCTTTGATCGCAACAAACAGACTTCCTGCACGAATTTGACGGGTATCGGTCGAGATGCAAGCCACCATTTCGTCGCCGCGGCCGAGTAGCTGTGCGCGACTCAAGGCGGAGAACACTTGCCTGAGAGAGACGGCCTGGCGCTTAAGCATTGTCTGGCCCGACCGGCTTGAACACGCGACGTTTGCGCTGGCTGCTTGGAATCTCAGGAGGCGGCGCGGGAGCACGTTTTGCGAGCGCCGCCCTGGCGATTTCAAGGTCGGAAAAGGGGTGCTTGACGCCCCCGATTTCTTGAAAGTTTTCGTGGCCCTTGCCGGCAATCACGACAATGTCTCGCCAAGGCATGCTGGCGAGTGTTTGCTCGATGGCTCGTTTACGATCAGGCTCGGTTAGCCAGGGCTCCTTGCGAAGGCCCGAGCGCAAATCGGACAAAATTTTAAAGGGTTGCTCATCGCGCGGATTATCGCTAGTCAGCACCAAAAAATCTGCGAGACCTTCGGCGAGGCTCGCCATCTGCGGGCGCTTGCTTTCGTCCCGATTGCCACCCGCACCAAAGACGATCCATAGGTCGCCTCCACGCAGTAAAGCCGCAGGGCGCAAGGTATCAAGGACTTGAGCAATCGCATCAGGCGTGTGAGCGTAGTCTACAATCGCGAGTGGCTTGCGATCCACTTGAATCAACTCCATGCGACCCGGCACGGGGGTGAGTTTCATTGCGAAGCCCATCACCTGCTCATAAGTCATACCGTGGGCCATCCAGGTTGACATCACCGCTAACAGGTTCGAGACATTGAAGCGGCCCATGAGTCCAACCTGTAAAGTCTCCTTCCGTCCTTGGAAATTGACGTAAAAACTCATCCCGATTTTTAGAGGTGACATCGGACTAGCGTACAGCCATTGCGACTCGGGATTGCGGTAGTTATTATCGAAAATACTGAAGGCGAAAAGCTTGACCCCGACGGCGACTTCAGCGCGAATCGCTTTCACCTGCTCATCATCCCAGTTCAGGACGACCTGACGCAGCCCTGGCCAGCGAAACAGAATCTTCTTGGCCTCAAGGTAGTCCTCCATCGAATGGTGGTAATCGAGATGATCCTGCGTAAAGTTTGTAAAGACTGCGGTATCAATGCTGATCTCGCCCAGGCGGCCTTGCTCAAGGCCTATCGACGAGGCTTCCATCACCACATACTGAACACCTTGGCGAACAAAACGCGCCAAGATCGACTGAAGGGCGACGGCGTCGGGCGTCGTCAAGCCCGTGCTGATCGCGGCATCGGGCTGTCCGACGATATGGGCGCCGAGGGTCCCGATGATAGCAGCGCGATGCCCCGCCATGTCGAAGCCTTGAGCGATCCAATGGGCGCATGAGGTCTTGCCATTGGTACCCGTGACCGCGATCAACTTGAGCTGGCGGCTGGGCTGCTGATAGTACTCCGCAGCGAGAGCCGCCGAAAGTTCGGCCAAGCCATTGACAGCTTTCATCGCCACTGGCACTTGCGCGCCCGGATGAGGGATTCGACCTTCAGAACCGGACGCCTCGTACAGAATCGCCTTCGCGCCTTGCGAGATCGCCCGTGCAATGTAATCGCGGCCATCGCTTTGGGTACCCCTGATGGCCAAAAATACGTCACCTGGTAACACGCGGCGGCTATCGATGGTGAGCTCGGCACCGCTGGCCAGAGGATCGCCCCCGAGCTGCAAACGCAACCAGGCGACCAGGTCGCTCACGCTCATTGGCGGGCTCGACGTCATTGCTGTGGACCTCGGGTTAAGGATAGCAGAGCAGGGCTGTCGCTTATTCCCAGGTCCGTGGTCTTCAGGGGCAACATGGGTGCATCGGGCGCGACCCGAAGGGCGCGCAAAGCATCATTCGTAATTCTCGAGAAAATGGGCGCCGCAACGTCGCCGCCAAAGTAAATTTTTCCCTTGGGATCATCAATCATTACCGCCACGACAACTCGCGGCGACGAGACAGGTGCAAAGCCTACGAAGGACGACACATACTTATTGACGTAGCGTCCGTTTTCTTGCTTGTGGGCCGTCCCGGTTTTGCCCGCGACACGGTAGCCCTGCACGTAAGCTTTGGGGGCAGTGCCTCCTGGGCCTGCCGCCATTTCGAGCATTTTGCGCACCGCGCGAGCCGTTTCAACTTTCACCACCCGCACACCTGGAGCCGCCTGGTTTTGGCGAATGAGTGACACGGGCAAAAGCTCGCCGTCACGCGCAAACACACTGTAAGCTCGGGCCAACTGGATCAAAGAAACGGACAAACCGTGACCATAGGACATGGTGGCCTGCTCAATCGGCTTCCAGCTCTTAAAAGGGCGAATACGTCCGGCTGCCGCACCTGGAAAACCGAGCTTCGGAGCTTGGCCTAAACCAAGATTGGCATAGAAATCCCACATCTCCTTGGGCGCCATTTGCAGAGCCATCTTGGCCGTCCCAATGTTGGATGATTTTTGCAAAATTTCTTCGACAGAAAGCAAGCCGTGCGCATGCGAATCATGAATGGTGTGGCTTCCAATCGTCATTTTTCCCGGTGCCGTTTGAATCATCGTCCAAGGCTTGACGCGACCCGTCTCCAGGGCCAGAGCCGTGGTGAAAGGCTTCATGGTCGAGCCCGGCTCGAAGGTATCGGTCATCACCCGATTACGCAACTGTTGCCCGCTCAGTCGACTGCGTTGATTCGGGTTGTAAGTGGGCCAATTCGCGAGCGCCAAGACCTCGCCCGTCACGACATCCAATACCACCACGGCTCCTGATTCAGCGTTGTACTGTTTGACAGCTTCCTTCAAGGCGGTAAAAGCGTGGAACTGCACTTTGCTGTCGATCGACAACTGCACGTCCTGACCGTTGACCGGCTCGCGTAGCGGAATGACGTCCTCAACGACCCGCCCAAGATTGTCCTTGATCACACGCCGATGGCCAGCTTGCCCCGACAGATTGCTATTCAGCGCTAACTCGATCCCTTCTTGACCGCGATCTTCGATATTGGTGAAGCCCACCACGTGAGCCATCGTCTCGCCCTCTGGGTAATAGCGTTTGTATTCGCGCTGACGATGAATGCCTCGAATACCAAGGCTGGAGATTTGCTCCGCAATGGAGGCATCCACCTGTCTTTGAAGATACACGAAGCTTCGGTCTTCATCGGACAGTTTTGCATCCAACTCTTTCGACGAAAGACTGAGTAATTTGGCGAGTTGTATCTTTTGATCGGAGCGCGCCGCAAACTGATCCGGTTCAACCCATACTGAACTGGCGGGCAGTGAGGACGCTAAAACCGTTCCGTTACGATCAACAATTTTGCCGCGCGAGGCGGGCAAATCGATGGTTCGAGCATAGCGCGCTTCGCCCTGCTTTTGTAAGAAGCCCGTTGAGAAGGCCTGCAAATAAACCACTTTTCCAGCGAGCGCAAGAAAACCCAGCGAAAGCGCACCCAGGACCATTTTTGTGCGCCACTCTGGGAGCCTCACCTTCAGTAGCGCGTTGTCCCCAAAAGAGCCCTTGCGTCGTGTACTTGCTCCACCCGAGCGGATGCGATCTACAGCACGCGCAAGTTTCGCCATCTCAACGCCCACCCATGGATAGCGTCGTCAAGGGAGCCGTGGCAAGCTCCTTGGCACCAGGCGCCTCACTGGACGCTGGAAGACTTGGGGTGGGATGCTTTTGTTCGAGGTGTACTAGCCGATCCGCCGGTACCGCCTGCATGTTCATGTCCTTGCGCGCTTTAGCATCGATCAACGAGGCCTTGGCGAACTGAGTCTGCTGCAATTGCAGCTCATTGGCACGAACATCAAGTTGCTTGGATTGGGCGCGCGCACGATCATGCTCGACAAACAGCTTGCGAGCGCGAGCCTGAGCGGTGACTAGAGCGAGAGCACACCCCAAAAGAATAATGGCAAGAAGAATATTGAGTCGATTCAAAAACATCTACAGACCCCGGCTCAATGATGGATCGGCACTAAATCGCGCCTCAGGCTATTGTGCCCAGGCGCTTCGAGACGCTCGGCGCTACGCAAAACCGCCGACCGTGCTCGTGGGTTCAAGTCTCGCTCAAGCTCGCTCGGCAGCACTTTTTTGAACACATTGATCTGCAGCGCATCGGTCGGCAGGCGCACTCCCGTCA
>JAYUOT010000175.1:0-3117 GCA_043760705.1 Betaproteobacteria bacterium
GTCGTTTTGCCAGAAGACTTGATCCCTGACGGTAGCGGCAACCCGCTCAATAAAGACGAGCGCTTCCTGAGGTGCTCATGCCCAAAATGTGGCAAGCCCGGCAAGCGCGAGACCGACACCATGGACACCTTCGTGGATTCGTCCTGGTACTTCATGCGCTATTGCTCCCCCGACAGCCATGAAGCGATGATTGATGCTCGTAACGATTACTGGATGCCGATGGACCAGTACATCGGCGGCATCGAACATGCCGTGCTGCATCTCTTGTACGCGCGTTTTTGGACCAAGGTGATGCGTGATTTGAAGCTCATCCATTTCGACGAGCCCTTTACCAATCTGTTCACGCAGGGCATGCTTCTCAACGAGTGCTACTACCGGGAAGACGAAGCCGGCAAGAAGCGCTGGTTTTACCCCACTGAAGTTGAAATTTATTTCGACGAAAAAGGTAAACCGCTCAGCGCGAAGGCCATTGAAGACGGCCTGCCGGTGATTCAAGGGGGCATCGAGAAGATGTCCAAGTCCAAGAACAATGTCGTCGAGCCACGCGACGTCATCGAGAAGTATGGCGCCGATACCGCGCGCTTTTTTATCATGTTCGCGGGCCCTCCAGATCAAAGCGCGGTGTATTCCGAATCCGGCATTGAAGGCGCTCATCGCTTCTTGAAGCGTCTCTGGCATTTCGTGTTTCAGCAAAAAGCCTGGTTGGGTGGCGAGTCGGTTGATTGGATCGCCAAGATCCCGGCCGATTTGCCTGAGACTCACAAGGCCTTGCGCCGCCAGATGCATTTGCTGCTCCAACAAGCGGACTACGACTTCCACCGTATGCACTACAACACCGTGGTGTCGGCCTGCATGAAGATGTTGAATGCCATGGAAGACGCCAAGTTAAGTCGTGAAGGCGCCCACGCGACGGCTTCAAAAGTGGTCATGCAGGAAGCTTTGGCGATGCTGATCCGGGTGTTGTATCCGGTTGCACCGCACGCCTGTCACGGGCTTTGGCTTGGCCTGGGTTTTGCCGCGCAACAGGATTTGCTCGACGCTCCCTGGCCTCAGGTGGATCCAACAGCCCTCAAGCAGGACACGATCGAGCTGGTCTTGCAGGTCAACGGCAAGGTACGCGGTGCCATTGCGGTGGCGGCCCAGGCCGACAAGGCGACGGTTGAGGCGCTGGCTTTGGCGCATGAAGCGGTCGCCAAATTCAGCGAGGGCAAGCCTGCAAAAAAGATCATTGTGGTACCAGGAAGGCTGGTCAATGTTGTGGTGTAGACAGAAGACATCGCAGAACAAGACGCGGGTGACGGGGCGTCTTTTCCGACTTTTTGTCGCAATACTGGCTGGCGGCGTGGTCCTGTCCGGCTGCGGCTTCCAACTGCGCGGTGATCAGCGCTTCTCTTTCGACACGCTATATTCAGGCTTTAGTGTGAACTCTGAGATGGGCGCACAATTTCGGCGTACCGTGCGTCTGTCTCAGAGCACCCAACTGGTTGACCAAGCCAAGGATGCTCAGGCTCGCCTGGAGATCGTTCGCGAGCTCAGGGAAAAAGAAATTGTGGGGTTATCCACGAGCGGACGGCCTCGCGAGTATCAATTACGTCTACGTCTGAGCTTTAAAGTGCTCAGCGCTTTGAGGGACGACCCAGTCACCGAGCTGCTGCCAGAAACAGAAATCGTGCTGCGTCGCGACGTGAGCACCAGCGACCAGCAAATCGTCGCCAAGTTACAAGAAGAAGAATTGCTCTACCTTGAGATGCAGGGCGACCTGATTCAGCAATTAATGCGCCGCCTTGCCGCTGTTCGGCTCAGTAGCAGCAAAAAGTAGCGGGTACTCTCTTTATGGCCCTGAAATACGATCAACTGATGAGCCGGCTCGCACCCAGTGAGCGCTCAAACTCGCCCCTGCCACCGATGGTGTGGGTGCACGGTGAAGAAGCCCTGTTGTTGTTGGAAGCGAGCGATGCGACCAGAGCACTGGCTCGACGACAGGGCGTCACAGAGCGCCAAGTGTTCGATGTGGACCGAAGCTTCAAATTCGAAGCGCTCCAAGCCGAACTTAACTCCTTGTCGCTGTTTGCCGAGAGCCGCCTGATCGAGCTGAGATTTTCTGCGAAACCGGGCAAGGAAATAGGCGAAGCCCTGGCGGGCGAGCTCAGCCGACTCGATGACCATACCCGCTTGTTGGTGACCAGTCCCTACCTTGACAAAGCGACGACCGAGTCGGGCTGGTTTAAGAAGGTGGAGGCCTTGGGCTGGACCTGCGCCGTCTTTGCGATTGACCGCAAAGAAATGCCCGACTGGATTGCTCAGCGCCTGGCCCGCCAAAAACAGCGTTGCTCGCGCGAGGCCTTGCAATGGCTCTCCGAGACCATGGAAGGCAACCTGCTGGCGGCCAAGCAGGAGATTTTGAAGCTCGCCTTGCTCTTTCCCGCGGGAGATATTGAACTTAAAGAACTGCAAGCAACCGTATTGACCGTATCGCGCTTCGATAGCTTCGACTTGGTGAGTGCCGCACTAAGCGCTGACGCCGCCCGTTGCCTGCGTTTACTGAAGGCCATTGAAGCCGAAGGTGAGGCCACGGTTCTAGTGCTCAACGCCCTGGGCAATTGCGCGCGCGACCTCCTGGCTGCCAGTGAAGCGATGGCCAGGCGCCAACCCATCGAAAATGTACTGCGAGGCGTGTTCTGGAAAAACCGGCCGGCCTATGAGCAAGCCGTTCGTAGGCTAAAACCGACGCAAATTCGCAAAGCCCTGCAACTCGCCTCCCAAGCCGATACAATTGTCAAAGGCATTGCGCCGAGCGCCCTACCCCATCTCGGCCACAAAGACGCATGGCAGGCGCTTACCGAGCTCGCCCTCGCCCTATGCGGGAAGGATGATTTAATTTATGAAAACTGAAGCGATTGATGTTCATGCCTATATGCAGCAACTGGGGGCCCAAGCGCGCCAAGCAGGCCGCAGCCTGGCCCGCGCCCCTGCAGAACTCAAAAACCGTGCGCTCCTAGCAACTGCCGCAGCGATCCGTCGTGAAGCCAAGGCCTTGCAAGCCGCCAATGCGAAAGACCTTGCCCACGCCGAGGCCTCCGGTCACGATGCGGCCTTTGTGGATCGCTTGAAGCTCAG
>JAYUOT010000176.1:0-16028 GCA_043760705.1 Betaproteobacteria bacterium
GACGCGGTCTCATCCGGGCCGAAGAGTCGGAAGTTGGCCGATTTGAAGTTAAGCCTCATGACGTCGCGCAGAAACCTGCCAAGGACGCGAGTAGCCTCGGCCTCCACGGCGCCGGGCTCAGGCACCGCAACGGCATAGTCGCGGAAGGAAGGCATGTCCAGCGGCTTCAGCAGCGCGCCCCCGTTGGCATGCGGGTTAGAGCCCATGCGACGCTGGCCTT
The DNA here is from genome assembly GCA_043760705.1 of Betaproteobacteria bacterium. Classification (GTDB taxonomy): domain Bacteria; phylum Pseudomonadota; class Gammaproteobacteria; order Burkholderiales; family Burkholderiaceae_E; genus JAPOKJ01. Next base: position 221 of record JAYUOT010000176.1, read on the forward strand.
TCGGTGCCAGCGTCGCCAACTCCTCACGGAATCGACCATCGTTGTCGAAAAGTTCCTCGGGCCGGTAACTCTTGAGCCAGCTTTCCAGCTGCAGCACATGCCCGGCGGTCTTGAACTCGGCAATGGGTACCTGATGCGAGCGCCAGCTGCCTTCGATCTGCTTGCCGTCAACCTGGTCCGGCCCGGTCCAGCCTTTGGGCGTGCACAGGACGATCATCGGCCAGCGTGGGCGTAGCGGAGATTGACCGACATCGAGCGCTCGCGCCTGCTGTTGAAATTCTCGAATTTGCGCCAACACCTCATTTAGCGCGCCGGCCAACGCCTGGTGCACAAGCACCGGGTCGTCGCCCTCGACGAAATGCGGCTCGTGGCCGTAGCCGCGCATCAGGTCGGTCAATTCCTCCCGGCTGATGCGCGCCAGCACAGTCGGGTTGGCGATCTTGTAGCCGTTGAGGTGCAGGATCGGCAGCACCGCGCCGTCGCGCGCAGGGTTCAAGAATTTGTTGGAATGCCAGCTCGCTGCCAGCGCACCGGTCTCGGCCTCGCCATCACCAACGACGCAGGCGACGATGAGATCGGGGTTGTCGAATGCAGCTCCATAGGCATGGGCCAACGAGTATCCCAACTCCCCACCCTCATGGATCGAACCAGGCACTTCGGGCGACACGTGGCTGGGGATGCCTTGCGGCCACGAGAACTGCCGAAACAGCCGCTGCAGGCCATTGCGGTTGCGTTCGATGGCCGGGTAGTGTTCGGTGTACGACCCTTCCAGATAACTGTGGGCCACGATGCCTGGCCCGCCGTGGCCGGGACCCATGACGTAAATCATGTTCAGGTCGTGTTCTTTGATCAGCCGGTTCAGGTGAACGTAGAGAAGGTTCAAACCCGGCGTCGTGCCCCAATGGCCCAACAGGCGCGGCTTGATGTCTGCAAGCGTGAGCGGGCGCTCGAGCAACGGGTTGTTTTGCAGATAGATCTGCCCGACCGACAGATAGTTCGCCGCACGCCAGTAGGCGTCAATCTTTTGCAGGGTATCAGGGTTCAAGGAGTCAGTCATGGGAGCCTTTTGGGACAGAACGTTATGCGCCTGCGATGCGCACGCGCAGCATTGAAGCGTACCAGCACCTGCTTGGTGTCGATGACCTGTTCATGCTGTGTCGCGTCAAGCGGCGGCTTGAAGTGGAACATGTCCGTCACGTAAGACTGCCGGTGGTCAAACGGCAATACATAGAGAGCTTTGTCGTAGCCGAGGTTCATGCCGTCCCCGCGCTTTGCGCCGCCGCTGCAGGTTGCGAACTCTTTTCACGAATCCTCGCCATCAAGCTGCTCCACGACCTGGCAAATACCTGCCCACCCTCGCGCCGCAACTGCGCGGCAGGCGCTTCGTCATCAACGCCTTCGCGCTTGAACTCTTCAAGCATAGCCTCCGCGTAACCACCATCCGCTGGCAACGCCGCACCCGTCAGCCCCGTCACCGACAACTCGGCGATGTAGCGCGCCAGGGCCCCGTTGTTCAGGACCTCGCGCGTGATGTTGTCGAGCCCGATGCGTTGCCCCAGATCGTGCAGCTTGCGGGTGTTGGTGTTCATCTGGGGTTTCATCAATTTTCCTGGGGTGCGAAAAGGCTAGAAATGTCCGCATCGAGTAGGCCACTGATGCGTTCGATGCTGAGGTCTGCAGCCGGGTAGGTAGCGACTACGGCAGGGTCCAGCGCATAGTGGCCCTGACGCGGGAAGATGGTGGTCAGGCGCTTCTGCATGACTTCTTTCATAGCGGCCAGGATGCGCAGCTTGTCGTCCACCATCACGTAGTGCCGCGCCGGGTGATGGCGCTGCATCGCGCCCAGCATTTGCTCCTTGTGGATGTAGATCAGCACGCGGCCGGAAACGGCATCCCAAAGGCCCGATCGGCGAACCTTGCGCGGCTGAAACACCACGTCGCCATCGGACAGAATCACCGTGGGCCCAAAGCTGCTCAGGCGCTCGATGACTTCAAGGGCGCGCGGGTAAAGCCGTTCCGCAAACGGGTAGTCGATCAGGAATGCCGACATTTGTAGAAGGCGCAGGTCACTGCCTTGCCCAAGCTCGGCATCGAGGCGATAGCGCTGCAGCGCGCCCAGGTAGTCCGCATAACCGAGTTCGCTGCGCAAGCTCTCGAAGATCGCCCAGTAGCGCGCCGCACTGGCGCTGCCGAACTCACGATCCAGGTGTGCGCGCAGGTCGGCGATGACGCGGTCGTTGTCGAGCAGCGTGTTATCTACGTCGAGCAGGAACACGACGTCATGCGGGGCGGTCATGACGCCGGCACCCCTTCGTCGATGGCCGCCTGGATCGTCCAGCGGCCTTCGCCCGAATCCGACACACGACCGCCGTATCCAGCCAGTTGCGCGTTCTTCAGCAAGGCAGCGGCGGTCAGGTCAAGCAACCACGAACCGATGACCCTGCCTCGACGCCACGACTCGGCGACCAGGCCGGCATCGCCACCGCTGGTTCCGACGTCGGGGAAGTGAATGCCTCGGGTCTGTAGTTGCATGTCTCGCCGTAGGTCGTCACGGTAGTACGAGTTGCCGCCGTCGATGACGATGTCGCATGCGTCCAGCAACGGCACGAAATCATCAAGCGCCTCATCGACAACAGAAGGTTGCAGGTCGTGAACCATACCCGCGTGACTACCCCTGGGCAAGCGCCGCACCATGCTCACACCCATCCTACCCAATTCGATCATGCCGAGTTGCATCCGGCTCCCCTTTCGTTGCGTGATCAGCGCGGACGGGTGGTGGTGCCGTCTGCGCAGGGGCGCAATCGCCCCAAAAGAGTGAAGACGATCTGCGCGCGAAGCTGGTTCCGGCCGCGATTAACTCGTGGCGACTCTTGGGTTAAAGGTAAGCTCGTTCCAGCTCAGTGTCTGTTCGCTAGCAAACCCAGCAGGGGGCCGGACATGCAAAGCGCGGGAAAGCAGCTTCCCCCGGTGCCGGTTGCGCTGCAAACGGTTGGGAAGTAGCCGGGTGGGTGAGACGCTGGATCTCCTAGCTAAATAGGCGACGCCCTGAACTCACATCGTTCGCTTACGCACAGACGGCACAGCGCAGATCAAGTAATTTCGAGATCGGCAAATAACGCATGCACGGTCCCGCTAAAACTCACCCTGTCTCGACATGGATACTCGCCGGGTGTGGCATCTGGTTGATCGCATTGGGCCTGTACTTCGCCGTTCTGCGCCCCCCCTGCTGCCGGTCAATGAGGCTCTCAACCTTGCGCTCAAGTACGGGATCAGCCCCACGTTGTTGTTGCTTCCTTACCTCGTCGCGAGCGGTCCGGGCCTCTTTTAGCCCGACATCCGGATCGACGCCAAGCGCCAGGCATTTTTCTTTGCCGCTGAAGTAGTACTTCCAGACCGATGGGGTGGCTGATGGGGCTCGAACCCACGACCACTGGAATCACAATCCAGGGCTCTACCAACTGAGCTACAGCCACCGCTGTTCGACTACTGTACTTCTTTCCATCTTGGCCTGCCCGACAGGAATCGAACCTGTGACCCTCAGCTTAGAAGGCTGATGCTCTATCCAACTGAGCTACGGGCAGAGATCTAACCAAACACCGAAATAATCCGGCATTTAGATGGGTCGGGCAGCAAAAAAATGGTCGGGGTGAGAGGATTCGAACCTCCGGCCTCCTGCTCCCAAAGCAGGCGCTATACCAGGCTAAGCTACACCCCGAGAACCCGAGATTCTATCCTAAATTATCCAATTGCGGAAACCAAGCGTTCCGCCTGCCGTTGTGCGATCTCGTCGCTCTCGGCTTCAACCATCACTCGCAAGAGGGGTTCCGTACCCGAGGCACGAATCAGCACTCTGCCGGTTTTACCTAACTCGGCTTCGACCTGGGTCTGCACCTGATGCAGCGTGGTACAGGCTTTGAGATCAAAACTCTTGTCCACCTTCACATTGATCAAGGTCTGGGGGTAAAGCTTCAGTCCAGACACCAGGGACGCGAGGGATTGACCACCCCGGCGCATCGCAGCCAGCACCTGCAAGGCACTAATCGTGGCATCGCCCGTGGAATGACAGTCCAGGCAGATCAAATGTCCCGAGCCCTCGCCACCGTACATCCAGCCCTTTTCCTTTAACATTTCTAGCACGTAACGGTCACCCACCTTGGAACGGACGAAGCCGATGCCTGCGTCCGCGAAGGCACGCTCCAAAGCAAAATTAGTCATCAATGTACCCACAGCACCGGCGACCGGCGAAACCTTGTGCTTATCCATCACGATGGCGTATAGCAACTCGTCGCCGTTATAAATGCGTCCGTCACTATCGACCATGAGTAAACGATCAGCATCGCCGTCCATCGAGATGCCGACGTCGGCATGGTGTGCCACGACCGCCTCTTGACAGACCTCGGGATGGGTTGCTCCCGCGCGCAAATTAATATTAAAGCCATCAGGCCAGTGATTGATCGGGATGACTTCAGCCCCAAGCTCATGCAGCACGGCGGGACCGGTTTGATAGGCCGCACCATGGGCGCAATCAATGACCACTCTCAGCCCGCTCAAATCGAGATAGTTCGGGAAAGTCGACTTGCAAAACTCGACATAACGGCCTGCGGCATCTTCAACCCGCTTGACCTTGCCTAATTTGTAGGAGTCCACGCAGGTCATGGGCCGTTCAAGCTCGGCTTCTATTTCGAACTCGACCTGATCATCGAGCTTGTCACCGTCTTGAGAAAAGAATTTGATGCCATTGTCATCAAAGGGATTATGCGAGGCGCTAATCACCACGCCAGCGGAAAGCCGCAGGGCCCGGGTCAAGTAGGCCACACCAGGGGTGGGCAGAGGGCCGCACATGTGTACATCAACCCCCGCCGAAGCAAAGCCAGCTTCCAATGCAGACTCGAGCAGATAACCAGAGACTCGCGTGTCTTTGGCAATGAGCACGCCGGGTCGGCCAGACTTTCTCTTGGCTGACAGTACCTTGCCGGCGGCATAGCCTAAACGCATTACAAAATCGGGGGTAATTGGATAGGTTCCAACCTTGCCGCGGATGCCGTCAGTACCAAAATATTTACGAGCCATAATTATCCTTCAGGCGTTCATGCTCCGGGAGGAGCTTGAATCGCACGCCACACTTTTAGTGCATCTACCGTCTCAGCCACATCGTGAACCCGGACAATACTTGCACCCCTCGAAACCGCCGCCAATGCGCCAGATAAACTCGCCGCGAGACGATTTTCAACGCCGCGCCCCGTCAACTGACCCAAAAAGGATTTCCTGGAAAGCCCCACTAAAAGCGGCCGCCCTAAGCTCTGAATCTCTTCCAGGCGATTCAATATCGCCTGGTTATGTTCGAACGTTTTTCCGAACCCAATCCCCGGATCTAATACCAGTTGCTCTGTTGCAACGCCTATAGACTGCAAGGCGTTGGCCTGAGTTTGCAAGAACTGACAGACCTCGGCGACCGCATCCCGATAAATGGGGTTTTTCTGCATGGTTAGCGGGTCGCCTTGCATGTGCATGATGCACAGACCCGCTTTATATTTAACAATATTATCGCGAAGTAACGATTGACTCTGGCTCAGCGGGCCGGGTTTCTCTACGAGACTGGCATTCACAAGCTTCCGGAAACCCTCCACATCATTGAGCAGATCGGCCCCGGCTTCAAGCGCGGCAAACATCACAGCGGGCTTGCGCGTATCCACCGACAAAGCCACTCCCGAACCTCTCAAAGACTCTATCATCGGAAGTAGGCGACCAAGCTCCTCATCCTCAGTGATTGAAGCCGCTCCTGGCCGGGTAGATTCTGCACCGAGATCCAGGATATCGGCACCGGCTTCGATCATCGCCTGAGCATGTTTAAGGGCCTGTGTATGGCTTAAGAATCGGCCACCGTCCGAGAACGAGTCGGCCGTAAGGTTCAGGACGCCCATCACCAGGACCCGACCAGAATTCGGGCTGAGATCAAAACGAAAACGCCCGCACTGAAACCAGCGGGCGTTTAAGGTGGATGATTCCTTAATGGAGGTATTCAAACGACTAGCGAGCAGACCTCAAAAGACCTCAAGGCCCACTCATCTAAGAGTTGCAGCACCTAGCTGGCAGCTCCGCCAACGGCAGGATCTTCCGTGGGTTTAACGGGAGGCGTAGCCACTGAAGTGGCGGGTGCCGAACCACTACCACCTGAAGAAGAGGAGGATCCCCCTGTCTGCTTGGGAGGTCTAGGCGGCTTGCCCGCCATGATGTCGTCGATCTGATCGGCATCAATTGTTTCCAGTTCTAACAGAGCTTTAGCCATGGCATGCATGATGTCGGCGTGTTCTTCGATCAACTTGCGCGCCAAGGCGTACTGCTGATCAATGATGCGACGGATTTCTTGATCCACTTGTTGCATCGTGGCTTCAGACACATTATTGGTCTTGGTGACCGAGCGACCAAGGAATACCTCCCCCTCGTTCTCAGCATAAACCATCGGGCCCATGGCATCACTCATCCCGTAACGCGTCACCATATCGCGAGCCATTTGGGTCGCCCGCTCAAAATCGTTCGATGCGCCGGTGGTCATTTGGTTCATGAACACTTCTTCGGCAATACGACCCCCAAAGAGCATCGCGATCTTGTTCAGCATGAAGTCGCGGTCGTAGCTGTACTTGTCCTTTTCGGGAAGCGTCATGGTCACGCCCAGGGCACGGCCACGAGGGATGATGGTGACTTTATGAACCGGATCGGACTTAGGCAGCAATTTACCGATCAGGGCATGACCTGACTCGTGATAAGCCGTATTGCGCTTCTCCTCGTCGTCCATCACCATGGTGCGACGCTCGGAGCCCATGATGATCTTGTCTTTGGCTTTCTCAAAGTCGTTCATTTCTACGGTGCGACCGTTACGGCGCGCCGCGAAAAGAGCAGCCTCATTCACCAGGTTGGCCAAATCAGCCCCGGAGAAACCAGGAGTACCGCGGGCAATGATGTCGGCCTTGACGTCAGTCGCCATCGGAATCTTGCGCATATGAACATTCAAAATCTGTTCACGGCCGCGAATATCGGGCAAAGGCACAACGACTTGGCGGTCGAAACGTCCAGGACGCAGCAAGGCGGGATCGAGTACGTCAGGACGGTTGGTGGCGGCGATCACAATCACGCCCTGGCCGGTTTCGAAACCGTCCATTTCCACTAACATTTGATTCAAGGTTTGCTCACGCTCGTCGTTACCGCCACCGAGGCCTGCGCCACGCTGACGACCCACTGCATCAATTTCATCGATAAAAATGATGCAAGGCGCATGCTTTTTAGCATTTTCAAACATGTCGCGAACTCGGGCGGCACCTACGCCGACGAACATTTCGACAAAATCAGAACCAGAAATCGAGAAAAACGGCACCTTGGCTTCGCCAGCGATAGCGCGAGCCAGGAGGGTTTTACCGGTACCCGGTGAGCCCACCATCAAAATGCCGCGAGGGATACGGCCCCCCAGTTTTTGGAACTTCGAGGGATCACGCAGAAAATCGACCAGTTCTTGCACGTCTTCTTTGGCCTCATCGCAACCGGCGACGTCGGCAAATGTGACCGTATTATTGGCATCGTCGAGCATCTTGGCTTTGGATTTGCCAAAGGAGAAGGCACCTCCACGGCCGCCGCCCTGCATTTGGCGCATAAAGAACACCCAAACGCCGATCAGTAACAGCATCGGGAACCAGGAGACAAAAATGTTCAGCAAAAAGCTTTGCTCTTCGTCCGGCTTGGCACGAACCTGTACACCGTATTTGAGCAAATCGCCCACCATCCAGACGTCGCTTGGGGCGTAAGCGGTAATGCTCTTGCCGTCTTTGCCCTTGCCCTTAAGGATCCGACCTTCGATCATGACCTCTTCGACTCGTCCATCCTTGGCCTCAGCCATGAATTGGGAATAGGACACATCATTGCCACGGGTTTGTCGGGTGTCAAATTGCTTGAACACGGAGAACAAGACAACAGCAATAACAACCCAGATGGCGGCTTTGGAGAAAATATTATTCATTTTTGATCCCGGAGGAGAACAAGGGACTAAGAAGTCAACTGAAAATAGGGTTTTGTGCCAAACCCTTCACGTCATTGTAAGGCTTTGCTTGGCCAAGGTGGTGCCTAAGCCAAACATTTCAAGGCTTAGGTCGGTTGATTTCGGCCGTCTGGCGAGAAAAGCGCCTTAAAGTTTAGTCGACTAGGGATTTTTTAGCTTACGACCCAAAAGAAAAATTTCGGAGGATTCCGGACGAGAGGCCTTGGGTTTGCGGCTGGCCACTTGTTTAAACGTGGCTTTAAACAACTGCACAATTTCGTTGTAACCACTGCCATGAAAGCACTTCACCAATAATGCCCCGTCTGGCTTCAAGTGATTCTGGGCAAAATCGCAAGCAAGCTCGATTAAATGCTGCATCCTGGCGGTATCGGTCAGCTCCACTCCGCTTAAGTTTGGGGCCATATCTGAGAGTACCAAGTCCGCCTTCTGCCCACCGAGCATCATCTCAAGCTCTTTCAGTACCGAGTCTTCCCGGAAATCGCCCAGGATGAAATCAACGTCTGCGACCGGCTCCATCGGTAAAATATCCAGTGCCACGATGCGCCCGCTCATCACGGTCTGCCCCTCGGATTTAATCCGCAAACGCTCGCGGGTCGCTTGACTCCAGGCACCGGGGGTCGAACCCAGGTCGACAATGAGCATGCCTGGGCGGATCAATTGATCTTGCTCGTCGATCTCGATCAGCTTAAAGGCAGCGCGCGCACGGTAACCGTGCTTTTGGGCAAGCTTCACATACGGATCGTTACGATGGCGATCTAACCAGGCTTTACTAAATTTATTTTTTGCCACCGGGTACACTTGGCCACAGGTTAAACTCACGTCATGACCCCACCCGCCTCACTCGAAAATTTCAAGGCAGGCAAACCGCCACGCAGGATCCATCAAGGTCGGTATTGTCGCCTGGAACCCCTCAATTCCCAAACCCATGGCGACCAGCTTTATGAGGCCTCAATGGCGCCAGGTGCGGAGGAACGGTTTCGCTACCTGTTCGATTCACCCGTCTCACGCGACCGCTTTGATGCCTGGATCGACAAAATTACTGCCTCCGATGACCCTTTGTTTTTCGCGGTGATCGACCTCGCCAGCGGTCGTTGCGAAGGCCGTCAGGCTTTGATGCGCATCACGCCTGAGCACGGGGTCATCGAGATTGGCCACATCCTGTGGGGCCCGAGCCTGGCCAAGACAAGAGTCGCGACCGAAGCGCTCTTCCTGGCCGCCCAATACATCTTCGAAGATCTAGGCTATCGCCGCTTCGAATGGAAATGTGATTCCGACAACATGCCTTCGCGCCAAGCCGCTTTGCGTTTTGGTTTTCGTTTCGAAGGAATTTTTCGTCAACATATGGTGGCAAAAGCTCGAAACCGGGACACCGCGTGGTTCTCCATGCTCGACCGGGAATGGCCCTCCGTCAAGCGCTCCTTCCAACACTGGTTGGATCCTTCTAATTTTGATCCTACGACTTCAGAGCAAATATGCAAACTCGCCACTCAAGGCTAAGCCCCATTCAATCCGCGATTAAGACAGCAAAGTCCTCCTCTCCACGCGGAGCACCTGCACGAGCGCAGCTGGCCGAATCCATACCCAAGGCCTTACTGAAGGCCCTGCCCTTGTCCGCCGCGGATCGCAAAGAGCTCAAGGCGATGGCCCACCACCTCGACCCTGTCGTGATGATTGGGGACAAAGGGCTGAGCCCGAGCGTGTTGAGCGAGATTGGGGGAGCGCTCAAGGTGCATGCCTTGATCAAGATTCGAGTCGCGGGTGATGATCGCGATGCGCGCCTCGACATGCTAGCCACAATTTGCGCCCAACTCGCGTGCGAGAAAGTGCAAACCATTGGCAAGTTGCTCGTGGTCTACAAGCCCAAAACCGTTCAAGCTCCGCGTGAACATATCCCCAAGAAATTACAAGGCTCGGAAGAAGATCGTGGGCCGCGCCGGAAAAGTAGTCGAGACTAGTCAGAAACTCGGCGACCAATAACTCGCGAGGCGCACGACTCCCCCTCTTAGTAAAATGCGCAGACTTTCGCCAGCCATCGGTAGTCTTCAATTTCTCGCAAGTTCTTTGCGGGGACACGGGCTTTCCAGGCTCGGTTCAACATTTTTCGAACGAAGGCCTTGTCCATGATGTCTCGTACTTGACCCCCACTCTCTGGCAACTCGAAGGAGCCCGAAGCGCTAGAACGAGTTGCCTTGGACTCTGGGAGAGTCTCACGTGCTTTGATTGAACTCGCCAGGTCGTCAAAACCAAAGGTATTCGGTCTGATGCGTACCCAACGAGGCATTGAGCCATAGCTGATCGACGTATATCCATCGCTGGACACCTCAAGTCTACAGCCACCGTGCGGGAAATCAAGCACAATTGAAGAGGTAGGCGTCTCAAGAGCGAACACAAAATCCGAACTTGTCACAAACGCGGTGGCTAGGACCACAGCGCAGGCATTTGCGATCAAATTACGTCGGCACTTCGATGACAAAGAATCGCGAGGATAAATCCTTGACTTAGGTTCGACTAAGCAGATCAATGGGATTCAACTTTAGAGATGTTTAAATGTAGCGCACCTGCAAAATCTCATACTCCTTAATGCCACCAGGCGCCTGAACTTCTGCGATATCACCAGCGTATTTGCCAATCAAGGCACGAGCGATCGGGCTGGAAATAGAGATTAAGCCGGCCTTAATATTGGCCTCGTCGTCCCCTACAATTTGGTAACGAATGACTTCACTGGATTTTTGATCTTCCAGCTCCACCGTGGCCCCAAAGACCACGCGGCCTTCGGCGTCAACTTCAGCCGGGTCAATGATCTGTGCGTTGGAGAGCTTGCCATCGATATCGGCAATGCGACCTTCGACAAAACCCTGGCGTTCGCGGGCCGCGTCGTATTCGGCATTCTCAGACAAATCGCCGTGTGATCTTGCTTCGGCGATGGCATTAATGACCGCGGGACGCTCGATGGTTTTGAGGCGATGAAGCTCCTCTCTCAAAAGCTCGGCACCACGCTTGGTTAAAGGAACTGAACTCATACTAGGACCATTGATTTAGGTTTCAGATACTGAAGCAATTACGAAAAACTTTCAGCGACATTAGTGAAGCTCTTGATGGAGCTGCTGCAAACTGTAGACATCCAGGGTGTTCAGTTGCTTCATACCTTCCACTGCAGCCCAGGCTCCCGCGATGGTTGTGTAATAAGCGGCACGTTGTGACAGCGCCGTAGTTCTAATTTGCTTGCTATCGACAATCGCACCACGCTTTTCTTCAACCGTGTTGATGACCAGTACAATTTCAGAGTTCTTCATCAGATCGACCACATGAGGCCGGCCATCTTGCACCTTGTTCACCTGCTCAACCGGCACACCGGCAGAATGAATCGAGGCTGCCGTGCCCTTGGTGGCGAACAGCTTGAAGCCCATCTCGTGCAACGAACGAGCGACAGAAATCATGCGCGGCTTGTCTTGATCCTTGACCGAAATAAATACGTTGCCACTGGTGGGCAGCTTGACGCTTGCGGCCATCTGTGACTTCACGAAAGCTTCACCAAAGGTGTAGCCGACACCCATGACTTCGCCGGTCGATTTCATTTCCGGGCCAAGAATAGGATCGACGCCCGGGAATTTCACGAACGGGAAGACAGCTTCTTTAACGGAAAAATACTTAGGAACCACTTCTCGACCAATTCCCTGCTGGTCGAGCGAGATACCGGCCATGCAGCGCGCGGCTATTTTTGCCAGTTGCAGGCCCGTGGCTTTCGACACGAAAGGCACCGTGCGCGAAGCCCGTGGATTCACTTCGAGCACATAGACGGTCCCGCCCATGGCTGATTCCTGACCGGGTGGGTCGCGCTGAATCGCAAACTGAACATTCATCAGCCCGACGACCTTGAGTGCCCGGGCCATCATCTCGGTTTGACGCTTAATTTCTTCAATCAATTGCGGAGATAGTGAGTAAGGCGGCAGGGAACATGCTGAATCGCCCGAGTGAACCCCAGCTTGCTCAATGTGCTCCATCACGCCGCCGATAAAGACTCTTTGGCCGTCGCAAATACAATCCACATCCACTTCGATGGCGTCATTGAGAAAGCGATCAAGAAGCACTGGAGAGTCGTTCGAGACTTTCACCGCCTCGCGCATGTAACGCTCGAGATCACGTTGCTCGTGGACAATTTCCATGGCCCGGCCACCCAAGACATAGCTCGGTCTCACGACCAGAGGATAGCCAATTTCCTGGGCGAGTCGAATGGCATCCGGTTCGGTTCGTGCAGTGCGGTTGGGTGGTTGCAAAAGTTTGATCTCATGCAAAAGCTTTTGGAAACGTTCGCGGTCTTCGGCGATGTCGATGGACTCGGGCGAGGTACCAATGATGGGGACGCCATTCGCCTCAAGCGCCAAGGCCAGTTTCAAAGGCGTTTGCCCACCGTACTGCACGATCACGCCGAGGGGCTTTTCGACCGCGACAATCTCAAGTACGTCTTCGAGGGTCAGTGGCTCGAAATAGAGGCGATCCGAAGTATCGTAATCGGTCGAAACGGTTTCAGGGTTGCAGTTGACCATGATGGTCTCAAAGCCATCCTCGCGCAGAGCGAAGGCCGCATGCACGCAGCAATAATCGAACTCGATGCCCTGACCAATGCGGTTCGGACCCCCACCCAGGACCATGATCTTTTTCTTGTTGGTAGGCTTGGCCTCGCACTCGTCTTCGTAAGTGGAGTACATGTAGGCGGTGTGGGTGGCGAACTCCGCCGCGCAGGTGTCGACGCGCTTATACACCGGACGCACCCCAAGCGAGTGACGCAATTCACGCACGACGTCGGCATGGGTGCCTGCAAGCTTGGCCATGCGGCGATCCGAGAAACCCTTGCCCTTCAGGAAACGCATCTCGGCCGCCGACAGGCTTGAAATATCACGGTTCGCGATTTTCTTTTCGAGCTGGATAATTTCTTCAATCTGCGCCAAGAACCAGGGGTCGATGCCGGACTCTTCATAAATATCTTCAACCGACATTCCGATACGGAAAGCATCGCCCACATAAAGAATGCGCTCGGGGCCAGGCTCACCGATTTCGCGGGTGATGTCGTCCTCGTCGGTACTGCGCTCATCCATGCCGTCAATCCCGGTCTCCAGGCCGCGCAAGGCCTTTTGGAAACTCTCCTGGAAGTTGCGGCCAATCGCCATCACCTCGCCGACCGATTTCATTTGCGTCGTGAGGCGCGAATCGGCCTGCGGGAACTTCTCAAAAGTGAAGCGCGGAATTTTTGTGACGACATAATCGATCGAGGGCTCAAACGAGGCGGGGGTTGCGCCGCCCGTGATGTCGTTTTGCAGCTCATCCAGGGTATATCCGACCGCGAGCTTGGCGGCGATCTTGGCGATGGGGAAGCCGGTCGCTTTTGAAGCCAGGGCAGACGAACGCGAGACCCTCGGGTTCATTTCAATCACGATCATTCGACCATCTTTGGGATTGATCGAGAACTGTACGTTTGAGCCACCGGTATCGACGCCGATCTCGCGCAGAATCTGAATCGAGGCGTTGCGTAACAGTTGGTATTCTTTGTCAGTCAAGGTCTGAGCAGGGGCTACGGTAATCGAGTCACCGGTATGCACGCCCATGGGGTCCAAGTTTTCGATGGAGCATACGATGATGCAATTGTCTTTATGGTCGCGAACCACTTCCATTTCGTACTCTTTCCAGCCAATCAGGCTTTCTTCGATGAGAAGCTCGTGCGTAGGAGAGGCTTCGATACCACGTTTACAAATCGCCTCGAACTCTTCGCCGTTGTAGGCAATGCCGCCACCCGTGCCGCCGAGTGTAAAGCTTGGGCGAATAATGACCGGAAAGCCCAAGGTCTTTTGCACCACCCAGGCCTCTTCGACGGTATGTGCAATTCCAGAACGTGCCGAGCCCAGACCAATCTTGGTCATCGCCTGTTTAAATTTTGACCGATCTTCGGCCTTATCAATCGCCTCGGGAGAGGCGCCGATCAATTCACAGCCGTACTTCGTGAGGACACCATGATGATGCAAATCAAGCGCGCAGTTCAGTGCGGTCTGCCCACCCATGGTCGGCAAAATCGCATCCGGCCGCTCTTTCTCGATAATGCGCTCAACCACCTGCCAGGTGATGGGCTCAATGTAGGTCACATCTGCCGTCTCGGGGTCAGTCATGATCGTGGCTGGATTGCTGTTCACGAGAATGACACGATAGCCCTCTTGGCGCAACGCCTTGCACGCTTGCGCACCCGAATAATCAAACTCACAAGCCTGGCCGATGATGATCGGACCAGCGCCAATAATCAGAATACTTTTTAAATCACTACGTTTAGGCATAAGGGCCTCTTTTTTACTTTCTTTGTTGACTTCTAGCTAAAATTACTTAAACGCTGCCAACACGAGCTCAAAGCGAAAACCAATTCAAGCCTTGGCTCCGGCTGCCGGGGCCTTGGCCGCCTGATCCATCAAGCCCATAAAGCGATCAAACAAGTACTCAATATCGTGAGGGCCGGGACTCGCTTCGGGGTGGCCTTGAAAACAAAACGCTGGTTTGTCCGTGCGAGCCAGGCCTTGAATCGAACCGTCAAACAAAGAAGTATGGGTAATGCGCAAATTTTTGGGCAGGCTGGCCGGGTCCACCGCAAAGCCATGATTCTGGCTGGTAATGAGCACTTGACCGGTATCGTGATCTTTGACCGGATGATTGGCACCATGATGACCAAACTTCATCTTCATGGTTCTGGCGCCCGAAGCCAAGCCCATGATTTGATGGCCCAAGCAAATCCCGAAGGTTGGTAAGCCCTGCTCAATCAGAGCCTTGCTGGCGGCAATGGCGTAGTCGCAGGGCTCCGGATCGCCCGGACCATTCGACAAGAAGATGCCATCGGGTTGAAGGGCCAAAACATCGGCGGCCGAGGTTTGTGCGGGAACCACGGTGAGCTTGCAGCCACGATCAGCGAGCAGACGCAGGATATTGCGCTTCACGCCGAAATCGAAGGCCACCACATGAAAACGTGTCGCGGGCGCTTTGTCGTAACCCGATCCCAGGCGCCAGATACCCTCGGTCCAAGGATAGGACTCTTTGGCAGACACCACCTTTGCGAGGTCCATGCCAGCGAGGCCTGGAAATCCTTTAGCGGCCGCGACGGCGGCGTCCTCGTCAATCGATTGACCGAATTCGGCCGCGACCAAGCACGCGTTTTGAGCACCCTTGTCACGCAAAATACGGGTCAGCTTGCGAGTGTCGATACCCGCGAGGCCAGGGACTTTATGACGACGCAAAAAGTCCGACAGACTTTCTACGCTGCGCCAACTGGATACGCGTTTGGGCACATCTTTGACGATCAGACCTGAGGCAAAAATACCCCCGGATTCGTCATCTTCGGGGTTAATGCCGTAGTTGCCAATATGAGGATAGGTCAGGGTAACAATTTGGCGGCAATAGCTTGGGTCAGTCAGAATTTCCTGATAGCCAGTGAGGGCGGTATTGAACACCACTTCACCAACTGTTTGGACTGAGGCACCAAACGAATAGCCGCGAAAAATGCTGCCATCTGCAAGTGCGAGTATGGCGGGAGAGTGCTGCGGTAACACGTGAGACTCCTGGACGGCAAGCCCATTTGACATCAAGTCCAGGCACTTGGAAGCAACAGCGCGTTGTAATGATTTACAGCGCAATGTCGAAACCGAGGTGCGCAGCTTTGAAGGGGCGACCAGCCGGACTGGACCCAATAGGTTGCGTTTCGTTGATTTCGAAGGCTGGAGGGCGGTGCAAGTAAGATGT
>JAYUOT010000177.1:0-3113 GCA_043760705.1 Betaproteobacteria bacterium
AATCGTCCTGAGTCAAGGCTTGGCGGTGGGCTTTGCGGGCAGCACGCTTGGCTTGCTGCTAGGGATCGCCCTCGCCTACGCGGTACTAAGTTTGGTGGGCGGTGACCTTGGAGGCGGCTACTTCTCAGGCAGCAAGCCCCAGCTCAGCCTGGATACTCCGGCGATGCTGGCATTCTTTCTAGTTGGCATCCTGGTCAGCGCCCTAGGCAGTATCGTTCCAGCCTTGCAACTCAGTCATTGGGCACCGGCTCAGGCTCTTCGTTCCGGCCTCAATCAACCGGTCGCGAAGTCTCCTTCAAAAACCTTGGTGATTGCCATCCCTCTTGGCCTCACCACAACCTTGATACTGGTTTTCGCCCCGGCTTGGCAGGGTATCCCCATCGCCG
This sequence comes from Betaproteobacteria bacterium, assembly GCA_043760705.1. Taxonomy (GTDB): domain Bacteria; phylum Pseudomonadota; class Gammaproteobacteria; order Burkholderiales; family Burkholderiaceae_E; genus JAPOKJ01. Next base: position 387 of record JAYUOT010000177.1, read on the forward strand.
CTTATATCGCGATGGGTTTACTCATCGTTCTCGGCGTGGCGTGGGTCCCCGTTTGGGTCAGGTTGGCCAGCCACGCTTTGGCACAGCATGAATTCTTCCTTGCGAAATGGCCGAGCTATTGGCTCACCAGTCAGAAACTCGAACGCTTACCCGGCAACGCCAGCGCGGCAGTCGCAGGAATCGTGGCCAGCCTAGCGCTCGCCAGCGCGATGGCCATTATGGTCAACAGCTTTCGTGCGAGCGTTGATCAATGGTTGGACACGGTCTTGCCCGCCGAGCTCTATCTACGAAAATCGAATCCTTCGGAACGGCTCTCAGTGGACGCTTTGAGGAAAATCGCCAAGATCCCTGGCATTGTAAAAGTCGAAGCGGTGCGCGCCGTTGAGCTAAGCCTGGTCGACAAGTTTGCGCCGGTTGCCCTGCTCGCCAAAGATCTCGATCTTGCACAGGTTCAAAAATATCTACCCTTCACGGGTGCGGCACCTGACGAAGCCTTCATTCAAAAAATTCAGGCCAGGGGTCATATTCCCATCTTTGCAAGTGAAGCCATGCAGGATTTGTACGGCTGGTCGGTGGGCCAAGTGGTCAGTTTGCCTGCGTTGAGCCTCCAAGCAAAAGCGGCGGCGGGTAACCACCTTAACAAGGAACCGAGCTTTCAAGTCGCAGGGATTTGGCGAGACTATGTTCGACAGTCTGGCTCCATCGTGATGCAGCGTGCCACCTATGCAGAGCTTGCGAACGATGCCTGGGTGGATGATGCGCTGATCTGGCTTGCGCCTGATCCCGAATCAAAATCTGGCCGCTTGACGCTCATCTCGGAACAACTGCGCGCACTCTTTCCCGGCGAACCCATGATGATACGCTCGACGGAAGAGATTCGAGCACTCTCACTGGCTATGTTTGATCGTAGCTTTGCGCTCACCTATGTTCTCGAAGCCGTCGCTGTTCTGGGAGCACTGTTTGGAGTCGCCAGTACCTATTCGGGTGAGGCCTTGGCGCGAGCTCGAGAGTTTGGCATGCTGCGCCATCTTGGAGTCACGCGCGGGCAAATCACTAAAATTTTTGCGATTGAAACTTCCATCATGCTGCTGTTCTCCGTGCTTTGGGCGCTCGTGCTCAGCCTTGCTCTTGCTTGGATTTTGATTCACCGCGTCAACCCCCAGTCCTTTCACTGGACTATGGATACCAAAATCCCCACAGCAGCCTTGTTTTGGAGTGGCTTCATGGTGCTCGCCCTTGGCGTATTCACGGCCTGGCTCGCCACACGCTCGGCCACCCGCCAAGGCCCGGTTCTAGCGGTTCGGGAAGACTGGTAATGAAGGCCTTTACAAATCAGCCAATCTTCAATCAAGCATGCGCGCGGCGGATCTGGCTCCAACGGCTGCCGTATTGGAGTTCGGCGCTGACCCTGCCAAGCGTATCGGGGCTCAGTTTGGCGGAAGAAACTAGCGCTGAAACTAGCGCAGGAAGTTCGCCACCGAAAACCCGGCTCGCAAAACAAACCCATGCTTTCGATCCCGTCCAACTAGGCCGGCCGATGATTTTTCCACGGGACTATGGGGCGCACCTTAATTTTCGCACCGAGTGGTGGTATGTCACCGGTGTCTTAGCGCCGCGTGATGGGCAAGGCGAACGCATCGGCTTTCAGGTGACCTTCTTTCGCTCGGCGACCGGTGAAGGCAAGGGTAACCCCAGCCGCTTCGCTGCCACTCAACTGCTCTTCTCACACGCAGCACTTGCACTAAGAAGCCAAGGAAAACTCATTCATGAGCAAACCAGGATGAGAACGGGCTTTGATCAGCTTACGAGCCTCAGCGAACTCGATACCGATGTTCGGTCATTAGCTCGATCCATCAAGCGCGAAGAGAACAACCCAGGGACTTCCCTTTATAAGCTCACCGTTCAAACCCCCAGTTTTAGCCTCGATCTTCAGTTGAGCGCATCAACGCCTCCCGCTCTTCAAGGGGTGCAAGGGTTTTCACAAAAGAGCCCGTCGATTCAACAGGCGAGCTATTACTACAGCCGCCCTCAGCTTCAGGTGCAGGGCGATGTCACCCTCCACGTAGTGTCAGGAAAGCCGAACCTTCCTTCCCCCAGCCAAGGGAAAAACAAAGAGGGGATTCGCCCGAAGAACTACGTCGGCCAAGCCTGGATGGATCATGAGTGGTCCAATGAAGTGCTCGACGAGAGCGCCGCGGGCTGGGATTGGATGGGGCTCAACTTTGATGACGGTCGCAGCCTGATGGCTTTTCAGATCCGGCCTAAAGTAACGGGTGAGGCCGTTTGGTCAGAGGCGCGCGGCTTCAATGCCCAGGGGGAGGTAGACTTCTTGATACCCGCTCAAGAACAAGTCTGGGTTCGTCGTCAATCGATTCGCTTGAAGCCCAAACGGTTATGGCGGTCCTTGCGCTCGAACGCGCTTTATCCAGTCGAGCTGGAGGTCGAACTTCAGCAGCCAAACAATACGGTCAAACGCACACTCGCACTGCAGCCATTGATGGATGATCAAGAAGTCGATGCTCGTGCCAGTACGGGTGGTTTTTACTGGGAAGGCCTGGTTTTTGTGTTCGAAAACCAAAGAAAAATTGGACAAGGCTACCTGGAGCTCACGGGTTATGCCGCACCGATGAAGCTCTAGGGAAGCGCGGATTTAATCGCGTGGATGCTTGGCCCTTGAATTGGGATGGGCTACAAGGCGGATTTTGCGGCCAATAGCACTTGCTATTG
>JAYUOT010000178.1:0-3109 GCA_043760705.1 Betaproteobacteria bacterium
ACACCTTATTTGGCCGCGAACCTGGTGTCGCTTTACTGATTCTCTTTCTTGGCCTCAAGCTGATGGAAATGAGAGCGCGACGAGATCTACTTGTCGTTATTTTTCTGTGTTTTTTTCTACTTCTCGCGAGCTTCTTTAATTCCCAGTCAATCTGGATGGCCGCAGCGACACTACTGTCGGTCGCAGGGCTATTGGCCTGCATGATCACCATGCAGTTCGGCGATACAGAGCAACCCATCAATCGTCGCTTTCGCTATGCCGGCAAACTAATGCTGCAAAGTCTTCCTGTAGCAGCGCTCATGTTTGTCATGTTCCCGCGCCTGTCACAACCTCTGTGGGGGCTGCCAAGCGACGCCCGGAGCGCAAAGACGGGACTTTCCGAACAAATGAGCCCCGGGCAAATTAGTGCCCTGAGCGAATCGCGCGAAGTGGCCTTTCGGGTCAAGTTTGAAGGCCCCCTTCCTACCGAAAAGCAAAGCTACTGGCGTGGCCCGACCTTCGGAAGCTTTGACGGAAAAACCTGGTCCCCACTCCGAAAACCAGTCGTAGCGCCACCCGATCCGCAAATCAAGATCGAGCCCGATTCTCCAAAATTCTCCTATACCGTGACTCTGGAGCCTCATCAGCAACGCTGGATATATGGTCTCGAAGTCGCCACTGAATTTGGAGCCGTCGCCAATGAAAAGGTGAAATTCAACACCGATTTTTTACCGGTTTTGGACGAGGCGGTCGGCGACCGAATCCGCTACACGGCACTCTCGGTCACCCGCTATCAACTGGGCACCAACGAAACCAAACTCTCCCTGCAAAACTGGTTGGAGCTACCGCCTGGTTTTAATCCAAAAACTTTGCAGCTCGCCGCTAAGTGGCAAAACGAGGAAGCGGGCAACGCCAGTCAACTCATCGCCCGAACCTTGGCTCTGTTCAGGAATGAGCCGTTTCGCTACACCATGCGTCCCCCGTTGCTCGCGAAGAACGGAATCGACGATTTTCTGTTTAATACTCAAGCAGGTTTTTGCGAACACTATGCCCAAGCTTTCGTCGTGATGATGCGCGCCCTGGATATTCCTGCCCGAGTGGTGACCGGCTATCACGGTGGCCAGCTTAATCCTGTCGACGATTTCTTTATCGTGCGTCAATCGGATGCTCATGCCTGGGCGGAAGTTTGGCTCGACGACAAGGGCTGGGTAAGAGTTGACCCCACCCAGGCCATCGCGCCGGAACGCATTGAGAAAAACACCCGACAGGCTTTCAACCAGGATAGTGATCTTTCGGCAGCCTCAGCATCCCCTTTCGCGCGTCTTAAATTTGGCTTGGATGCCATGACCAACGCCTGGAACCAATGGGTTCTTTCCTACGACAATACCAAGCAGAAGAATCTTTTTAAAAAATTGGGACTTAACTTCGACGACTGGCATGAGGTCGCCATGGTGCTCGCAGCCATCCTGCTCCTGGTCATCGGTGCCTGCGCGCTGTTGACGCTTCACCCCAAAACGCCCAAGGATCCCCTCGAAAAAGTTTATGCGGAATTCTTAGATCGCCTTGCCGCCGCCGGACTGACCAAGCAAGCCCATGAAACGGGTCAGCGTTACTTCCAACGCATTGAAAGGCTACTCGACCCTAGCGATGCGAAGATCGCCAAGCAATTTACCCGAGGGTATTATCAATGGCGCTATGGCCAAGAAAAGCCCAGCCTGGAAGACGTGAGACACTTGAAGACCTTAATCGCCCGCTTTAAGCCCTGATGTCACGCTCTCACCCAAGAACTACCTCTACTTTGAGTCCGGCTATTGCTCCGGCTATTGCTCCGGCTATTGCTCCGACTAATGCTCCGACTAATGCTCCGACCAATGCTCCGGCTAACAGCCCGGCGAATGACACCCTTTCGCGGCTTAGAATCCTCGCACTCAGCCTGTTTGCACTGGTGGCCTCTCACGCCGTGGCCCAGGAAACCCCGAGTGGGGCTGCATTAAACGTCGAAACGCTTTCCCCAGAGGCCAGAGCGGCACTGGCAAGACGCACTGGCAGCAAAAATATTGTGCCGCTTTCATATCAACGTACGCCCCGAATCGATTACTCGCTGCGCACTGAAGTGCAAGACTTCATGACCGAAATGGTCGCCAAGCATCAGTTCAATGAAGAAGAATTGAAACCCCTATTTGCCGCGGTCCGTTTCGAAGAAAGCATCATTCGCTTGATGACCCCCGCGGCAGCGACCTTCAAGCGCTCCTGGGAAGTTTACCGTCGTCGTTTTATCGACGCGACCCGCATCAATGCCGGTATCGAGTTCTGGAAAACCCATGCGGTCGCCACCAAACGCGCTTCACAAACATACGGCGTCCCCGAAGAGATCATCATGGCCATTATTGGTGTGGAGACGGTCTTTGGTCGTGTGACCGGAGACTACCGGGTCATGGACGCCCTCACCGTGCTGAGCTTCGATTACCCTCGTCGTGCCGAGTTTTTTCGCAGTGAACTGGAGAATTTTTTAATCTTCACCCGCGACATGCAAATCAAGCCCTTTAGCGTGAAAGGCTCGTACGCAGGCGCTATCGGTTATCCGCAATTCATGCCCAGTAGCATTCGTCGCTTTGCCACCGATTTTGATGGCGATGGTCAGATTGACCTGCGCGGCAGCCCCACCGATGCGATTGGCAGCGTGGCCAAGTTTCTGGCCGATCACGGCTGGAAGGCCGGTGAACCGATTGTCTTTGACGTCAAGCTACAGGCCAACGCCAAACTGCAAGACCTGATCGCGGCGGGCATCGAACCCAAATTTAGCGCTCTTGAACTTGCTGACAGCGGCATTGAAGTGCAAGGTGAAGTGCCGACCGACATGAAGCTCGCCTTAATTGACCTGCCAAATGGTGACAATGCCACCAGTTACATGGCCGGTCCGCGCAACTTCTACGTCATCACCCGCTATAATCGTTCCAGTTTTTACGCGATGGCCGTGCGCGACTTAGCCCTGAGTTTGTCGGCGGCGAAGAAACGCCAGTAACACACCGCTCCCGTCCAATTTATGCCGGGAAAATGCCTGTGGAAAGGTAGCGATCGCCGCGATCACACACAACAAAAACGATGGTCGCATTCTCGACGCGTTCGGCAA
>JAYUOT010000179.1:0-6183 GCA_043760705.1 Betaproteobacteria bacterium
AAATCTTCGTCCTAACGACACTGGCCTGTTTGGCGGCGCACATGCTGAGCGTCAATCGTCCCGAGTTGCTCCTGATCTGGCTGCCCTCCGGCTTGGCGATGGCCTTGGCGTGGCGTCTTGGGGCTTGGTCCATCGCACCGGTTGCCCTCGGCGCCTTAATGGCCGCGTTAGCCACTTATTCCTCGAGTCCTGCGCCCTTCGGCACGGCTCTAGCGACGATAGTCTTGAGCGCTCTCGGGCCTTCCGCGGGAATATTCATCCTGAAGCGACTCATCGACTGGAAACCGGTGGAATCCAACCTTGAAGGCGTGATTCGCTTTATTGGCGTCGCGCTTTTGATTGTAGCTCCCATTAATGCGCTGGTGATGGTGCTGTTAAGCAAGGGATTCAATCTCGCTTCGTTCCTCCATCCGGTTGAGGTTTTTATTGGTTGGTGGCTGATCGACTCGTTGGGCTCGATTCTTATTTCTCCGGTGGTTAATAGCCTGTTTGAGCGCGACGAGAAATTTAAGGCGCCCTCGGCCAGAATCACAAGCCGCCCCTTGGTGTACTTGCAATATCGGCTTCAAGCGACGGCAAGTATCGATTTGAGCGCAATGGCAGCGACCGCTATCGTCATTGCCGCCGCCCTGGTTCTGGTCGGCCTGGGCCAACGGAACCTGGCCTACGGATTGGGGCTCATGGCGATGCCCATTGCGGTGTGGATCGCCATACGTTGCGACACCCGCACCACTGCTTTCAGTCTTTTGCTGACGGTGTTTAGCCTGCTTGCGCTGCGGAGCTTCCTGGTCAACGGCTCCCTGGATGGCTTTGACAAAAATATCGAAATGACGGCGATCGGCGTTTGCGCCTCCTTAGCCGCCCTCATAATCCAAGCCTCGGTGACAGATCGTAAGCTTGCACTCGACAAGCTTGGACGCCAATCTCGCCAAGATATGTCGACTGGCTTGTTGAATGACCGGGGCTTGCATGCCGAGTTGACCGAACGCCTCGGGCGTCCGAATCGGCCAGCCTATGGCCTCATTGGGCTGCACCTGACGAATTTTGATCCGCTCAACGATTTATGTGGTGCTACAACCGCCTTGCAGCTCGAACAAAGTACAGCCGCTTTGCTACAGACTCACGCGAGTGGAAAGATCGCCGCGCGCATGTCTGCCGGTCGCTTCGCAGCCTTGATCGAGGCGGATTCGCTCGCGCAGGTGCGTCAAATTGCCAGAGCCGTGTATAGCCAGCTTTCGGGACAGTTGTTTCGAACCGAGAATGGCAGCATTCGTCTACAAGTGTCGGTTGCAGGCCTTCTCATCGAAGACAAAACCGCCGTCAATAGCGAGGATTGTGTCTTGTCCTTGGGCGACGCCCAGGCTATTGCCGCGAGTGTTCGCGATCCGCAAATCTTCGTCGAACCCTTGTCGCAAACGATGATCGATGCGCGTCGAGCCTATCAGACCAAGATTGAGCAATTGCGGGAGGCGATTCGTGAGCATCGGTTCAAAGTGCATGCGCAACCCATTATGGACCCCGACGCGCCACCCGGCATGGTGAGCTATGAGGCCTTGATTCGTCTTCTTGATAAAGACGGCACCCTCGTGCGGCCGCCGCAATTCCTGTCGTTGGCTGTACAAACTCAAATGACCCCGATCATGGATCGAGGCATGATCACTAAAGTTTTTTCGTGGCTGGGCAACAATCCTGAGGCACTGGCGCGCACCTACAAATGCAGCATCAATCTATCTGGGCTCACCATGTCCGACGGCACCATCGCCTCGCATATCCGTGAGCAAAGGATTCTGCACAGTATCCCGCCAGAAAAAGTCGTCTTCGAGATTACCGAATCTGAAGCCATTCGTAACCCCAGCGCCGCTTCACGCTTGGTAGACGAACTGAAGGCGATGGGCTTCGGTATCGCGCTCGACGATTTTGGGACAGGGCTGGCCACCTTTGAGTATCTGAAACGCTTTCCGATTGATTACCTCAAGATTGACGGCTCGTTTATTCGAAATCTCACCTCCAACGCCATTGACGAAGAAATTGTCATTTCAACCATACGGGTAGCCAAACGGCTTAATGTTCGAACCATTGCCGAGCATGTACATAACGAGGCAATTTATGATCGACTTATCGAGCTCGGCGTGACTCGTATCCAAGGCAATCACACGGGCGAGGCGATTCCCCTGGAAGACATCTTCACGACGCCACCGTTTGTGCGTGGCCCCTTGGACTCAAAACCAGCGACCGCACAAACAGATACTCTAACAAAGATGAACTCCGACCTAAACACCCAAAAAGTCTCATCGGCTGATGCCCGACTAGCGCTTGTCGTTGAGACTCCAATCATAGTCAAGATGGGCAATACCTAACTTGCCCTCTTTAATTTGCTGACGCACGGCCGGGTCATCACTGAGTGATTCCGCATAACGAGCGAAAAAGACTTCACGGCTGGAAATGCCTTTAAAGCCCTTATCAAAATCGCCCTTGTACCAGTCGAATATTTTCGATACTTCCAGTTTGCCGCTGGACGTGTTCACGCGGTTGCGTGTACGGTCACGCAGGAAGCGCTTCACTGAGTCGTCAAGTTGCGTTTCCATCTTGCCAGCCATGAAAGCCTCCGGCCTTAGGGCTGGGCAACCGATCGAGGCGCACACCACCGCCATATGAATTCGAGGTTCATCAAAAGCACCAGGGGACCGAATCATGTCATGCTCAACATTATCAAGGGTGCGCTCTTCGCCCAAGAGCTTGAAAAATTTCTTCGACCAAGGTTTTTGTACTAGGCTGCCGAGATCCCGAATGGATTTCAAATCGGGGTACTTTGTAAGGATCAGCTCGACGGTAAAAGCGTTGTACGCGTTGATCAAGAACGCCAATTTCTCGTCCTTTTTGAACCCATCATATTGCGCCTTGGTGACCGCGCTAAACTCTTCCAACACTTTGCTAAAGGCAGCACGATCCGCCAGAAATCCTTTGTAACTGACCGACGAGGCCACGCCCGCAGGGTTCCAGCTCACATGCTTTTTGAGTAGCGCATCCCAGGCTGCATAGCTCGGTTCGGATTGAGCGTGCGCGGGTAAGGTAATGCCCATCAGGCTAAAGCTGAGCGCCGTTGAAGTGGCCAGAGTCATTTTTAAAAAACTGCGTTTCATAGTGTTTCCTGTATCCAATAAATTTTTGAACATGTTACCGAAGCGCTAAGAGCGGCTCCAGGTGTGAAATTTTTCAACCCAGGCCAGAAGCTTTTGGGGTGCATGGGCTTTTTGCCATTCCCCAGCGGCGTACTTGTTGGATTCCGCCAGGGTCGGGTAAATATGGATGGTGCCAAGAATCTTCTTCAGGCCAAGACCGTGCTTCATCGCTGAGACGTATTCGGTAATCAAATCACCGGCATGCTCGCCGACAATCGTTGCGCCCAGGATTTTGTCTTTTCCAGGGACGGTCAGAACTTTAACGAAGCCGTAATCTGAGCCATCTGCGATAGCGCGGTCAAGATCATCAATATGGTAAACGGTCGATTCGTAAGCAATGCCTTTGGCCTGGGCCTCTTGTTCATTCAGCCCAACCCTGGCAACTTCTGGTTCTGTGAAGGTACACCAGGGGATGACTCGATAGTCAACCTTAAACTTCTTGAATTTTCCAAAGAGTGCGTTCACCGCAGCGTACCAAGCCATGTGGGCCGCCGTGTGCGTGAATTGATAAGGGCCAGCGGCATCTCCTGCGACAAAGATATTGGGATAGTTGGTCTCCAGGAACTCATTGACTTCGATGGTCCGGGTTTTACCTAGGGGAATTTTAAGATCTTCCAGACCAAAACCACTGACCCGCGCCGAGCGACCCACCGCGCACAAGACCGCATCAAAGACAATTTCTACGCGTTCAAGCGCACCATTGACCCCGGCGCGTTCAGCGACTAAGGTTTTTTCGCCGCGATCGAGTTTGAATTCGACGGCTTTGAAACCGACTTTGACGTCGATACCTTCAGCCAAAAAGCGTTTTAGGACCTCAGCCGAAACATCGCTGTCCTCACGGATCATTAGGCGAGGGGCCATCTCAACCTGTGTGACCTTGGAGCCCAAGCGATTGAAGGCCTGTGACAACTCACAACCGATCGGTCCGCCACCGAGGACTAATAGCCGCCGGGGTTGCTCACGCAGCCCCCAAAGGGTGTCCGAAGTGTAGTAACCCACGAGATCAATGCCTGGGATCGGCGGTATAAAAGGGCGAGCGCCGGTGGCGATCACGATGTTCTTGGTGGTCAATACTTGAGTCTTGCCGGTGGGGCGGCCCTGCTCGTCGAGCAATTTGATCTCCACTTCCCAAGGCGACTTGATCTTCGCTTCGCCGCGTAGACAATCCACACCAAGGCTCGTGAAACGCTCGACCGAATCATGGGGAGCAATCTTTTGAATGACGGTTTGAACCCGCTCCATCACCTTGGCAAAATCAAACTTCACATCGATCTTGTCAAGGCCATAATGCTCAGCGTGCCGGGCCTGTTCAACCAATTTGGCCGATTTGATGAGTGCTTTAGACGGCACGCAGCCTGTATTCAAACAATCGCCGCCCATTTCATGCTTTTCGACGAGGGTAACCTTCGCCTTGACCGCCGCGGCAATCAAGGAGGTCACTAAGCCGGCACTGCCGCCACCGATCACGACGATATTACGATCAAAGCTCGCAGGTTTTTTATAAGCCGCGTATATTTTCCGAGATTTGAGGATGTCAATAATCTTCTTGGCGATCAGGGGGGCCAGCCCCAGTAAAACAAAGGAGATTAATAGGCCGGGATTCAAAATCCCTTTCAACGACGACAATCCAGCCAGTTGGGTGCCGACGTTGACATAGATAATGGTCCCAAGAAGCATGCCAACCTGACTGACCCAGTAAAAAGTGGTCGTTTTCATCGACGTCAAACCCATAATCAAGTTGACGATGAAAAACGGAAAGGCTGGGATCAGGCGTAGGCTAAACAAATAAAACGAGCCCTCCTTTGCCACGCCTTCGTCGATCGCGCCAAGCTTGTCACCAAACTTCGCCTTCACTGAATCGCGCAGGATAAAGCGCGAGGCGAGAAAGGCAAGTGTGGCCCCAACGCTACTCGCGAAGGAAACGATCACCGTACCCCAGAACAAACCAAAAATCGCACCGCCAAGCAAGGTCAACAAAAGCGCCCCTGGCAAGGAAAGACCGGCTACCGCTACGTAAGCGAGGAAGAAGGCCAAGGCGATTTTGAGCGGATTAGCCTGGAACTGATCCACCAAGCCTTGGCGCTGGGCCTTTACGGCTTCGAGGGTGAAATACTGATGCAAATCAAAGAAGAAAAACGCGAGAACGGCCAATACAATACCGACTAGTAGCAAAAGTTTGTTGCGATTCATTCGTGACTCCTTGGGCCTCCATCGGCTGAAGTACTTGGCTTCAGCCAGAGGTTATGGTTATTGGTTGTACACCACGTTTTTTCAGGCTATTCTATTCTTGCAGGCCGGACAATACAGGCAGCTTACGCCCGGACGGTCTCCGTGGCCTCTCCGGCGGATATCTTGTTGATCACGCTTTGATCACGCGGCATCCTCTTTCTGCGGTTCGGCGTAGACACTTTTGGACTAAGCCGTCCGTACTATCGCCAACATAGAGGGTTCTTAATTAGAATACGCTCTGGATCGTGTTCGATGCGGTCGTCTCAGTTTGGTCTAGGAACAAATGATTCAAACCCACGGTCAGCTTCGCCATGACTTAATGCAGCCCGCCAGCGTGGCGATGCTGATGCTCGAGGAGTTGACCCGGCGCAATCAGGATGAATCACTCCAGATTCCCTTGGAGTTGTTGGCTCAAGCACTCAGCGATCTTGCCAAAAAAATCGAAACGCTTGAGTAAATATGGACAATCTTCAAGCATTGCGTAACCGCCGAAACCTTGGAGCGGCCCTGTTGGCCTGGGGGCTCTCAACGCTTATGGCGCTTGGCCTGGCCGCCTGTGTAGGGGAGAACCGACGGTCGGATCCCTTTGGTTCTGAGCAAAACCTACCCAGTACACCCGTTCTCCAATGGGGTGAAACCCCTAAAGTAGGCACGAAGGCGACTGTCAAGGTCACCAAGGTGCTCGACGGGGACACCTTCGAATTTCAGCATGAAGGCCATCATTACAATGTTCGTCTTTCGGGCATCGATGCTCCAGAGAGAACGCAGGATTTCG
>JAYUOT010000180.1:0-3087 GCA_043760705.1 Betaproteobacteria bacterium
AAAAAGCGCTCCGTTAGAAGGCCGAAGAGACCGACCACGACCGGTACCAGGATCAAACTAAACCAAAAACTGCCCGTCACTCCGAGAAAATAAACACCCAGGAAGGCACCCACCATAAAGAAGGCGCCATGAGCGAAGTTCACCACAGTGAGCATGCCAAAGATAAGAGACAAGCCAATCGCCAACAAGGCATACACCGAACCCAGTGCAATGCCCGTGACGATTTGCAAGGCTAATAACTGGGCGGTCACTTCGCTCAGGTTCATTTAGGTCGTGACCTTATGACCCAACTCGTCGCAGGAACGCAGCTTCTTCTCGTCCGCACCTTCTACGGAAAGGACATTGAACACATCGTATTTGTCTTTCATGTTCTTGGACTTGGACTCCACCAAGATCACTGATTGCACCGATTGATGGTCGCACTTGCGATACTCTTGCGCGCCCTTGTACCAGTCGTACTTCATCTGGCGCATGGCGATGCTCACACGTGTCGAATCGGTCGATTTTGAATCGCGCACCGCTTGTAAAACACTGCGGACCCCGGCATAGCCGAGAGCACCATAATCTGAAGGCACCGTGCCGCCGTAAGCCTTACGGAACTTGTCGTTAAAGGCCTTGGCGGTCGGCACCTTGTCTTCAATGCCCCAGTAATAGGACGTACCGCCTAGAATGCCCTCGAAGGCTTCAGGGCCGCCCGCCTGGCGGGCAGTGTAAAGGAGAACCGGGGTGATGATCTTGGTATTTGCTTTCAGGCCAAAATCGGTGGCTTGCTTGGCCGAGTTGACCAGGTCGCGACCGAAATTGCACAGCACCAGAACGTCGGGCTTCAAGGCCTGAATGCGCGGCAAGAATGCAGAGTAGTCCGAGGTCCCAAGCGGATGTCGAATATCGGCAAGGGTCTGTACACCCAGGGTCTGACCCGCGCGCTGGAAGCCGCGCACCATTTCATGGCCGTAAGCATAGTCAGCTGTGAGGTAGACCACTTTCTTGCCGAACTTCGGAAAGGCATACCGAGCCACTGCACCCGCCGTAATATGGGGATTGAGAGCCTCATGAAAGGTGAATAAACTCCAATCTTTGGCTTCGTTGATGGCATCGGACTGACTGATCGAATTGAACAGAACTTTGCGATCACGGCACACGGCATTGATGGTGAGTTGGGTCGCGGCAGACAATGAGCCCACGACAAAATCAACCTTGTCTTTCTCGATTAACTCCAAGGTTCGGGTCGCGGCTTCGCCAGGGTTGAGCTTGTCGTCTCGTACCAGTAGTTCAGCCTTACGGCCGTTAAAGCCACCGGATTCATTGAACTCTTTGACGGCAATCTCGGCGGCACGCACCTGGTCTTGAGCTTCAGCAGAAAAAGCTCCGGTCAAAGGTGTGGGAAATCCAATCTTGATGGGAGCGGTTTGGGCACGTGCAATGCTGAATAGGGGCAGCGTGGCAGCGGCTCCACTCCCAAGGACAAGCGAGCGCCGGACCTTTGAGTGTGCTTGAGCGAAAGCCTGAGTGGACGCCGATAGGGATTGGTTAGGTTTCATATTGTCTCCGAAAGTTTCAAGTTCTGGTTAGTTTGGACTCAATAGCTTGCATGTTTTGTGGCGCTAGTGTTGTGGCGCTAGTGTTGTGGCGCTAGTGTTGTGCCTCTGAAGCTAGATCAATCGCGGTTTCCATCATCACCTTGTGTGCAGAGCGTGTGATCGCGAGTTGATTGGCTTGGGTTTCCCGCCCTTGTGACTCCATATACGCTCCCAAGTCTCGGCCTCGCCTTACCACCAAGAGGCTCGGCACGAGACGATCTTGTTCATAAGAACCCAAAGCTTTGGCCGTCCCACCCAAGCGCATGATCGCCTGTCTCAAGGCCATCGCATCTTCTGCTGCCTTAGTCACCCCCATACCTACATGCGGGCGAGCTACAAAGCCGGCATCACCCATCAGCGCCACTCGCTTGAAAGCCAGGCGCTGCGATTGTAAATCGAAAATGGGCTGTAAAAAGGGTTGCGCGGTCTTCTGCAAAATCTCGGCGAATTGCGGCGCCAGGAGGCGTCGGGCGGACTCCCGTACGTCTGCAATGGCTCGCCAACTAATTTTTTGAGGTGGAATACCCCCTTCATAGCGGATACCATCTTCATCCGTCAATAACTCGTTCAAAGCCTCACCCACGGCAGGGCGATACCATACGAAGTTATAGCAACGCTTGCCAATTTGAGTATTGTTGTTCGGTCCGGCCACCGGGTAACCGAGCATCTGCTCACGCTCGGGTAAGCCGAACCCAAACTTGTCAAACAGGGTGCTCAAGGTTCGCTTGGAGAGACTGGCCTCATCGCAAACTCCGCGCCAGGCCACATAACCCGCATACTGAGGTTTGGTCTCTGGGGCCAGCAAGTGGCGAACTTGTGAGCGGATACCGTCGGCGCCAATGACAAGATCGGCCTCAAACTTGCGCCCGTCCACACACCTCAGTGCAACGCCGTCTTCACTTTGCGTGATAGCTAACAAATCGGCACCTAGAAGGTAGCGCTCTTTCGGAAATGGCTCCAGAAGCAAGCGATAAAGGCGGCTCCAAGAGGTCAAGATCTGACTATAGGAATCACTGGCAATGGCCTCGCCTTGTTGATTCAAGACCACTCGGGCATGCACCTGCACGCCAAGCGTTTCATCGAGTGTGGCCCCACAAGCGCGCAGTGCAAGCATCAGCCGCGAATGCGTGACAATACCCGCACCGCGGCCGTCCAGGTAGTCCCGAGATTTCTCGAGAAGCAACACATCAAGGCCTTGGCGCAGCAACAAATTGGCGGCCAAGAGACCCCCGAGAGAACCACCGACAATGACGACCCGACAAGACATATCGTTACAGAAGCTTTACGCAAAACCCCGCTCAGGTCTTGACTAAAGCCACCCCTTCACTGGCTGGATAATTCAGCTCGACAACGATGCCGCTCGGGTCATCGAGAAAAATTTGATAAAGACCAAGCACGGGCACTTCTCGACCACGAAAGGGAACCTTCGCCGCCTTGAGCTTATCGACCATCGCAGGCAAGCCGCTTGCAAAGAAGGCTACGTGATCTAGCGCGCCACTGCCGTGCA
>JAYUOT010000181.1:0-3086 GCA_043760705.1 Betaproteobacteria bacterium
CCAGACCGTTGCCTAGTAAGGTGGACAAAGTGCTTTCAATTCGTCGGCTTCCAAGACACCAGCCAAGCGTAGCCCCTCTATGGTCAATGAAACTCACCGGTATGCCCCGAGACATACAATGCAGGAGAGCGCTACCTTCCCAATTCGCATTGGGGCCACTGACTATGCGCGAGACGTGAACCAACGGTACTCGCTGGGGAGATCCCTTTTCCTGTTGTATTCGAATAGCCACGCCAGAATCAACACTGATCTGTGCAGCAACCGCCGGAGTTAAGTAAAGCGGGCGAATCGGCATCGTTTACGTTTTAGTTGAAGGAGTGATTGGACTCGTGCGAACCACGATAGCACTGGTCTCGAAAGTTCTGCTAATTGCTCTTGCATACCCCAACAACTGGCGGTCAAGCCGGTAGCTGTGATCTTCCCAGGCTCGATAAAAGTGACCGCGACCGGCCTTGCCGAGTAAGACGCCTCTTACCCCATCGAAGCCAAAGTGATCTGCCCGCAGGATTTCTGTGCGAAATAGTCCCCAGACCCAGCGGTCTATCAGTGCCCGCCAAGGCTCCATCAAGTCGCATGCCATTGATGCCCGGCCGTGGTTCAGCCCATGAAGTGCGCCCACGTCGGGGTCCAACCCGGCCATCCAACAAGCCCGAACGCTTTGGCTATAAAGCAATGTATAACCTAGCGACATTGCAGCGTTGACCGGGTCGGTAGGTGGTCGTCGAGTACGCTTCGAAGCTTCTAGGGAGGGTGCAAAAACTTTAAAGAATGCAGAAAAGTAGGCTGCAGCGCCCGCGCCTTCAATTCCCCTGATTGCATCTAAGGAAAAGTCGTGTGGGCGCTCAGTGGCTTGCTTGGCATGAAAGATTGCGCTTTTGAGTGATTCGATTGCATCAAACGTCGGCTTCCGAAGGTCCGCGCGCGCCAATTGAATGGTATGCAAAAGTCTGCATTGGTTCAGGAGTTTTGCTCGCACAATGCGGGCAGCCAATGCAACGGAGTTAGCCTCGATTCTTAATGCGAGCATTTGGGCAACGCGAATGCTCGCGTTGCCATGCCACGCGCCGACAGTTTGGGCAATTCGATCACCAGTACGCCCGCCGAGCGCGGTGATACCGATCTTTGCCTCGGACAAGGCGCAAAGCGTGGCGCTACTCAAATGTGTGTTGGCACGGATGACAATGCGTTCTACTAAAGACACGGGGATGCGCTGAATCGGCGCCAATGGATCGCCTGACCGAATGGTTATGACGCCAGCCTCTACACTCAAAGTGCCCTCGGCGCGATCAATGTAAACGGTGGCCATACTTTACGAAGCCCTCAGCTCAGGCGATGTAGAAGAAGTCAGCATCATGCGGTGCAACAGCGACGCCGATGGTGTGAATGCTTGCGCGTGGATCAAGCCGCACATAAACGACCCGATCTTCTTCGGTGTTGATCATTGTGCGAACGGCGTGCATCGCCTTTTGAAATTCCGCGCTGGTATACCAGCATTCGTAAAGCGACTTCTGGCCGCCGACCGCATGGCCCTTGACCTGCCTAAGGACTCGCGCCCTGCGGCGGTTGCAGACAATGTCGTATCCGACTAAAAAGAGGTGGCGTTGCATGAGTCGTAATGTAGACGGACCCAGCGCGGGAGAGAAGACTTGGCAAGGTTGCCGCCTTCAAATCGGCTGCGACAAGCGCTGCGCCTCTATTTGCCAATGTTTCATGGTTTCGATGAAAACTGAAACGACCCTAAGCCAAAGCTGGTTTCCTTGCCAAGATGCAACACTTCAGCGCTTCGCAAGTAAGGGAGAAAAGGATGGAGATCACCCTTTAATTTTATGGTTCCGAGCAATCCACCCAAGGGAATGTCATGTCGTTGGCGGTTTGAAAAGCGACTTAATTCATGCCACTGCATGTCGCCGGAAATGGCGACCGCTTCGCTCAATTTTGCTAGCGACTGAAAATCAATATCGGCGCAAGATTGCCTCAAGACTGTCTCGCGAATCTGCGCAACTCTCTTGACCGCTGCAATAACAATGTCACGCGCAAATAAATGCCGAACATCGCGAACTATTTTCCCCTTCCGCTGTAGGCGTAATGGAGTGAGGAACTTAAGATCGTAGTGATTATTCTGACCATCAACACGGTTCGAACCGTCAGTACTTATCGAGGGCCATGCATCGCTAACAGGCGCAGCAATTACCTTACGCAGTCTTAAACTTCCAGGCAAAAAGTTTGGCGCTTGGAAAAAACCCATCGCTTGACGAAACGAATCTTCTATGGTCGTCAGATATTCGATGGCCGGGCCAATAAGAGTTAGGCCAAACTCGATCAATTCCCCCGCTAGCAGGTTCTTCACGCCGATGGACGGCGGAGACAAGATGTAGGCAGCAGCACTAGATGTACTCGAAGCATGAGCAATCTCGTCGGAGGGAGGCGCTGGCTCGAACGTAACACTATAGGCGCAATTAGGGCGCACGGGGCAGCCTTTGCAGCTTGCCTGCTTAGTTATGCAGGACGATTGTCGCAAGGCATGTCCCCACGCGCCGCGAAGCATTGACCCTGAGTAATGGGGCAAAGTCACTGGGCGCACTGCCTCGCAGGTGAACGCGAGGTGTTGAACAGGAATTACTATTGGACCCACGAGCGAATGTTCTCTTTGAGGCGAGCAATATCTGCCCCTGCGACGACCCGAATATCTAGGGCCTTTGCGAGCTTAAGTTCGGCCTCCCTTAAACTTCGGTAGGTCACCAGCATGGCCTTGGCACCTAAACCGCCAATTCTGCGAGCGCTTTCCCTCAGTTTGAACAATGCTTCATTTGCCTTTTCGCCATCATTCCAGTCCATGCGCGACGTTTTGCACTCGATGATGTAGGGTCGATTGCCGCGAAGAAACACTACGTCGAATTCATTCTTGACCAAATCTTTGGTCACTTCCAGATTGCTGGCTACATCGCGAATCCTCAAGTTCTCCCTTAAACTGTTAACACATTCAAACGCATGACTTTCGAGCCAACCACCACTTGCGAAAGTTCGTGCGTTCTCGTCGGTGTAGGTCAAAGTGTCGCCGACGATTCTCAAAAATCCTTCGCGAGTAA
>JAYUOT010000182.1:0-3078 GCA_043760705.1 Betaproteobacteria bacterium
AAAACCAAGACCGCGAAAATGACGCCAAGGGTGCGATAGGTATTGGGCCAGCCGAGGTATTGCTCAGCCAAAATCAGTGCCAGCGCACCCGAGACCAACATGGCCAGGCGGTAACCCAGGACGGACACGGCAGCACCCACGCCCCGCTCCTCCGAAGGGAGAATGTCACTACGGTAGGCGTCAAAGACAATGTCCTGGCTGGCCGAGAAAAAAGCGATCAGTACGGCGCAAAGGCCGACCGCCTCCACTTGGGTCTTTGCGTCCAGGGTGGCCATTGCAAAACATAGTGCCGCTAACGCAGCTTGGGTGAAGATCAACCAACCTTTGCGCCGAGGCATGCTGGGGGGCTCAAAACGATCTAGCAGTGGCGCCCAAACAAACTTAAAGGTATAGGGCAGACCCGCCAGTGCAAAAAAACCAATCGTCTTGATATCCAGGCCTTCAACGGTCAGCCAAGCTTGCAAGGTACCCGTTGATAGAGCCAGGGGTAGACCGCTGGCAAAGCCCAAAAAAAGCATCCAGGCGATTCTGCGGCTGGCGAAGATCTGGCCATAGGTTTGCCCCATGGATTTTTTGGGTGAGCGGGCAAGAGCTTGCAGATTGCCTCCTTCGCCACCAGATGGGGTCGTATCTTGACGATTATTTGCAGATTTGATGTTTTAACTCACGAAAGCGATCTTTTTCGATATGCTAACCGCTGATTTCAAAAAGTAGATTTATGGAGAGCCTATGAGCCACCGTTCGCCACGCTTAAAAACGCTATCTGGCGCGATTTTGACAGCCTTTGCCCTGTCGACCCTTGGTTTGGGCGGTGGGCTGCTGTCCTCCCCCGCCTTTGCGCAACAAAAGCAGGCCACTCCGACCCAAAGCGACATTGACCAGGTTGAGGGCGTGAAAGTCGGGCCGAAAAGTCGTGCCCTGCGGTTTGCCAGCGCCGACGAGGTTGAGCGTACAGCAGGTGTGCAGTATGAACAGCTCAAGCAACAGTCGAAACAACAGGGTGCCCTGGCGCCAGACGACTATCCGCCCTTGATTCGGGTTCGCAAGATCGCCGAGCGCATGATTCCGCACACGATGCGTTGGAACGAGCGAGCCAAAACTTGGCGCTGGGAAGTTAATTTGATTGGATCCAAGCAAATCAACGCTTTTTGCATGCCTGGCGGCAAAATCGCTTTTTATACCGGCATCATTGACTCTTTAAAGCTTACAGACGACGAAATCGCCACCGTCATGGGCCACGAAATTGCCCATGCCCTGCGCGAACATGGCCGTGAACGCGAAGGCAAGGCGAGAGTTGCCAGTGTGGTGACCATCACAGTGTCTGTGCTGTCCTCGATCCTGGGCTACGGCAATTTGGGTGGGCAGGTGGCCTCGAAGGCCACGCAACTGACCCTCTTGAAGTACGGACGCGAGGATGAAACGGAGGGTGATTTGCTTGGGATGGATATCGCGGCACGCTCTGGCTATGATCCGCGTGCCGGCATCAAGCTTTGGGAAAAAATGGCGGCTGTATCGAAAGGCTCACCGCCACAATGGCTATCCACCCATCCCTCGCACTCCAAACGGATTGATGACATTAGGAAGCATTTGGCCGAGACCATGCCAATTTATGCGCTTTCCAAAGGTGTCAAAATGGCGGATTTGCCGCCCTACCAGTCTAACTTTGGTAATCCGGTGCCCTGATTACGCAGAAAGGCCATCGCCAAGGGTATCGCGTCGAGCGATACCCTTAAATCGCTCTGGGTTGTCTCGCCGGATGTTGCGTTGCATCAAGTACACTTCCTAGACTATGAATGCACCCCTGACGACCCATCTTTTCGACCCGAACGCGGCGACCCCAACCCGTTTGAGGGAAATTCCCTACAACTACACCTCATTCTCGGATCGCGAGATTGTGATTCGTCTGCTGGGTGAGCAAGCTTGGGCCGATCTGGGCGCACTGCGGACCGAGCGTCGCACTGGCCGATCGGCCCGAATGTTGTTCGAAGTGCTGGGCGATATTTGGGTGGTCAAGCGTAATCCTTATCTTGAAGACGATCTAGTCGAGAGCCGCAAGCGCCGCGCCATGCTGGTCGAGGCCCTGCACCATCGCTTAACCGAGGTGGATAAGCGTCGCGACAGTCCCCTGGCTGCCCAAGCATCAGCTCAGACGCCATCGGATCGCGAAGCGCGAGTGGATTCCCTGCTGAAAGCCGCACGTCAGGCGGTGGCAGCGTTTGAAGATCATTTCCGGCACGTGTACGACCTGCGCGAAGCGACGCGCAAGAAGCTTTCCAAATACACGGACAAAGACAACATCAAGTTCGACGGCATGAGCCGCGTGGCGCATGTGACGGACGCCACCGATTGGCGTGTGGAGATGCCGTTTGTAGTGCTCACGCCCGACACCGAAGCTGAAATGGCGGGCCTGGTCAAAGGCTGTATCGACCTGGGCCTGACCATCATCGCGCGCGGCGGTGGCACCGGCTACACCGGTGGGGCCGTGCCCCTGACGTGGAAGAGTGCCGTCATCAACACCGAAAAGCTGGAGGCCATGAGCGAGGTCGAAATGATGACCTTGCCTGGCATGGATCGGCCTGTGGCCACGGTCTGGTCTGAGGCGGGCGTGGTCACGCAGCGCGTGGCCGATGCCGCCGAACGCGTCGGTTATGTGTTTGCGGTGGACCCGACCTCGGCCGAGGCGTCCTGCATTGGCGGCAATATCGCCATGAACGCAGGCGGCAAGAAGGCGGTGCTGTGGGGCACGGCGCTGGACAATCTGGCCAGTTGGCGCATGGTCACGCCCGACGCGGGCTGGCTGGAAGTCACCCGCCTGAACCACAACATGGGCAAGATTCATGACGTGGACGTGGCCAGCTTTGAGTTGCAGTATTTCAAGGCCGACGGCAAGACGCGCACGCGCACAGAGCGTCTCGACATTGCAGGTCCCTCGTTTCGCAAGGAAGGCCTGGGCAAAGATGTGACCGACAAGTTCTTGAGCGGCCTGCCCGGTGTTCAAAAAGAAGGCTGTGACGGTCTGATCACCAGCGCGCGCTGGGTGGTGCACCGCATGCCCACGCACACTCGTACCGTGTGTCT
>JAYUOT010000183.1:0-15718 GCA_043760705.1 Betaproteobacteria bacterium
AGCGAGGGCTTGGACCCTGAAGAGCGCGAGCAGTTGCGCACCGCCATGTCCTACCCCGAGGCCTCCGTGGGTGCGCGCATGGACTTTGATTTAGTCAAAGTACGGGAGGGTTTAAGTCTGGAAGTGGTCTTGCGCTATCTGCGCCGCTTCGATGCCTTGCCCGATCACACCGATAAAGTATTTGTGGTGGATCGCGAGGACAATCTGCTGGGGACCTTGTCCCTTGACAGGTTGTTGGTGAACGAGCCGGACGTCATGGTTGAAAACGTAATGGCCCGCGATGTCATGACCTTGAATGCCCTGGATGCAGCCAGTGAGGCAGCCAAAGCGTTCCAGCGCTACGATTTGGTCTCCGCACCGGTGGTCGCGCCGGGCGGCCGCTTGATTGGCCGTTTGACCATTGCTGCCGCGGTTGACGTGATTCAAGAAGAGGGCGATGCCGATATTTTGAATCAAGCGGGTCTGCGCGAAGACGAAGATTTGTTCGCGAGCGTGTGGGCCTCGGCCAAGAACCGCTGGCTATGGTTGGGGCTGAATTTGTGTACGGCGTTCTTCGCTTCACGGGTCATCGGTGCCTTCGAAGGCACGATTAGCAAAGTCGTGGCCTTGGCCGCTCTCATGCCCATTGTCGCGGGTATTGCTGGAAACTCAGGCAACCAGACCATGACCTTGGTGGTTCGCTCGCTGGCCCTTGGGCAAACCAATGCCTCCAATGCGAGACGGCTCATCATTAAAGAGCTTGCCATCGCAGGCACCAATGGCGTGGTGTGGGGCACACTGGCCGGGCTGTTCGCCTGGTGGCTCTATAGCGATACGCCGTTTGGAATGACGCTCGGTTTCACCATGATGCTCGCGATGATCCTGAATCTTCTTCTGGGTGCGATGGTCGGTATGGTCGTGCCACTGGCTTTGCAACGCCTCGGGCGTGATCCCGCAATCGGGTCGTCAGTGCTCTTGACGTTCAGCACTGACAGCATGGGGTTCTTCATCTTTTTAGGGTTGGCGACGTTATTCTTTCGCTGAAGCTTCTTTTGCGCTCGTCTAATGAGCGCATTAAACCCAGGATAAACAGAGCAGCATCAGTAGAACACTGAGGCTCATGAAACCAAGAACGACCCGTTCAATAATAAGTTCGTTTCCCATAGTTTTAGTGAGCCTTCAGTATCCCTTCTTTGCAGTTCTTTTGCACACGCGAGTTTGACTTAGAAATTTAGGGTGTGGGTCTTCGGTGACATGGCGATTTCGCTACGAATTTGCGCACGGGTCTTCACGCTTCCTGGTGCAGTTTTCCCAATCAATGTATCGATGTTCAATTGAACCGGGCCTTTTTCAACCCTGGTGGCCGCCGAGGAGCTAGAGGGTGTAGGCTTGTACACCAGTGTGTCGATGTTCAGTTGCGCAGCTGAAACAAGATTGGCGCCCAGGCCAAGAGCAAGTGAGGCGGCGACGATGGCGAGTTTGGAAGTGTTCATAATGGATTCCTGAGGTAAAAAAAGTGGATCTGAGCATTTTGCGCTCACCGCAATGGCATGTGAGCGACAGTAATTCAGTCAGGTGGCCAAGCGCTTTCTTACTCACGATTCGGAATCGTGTTGAGCTCGCCAAGGTCCCGAAATGGTCCCAATACGAAGCCTTGCGATAAGCCTCAACGGGTGCTTTCTAATGACACTTTCGACCGGTTGGCGTTTGGTCTGACCATTTCACCAAGCCCCTGATCTAGGCGGGTTTGCGCCAACGGACGCGGGGGGTTCGAGCTCGGGTCTTGAGTTTGGTTTGCGCCATACGTTTTAATATGACCCGGGATTTCACGCCTTAGTGTAGAGGGCGATCACACTTCTTACGAAGTCTGATCGCTCTTTTTCTACGTAAAATCCTAGTTCACCTTGGCCTCAAGCGTTTCCCAGCGCTCCAGCTTCTCCAAGAGCGCCGACTCGATTTCGTCCAGGCGTAACTGATGTTTCCTTTGCTCATCGGCGGAGCGCTTGAAGTAATCGGTCTGAAGCAGGTTCGCCTGCAAATTTTGTTGCTCTTTTTCAAGAGCCTCGATTTCTTGTGGAAAGGCGTCGAACTCACGCTGTTCTTTAAAGCTTAACTTGACTTTGGTAAGCTGGCCGAGTTTTGCGCTCACCGAGGCCTTTGAACCTAGCCCGGCCGTGGCACTGTTCCCCCCTGGACCCGCACTAGACAGTACTGCGGTCTTACTTTGCATGGACGCTTTTTGCAGGGAGATTTGGCGCTGTTGCCAATCGCTATAGCCACCCACTTCCATCTGCCAGCGTCCCTCGCCCTGAGAGACGATGACTTGCGTCACGACGTTATCCAAGAACGTTCGGTCATGGCTGACCAGAAGCAAGGTGCCCGCATAGTCTTGCAAGGTCGACTCCAGGAGCTCCAAAGACTCCATGTCAAGATCGTTGGTCGGCTCGTCCAAGACCAGCAAGTTGGCGGGCTGAGCAAAAAGCCGGGCTAACAACAAGCGATTGCGTTCGCCGCCCGATAGGCTTCGGATCGGCGAGCCCGCGCGCTTGGGCGAGAACAAGAAATCCCCTAAGTAGCTCATCACGTGTTTACGTTGGCCATTGATCTCGATCCAATCTGAGCCAGGGCTAATGGTTTCAGCAACCGTCGCATCGGGTTTGAGTTGGTCGCGCATTTGATCGAAATAAGCAGTCTGCAACTTGGTGCCGAGCAGGACCTCGCCGCTGTCGCCAGCAAGTTGTCCGAGGATGATTTTCAGCAGGGTGGTTTTTCCTGCTCCATTAGGGCCGATAAAGCCCACGCGATCACCGCGCTGGATCAGGCAGGAGAAGTTGTCGATCACTGTCTTCTCGAACCCTTCCGCCGTCACAAAGGTCTTGCCCACATCCACCAGCTCCGCTACGCGCTTGCCCGAGCGCTCGCTGGAGTCAATACTCATGCGCACGGTACCCAGTGAGTCACGGCGCTCGGTGCGCTGCTTGCGTAAATCCTCAAGCCGTCTGACGCGTCCTTCGTTACGGGTGCGCCGGGCTTCGACACCCTTACGAATCCAAATTTCCTCCTGCGCCCAGAACTTGTCGAACTTGCGATTGAAAGTTGCCTCGAAGGCGCGTTGCTCGGCCTTCAGGCGTTCGTAGGCGGTGTAGTTGCCCTCGTAATTTCGCAGCACGCCACGATCTAGTTCAACGATACGATTGCTGACTTGATCAAGAAAGCGTCGGTCATGGGTAATAACAATGAGGGTCGGGCCTTTGACCAGCATGCTCTCCAGCTTGCCGATGGCCTCTATGTCGAGGTGATTGGTCGGCTCATCAAGCAGCAGTAACTCAGGTGACAGCGCCAAGGCCAAGGCCAGCGCGGCGCGTTTGCGTTCTCCACCGGACAGAGCAGCGGGCGAGCGATACAGATCGACGCCAAGCTGGTCGGCCATGCTGCTCAGTTTGGCCAGCATCGTCCAACGGTCGCGCTCGTCCTCGCTAAACTGATCGCCAGCGCGTAGAAGCAGGCTGTCTTGAAGCGTTTCAGCGGCGGGCAGAACGGGCTCCTGCTCGACCATAACGACTCTCAGGCCGTCGCGAAATACTAACTGGCCGTCATCGATTTTACGGGCGCCAGAAAGTACATTGAGGAGGGTAGACTTGCCGGTGCCATTGCGGCCAATTAAACCAACGCGGTCGCCCGCAACGATTGAAAAATCGGCGGCATCAAGAAGCGGGAAGTCACCATAGGCCAGTTCGGCCGAAATTAGAGTCAGCAGTGTCAAGAGGTCGTACTTTTAAAGCGTTGGCTTGGCTCGCAGAAGTAGTCCGTCGCGAGAATCAGGCCCTGAGCGATTCGCCCAAAATCCGTTCTACGCCAAGCATTCGAGGGCGACAGTATAGGTCCTCGCTTCATCGGCGATGGCGCTGGCGTCGAGTTTGCCGCGATTATTGGTTTGTTGATACTGTAAACGGTGCCCTTCCAGAAAACGCTTGATCACACTATGTTTGATCGCAAAATTAACGTTTTGCGGTATATCGCCCGTCACTCTAGCCATTTGAAGCGCGTTGAGTTTTGCAACTGTCAAGCCGACAAGCTGGCCTTGCCGGTCGAGGAGAGGCCCTCCACTATTGCCGACCTGAAGGGGCACGTCCACCTGCAACTGCGAAGCGTTATTGCGCAAGCCACTGGTGGCAGAGACCAGACCGGCGCCGATTTGGCCGGAGGTGGCCAAAACACTCTGGAGCGGAAAACCATAGGCCAGAACTTCTTCGCCCTGGGAGACCTGATCGCTCGATCTAAAGTTGACCGCCTTGCCCAGCGCAGGTCCTTGCAACACTGCAAGATCTTCTTTCACATCTACGGCCAGCACTTTGATCTCCGCCCCGTCAATGATGCGAATCTGCTTGCAGTCCTTGATGACATGATGATTGGTAATTAAAGCGCCCTGGACGGTCACGAAAAACGCCGTGCCGCTAGAAATGCGGCGCGCCACCGCATTTGATCCGGCGGAAGGGGGTTGGGTTGGGCTGGCGTTGGCAGGAGAGGCGCTGGAGCCCGGTGCAGCCTCGCTGCGGGGTCGCAGCGGGTCGATAGCGCCTGATCTTTGGTTGAGCGGGTTGTCCGCGCCTGGGACGGGCAGGGGGGCCGGGGGCAAGCCGATGCTTCCGGGAGTCGCTGGTAAAGCGGCCGAGCTGGGTGAGGGAAGCGGGCGTACGGGCTCGGCTTTTGAATGCTGGGTCGGAGGAGCATTGGCGTCAACCTGCGGCTGCGTACCGACGACCCATATGGCCGCCTGTTGATCGGCCTTGGTCCTGGTTTGAGCATCTAATGACTTCAAAAGGTCTTGCTGCAAATCGCTCGTCTTTTGCTTGAACTCTTTCAACGAAACGTTTTGAGGATTTTGCAAGGGCGCTGAATTGGCGACGATAGTGATCCAGGCGTACGCTAAGCCAATGTTTTTCGGAACGCCTTGCCCCGTTGTATGGGCCTGAGCGAGCAAGTACATGGACGACAGGTGACCGTTTTCCGAGGCACGCCTGAGCCAACTCACTGCCAGTGTCGGATTGGCAGGACCTCCTTCTCCGGCATAAAGCATGGAGGCGTACCAGTACATGCCTTGCACATTGCCACGCTCGGCGGCCTTGCGTAACCAGTCAATGGCTTGCTCTTGGTTTTTGGTAATACCTTCGCCAAGCGCCAGTGCGCGCCCATAACGCGCCATCGCTGCGGTGTCTCCCGCAATGGCCGGCCGACGAATGTCGACGATGGAGGATTCTGTTTGTGCAAACACCTTGCTCGGGGTGACCAGGCAAGCTGTTATCCCCAAAAGAGCGGCCAGCATGAGTTGCGGGGCCTTTTCGCTAAAAGACCTCAGGCTAAAGCCGCGCATCGACCCCATCCGCACGCGAGGTTCGCGCTGCTGTGATCGAGCGTGAAAGCCATTAACGGGCAACAAAGCTACCTGATTTTCCACCGTGTTTCTCCAATAAGCGAACATTGCTAATCGTCATGCCGCGATCCACTGCTTTGCACATGTCGTAGATGGTGAGCAAAGCAATTTGAAGGGCCATAAGAGCCTCCATTTCGACCCCGGTCTTGCCCTCGCACTCCACCTGAGCACGGGCATGGATCAGCACCGCAGCCTCGTCGATCTCAAAATCGACGCTCACCCGGGTCAGGGCAATCGGATGGCAAAGCGGAATCAAGTCGGAAGTTTTTTTTGCCGCTTGAATGCCCGCGATTCTCGCGATGCCGAGTACATCACCCTTTTTCGCAGTGCCTGATTTCACGAGTTCGAGGGTTGAAGTCTTCATGCTGATGGTGCCACCGGCGATACCTACTCTTCGGGAGACTTGCTTGTCTCCGATGTCGACCATATGGGCTTGTCCAGCATGATCAAAATGAGTCAACGGGAAGGCTTCGTTTGACGAAGATGCTACGGGACTCGGCCCACGATCAGAAGTTTTCTTATTCATTCCTTGTTTCCCTGGGGGCGTATTATCGTTGTAAGATTTGAAACTATTGCCTGAGCGTCGTAAGCAATGATAACGAAGCTCGACTTAAAAGATGTGATGCCCTACACGTTGACTCGCTTTTTGCGCCCTTCGGGCTCAGCTCTGCACTTTGACTGGCCGTTATCGCGGCGAGTGCAAGCGCTTGCTTTGGCCTTTGTTTTGGCGGTCGGACCTGTCCTGACGCCCCTTGCACAACACTCCTTGGGTGAGGCCAGGGCACAGAGTACCAGCACTCATCTTCCTCGCATCGGCGACCCATCGGGCGCCGATCTGTCGCCGGCTAACGAGCGTCGCATCGGCGAGATGATCGTGCGCCAAATGACGAGCCAAGGCGAGGTGATCGAAGACTGGGAGATCCGCGACTATTTTGCTCGCTTAGCGGCGCCACTCGTCGCAAGCGACCCCGCGCAAGGCTTCAGCTTTGATTTTCTTCCGATTCGCGATATGGCCATTAATGCCTTTGCATTGCCGGGCGGCTATATTGGTATCAATGCAGGCCTCTTGTTAGTCGCTCAGAGTGAGTCCGAAGTCGCTTCAGTGCTCGCGCATGAAATCGGCCATGTGACCCAACGCCACATGTCACGCATGGTGAGCAAAAGCAAGCAAGTTTCCGTGACTGCGATTGCTGGTTTAATTCTTGCCGCTCTGGCTGCTGCAAGTAACCCTCAGGCTGCAGCGGGTGTTGCCATGTTCGGGGACTCGCTTGCGCAGGACCAAATGCTCGCCTTTTCGCGTGATGCCGAACGTGAGGCAGACCGGGTTGGTTTTGATATGTTGAGTCAGGCTGGCTTTGAGGTGGGTGGCATGCTGCAGTTCTTTAAGCGTCTGCAGCAAGCCTATCAATTGGCGGATGTTGGGCTGCCGGTC
This sequence comes from Betaproteobacteria bacterium, assembly GCA_043760705.1. Taxonomy (GTDB): domain Bacteria; phylum Pseudomonadota; class Gammaproteobacteria; order Burkholderiales; family Burkholderiaceae_E; genus JAPOKJ01. The sequence continues at coordinate 6,843 of JAYUOT010000183.1, forward strand.
TACGTACGAAGTCACCCCTTAACCAGTGAGCGAATTAGCGATGTGCAATCGCGTTTAATGTTGCTACGCTACAAACAGCGTGTTGACTCAATCGACTTTGCATTGGTAAGAGCAAAGCTGCGGGCGCTGGTTCCCAAAGCTGACAACGTCATGCGTAATAACCCCAGCCTGCTCAGTGACGAACATAAGCGTTCAACCTTAGCATTCTTTAATCGGCAAGTGGCCGACAAGGATTTGGCGCAGCGGGTCGAATCTTGGTACGGCTTGGCACTTTCCAAGCGCTTGCTGGAAGACTATGCCGGAGCCCGTGTGGCACTGGCTCAAGCGGCTAAGCGTCTACCGGCCGGTCATGCAATGTTGGATGCCGAGGCTATTCAACTGGAAAGTTCGGCCGGGCAAACCGGGCAAGCTTTGATCCTGGTCGAAGCGGCCTTGAAACAGTATCCTGCTCAACGCCATTTCGTGCATCTCAAAGCCAAGGCTTTGGTGAAGAGTGATCCCGACGGGGCGGCCAATTTTTTAGAGGATCAACTCAAGCTTTACCGATCTGACAAAGATTTATGGAGCCTCTTGGCCGAAGTGCACTTCTCGCAAAATCGGGAAGTCCAGGGACATCGAGCCCAAGCCGAAGCGTATGCGGCGCATGGCCTGTGGATGCCTGCGATGGAGCAGTTACGCATTGCTCAGCGGCAGGTGCGTAATGATTACTACAACGGCTCACAAATCGACGCTCGATTGAAAGATTTTGAACGCAACTATCGTGCCGATCAACAGGCCAAGCTGTGATCGAGGATACGCCGGTGTCGTCGTTTTTGAAATGCCCGATCCAGCGGGCTTGATCAGACACTATCATTGGGCATTCTTCACCTACAGTGAGCTTTGCATGGCAGACCCCTTGAATTCGTCTTCAAACACTCCCGTTGCCGTGGTGACCGGAGGCGCGCGGGGGATTGGTCTCGCGGTCGTTCACTGGTTCCTCGCGCGCCAGTATCGTGTGGCCATTCTCGATATCGATGGCGTGTCTCTGTCCGAGGCGCGATCAAGTTTTGCCGACGCGTCGAAGCTCCTGGCCCTGGAGTGTGATGTCTCGCAGCCCGATCAAGTGCAGGCCTCAGTAGCAAAAATTGCAGGCCATTTCGGTCGTATCGATGCACTCGTCAACAACGCCGGCGTGGCCATGTTTAAACCACTTCTGGACACCAGCTTTGAGGAGTGGCGCTATGTCATGGCGACCAATCTGGATGGTGTCTTTTTATGTTCTCAAGCTTGCGCCAAGGTGATGCTCAAAACCGGTGGTGGCGCGATCGTCAATATCGCCTCAATTTCTGGCTTGCGCGCCAGCACCTTGCGGGTGGCCTATGGCACTAGCAAGGCCGCACTCATTCACTTTACCAAGCAGCAGGCGGCTGAGCTTGGCAATGTAGGCATCCGCGTCAATGCGATTGCGCCGGGGCCGGTCGATACTCAAATGGCCAAGCTGGTGCACACCCCGGAAGTCCGTGCTGGCTATGCGGACGCTATTCCCTTGAAGCGCTATGGCACGCCGCAAGAAATTGCAGAAGGCGTAGGCTTCTTGTGCAGCCCCGCCGCCAGTTATATCAATGGCCAGACGTTGGCCGTTGATGGAGGCTTTGATGCCACGGGTATCGGGCTACCCGCGCTACGAGCAAGTGATTTGTAAAGACAACATCCATGAATGAACCATACATCGTAGGTTGGGGGCATACCCCCTTCGGAAAACTCGACACCATCGAGCTGGAGCAGCTCATTCGTGAGGCGGCGTTGCCAGCAATGGCCAGTGCGGGGCTTGAACCCAGGGATATCGACGGTATTTTCGTCGGTCATTTCAATGGTGGTTTTGTCAGGCAAGACTTCAGCGCAGCCTTGGTCGCTGTAGCCCTTCCGGAGTTTCGACATACGCCCTCCGTGCGCATGGAAAATGCCTGCGCGACGGGCTCAGCGGCGATTTGGGCAGCGCTGGACGCCCTGGAGAGTGGCCGAATCAAGCGAGCCCTGGTGTTGGGGTTTGAAAAAATGAATACCCTGCCCAACCCTCAAATTGGCGAGATCTTGCTACGGTGCTCTTATGTGAAAGAGGAGGGCGATACTCCTGGCGGTTTTGCCGGCGTGTTCGGCAACATTGCCCAAACTTATTTTGAGCGCTTTGGTGATCAATCGGATGCCTTGGCTGCCATTGCCGCCAAGAATCATGCCAATGGGCTTCAAAACCCCTATGCCCACATGCGGCGCGATTTAGGCTTCGATTTTTGTCGTCAGCCTTCGGAGAAGAACCCCTTTGTTGCGGGGCCCCTCAAACGCTCGGATTGCTCCTTGGTGTCTGATGGTGCAGCGGCCCTGGTTTTGAGCATGGAGCGCTTGCCGAATGCCCTGGTTCCGGCGGTACGCTGGCGGTCGCGCACTCAGGTCAATGATTTCTTGCCACTTTCTCGGCGCGATCCTACCCAGTTTGAGGGGGCTGCTTTGGCCTGGAAGCGCGGGCTTGCGCAGGCGCACGTGGCCCTGGACGACCTCGGTTTTGTCGAAACCCACGATTGCTTTACCGTGGCCGAGATGCTCGAGTACGAGGCGATGGGATTAGCCGCATATGGCCAGGGTGCAAGCGTTATTCTCGAAGGTCACAGTCGCAAGGATGGCAAACTTCCAGTGAATCCTTCCGGCGGCTTGAAGTCGCGTGGGCATCCGATCGGTGCGACCGGAGTTTCCCAACATGTCATGGCTGCGATGCAGCTTTCGGGGCTCGCTGAGAGCATGCAAGTGGCGCGTGCGAATGTTGGTGCGGTGTTCAATATGGGCGGCGCGGCCGTCGCCAATTACCTGAGTATTTTGGAGACGGTGTGAACTCAGCACAGGTGATGAACCTTGGCACCTTATTGAGCCAAACGGCGCGTCTCTTTCCTCATCATGTGGGTTTAATCCTAGGCGATCAAAGAGTCACTTGGTCGCAGATTGAGCGCCGCGTGAATGCTCTGGCCAGTGCGTTGAGATCGCTTGGGGTTCGCAAAGGGGATCGTATCCTTTTGCAGTCTCGCAACAATCAGCAAATGTTTGAAAGTTGCTGGGCTGCCTTTCGTTTGGGCTGTGTCTGGGTGCCGACCAATTTTCGCCTCACCCCGCCTGAGGTCGCCTATCTGGGTACCTCGAGCGGGGCCAGCGTGATGATCGTCGAAGCTCATTTTGAGGAGCATGTGCAGGCGCTCAAAGCGGAGTCCAAAAATTTGCGGCATGTCATTCGCATTGCTCCTGTCGATGGCACCGAGCCAGGCCTCAACTACGAGAGCATGGTCGCCGCACACTTGAACGACGAGAGCCTCATGACCGCCGTGAGCCAGGATGATCCGCTTTGGTTCTTCTACACCTCGGGCACGACGGGAAAACCAAAGGCGGCGATTCTGACTCATGGGCAAATGGCCTTCGTGGTCACCAATCATCTGGCCGATTTAATTCCCGGCACCACGCAGTCCGATTGCTCCATTGCTGTCGCCCCGCTTTCGCATGGCGCCGGCATTCACGCCTTGCTGAATGTGGCGCGAGGAGCCGCCACTATTTTAATGCCTAGTGAGAAACTGGACCCCGAGGTTTTTTGGCGGCTTGTGGAAGCCCACAAGGTCAGTAACCTGTTCACGGTGCCGACCCTCGTCAAGCTCCTGGTGGAGCATGAGGCGGTAGATCGCTATGACCATTCCAGCTTGCGCTATGTGATTTATGCCGGCGCGCCCATGTATCGTGCTGATCAAAAGCGCGCGCTTGAAAAGCTTGGCTTGGTGATGGTTCAGTACTTTGGTTTGGGGGAGGTCACCGGCTGTATCACTGTGTTGCCGCCGTCCATGCACTGCGCTGATGATCAAGACCCCCAGGCAAATATCGGTTCCTGCGGACGCGCTCGCACTGGCATGGAAATCGCGATTCTCGATGCCGAGTTGAACCCTGTCGCTGAGGGCGAAACAGGCGAGATTTGCTGCCGAGGCCCTGGCGTTTTTGCGGGCTACTTTGGTAACGCTGAAGCCACTCAAAAGGCCTTACGAGGGGGCTGGTTCCACACGGGCGACCTGGGTCGGCTCGATGAGCGCGGTTTGCTCTACATTACGGGGCGCGAGTCCGATATGTATATTTCAGGCGGCTCGAACGTATACCCTCGCGAGATTGAAGAAGTTTTACTCACACACCCCGGTGTCGCGGAGGTGGCCATCGTGGGGATGCCGGACACTCATTGGGGCGAGGTTGGCGTGGCCGTAGTGGTATGCCAAGCGCAATCCAGCGATACCAAAAGCGCCCCTCTTGATGGAGCGGCCTTACTCGCCCATCTTGAGGGTCAGTGCGCACGCTATAAATGGCCGCGCTCGATTGTTTTTTGGGATACCTTGCCGAAGTCCGGCTATGGCAAGATTGTAAAAAAAGACATCCAGAGAATCCTTCAGGATCAATGGAGCACAAAGGTTCAGACAATCGATCCTTAGTGCAAAGTGTCCACTTTGGTTTCTTTAGGTGCGATTTTTTTGGGTGCGACAGGTTTGGAGATCGATTTCACCAGCGCCGTCACCCTGTTGCGCGGGGTAAAGCGTACGGACTGTGCCATTAACCAGTTCATCGCGCCGGGGATGTAGACCCGCCGACCACTCTTCATGGCCTGAAAGCCCTCGATCGCAACCTGCTCGACGCTGAAAAGTTTTTTCCCTTGGATCAAGCCCGCGTTTTGCATCGAGGCCTTGGCTTGAAACCCAGCGGCGGTTGGGCCAGGACATAGTGCCAACACGGTCACTTCGGTATCACTGAGTTCCGCAGCAAGGGCCTCGCTAAAGCTAAGTACAAAGGCTTTGCTTGCAAAGTAGACCGCCATATAAGGGCCGGGCTGAAAGGAGGCTGTGGAGGCTACATTTAAAAGTTTTCCTTCGGTGTCGAGAAGGTCAGGCAAGAAAAGTTTCGTCAGGCTCACCAGTGATGTCATGCTGAGCTGCATCATGGCAAGTTCAGGAGTCAATTCGGTATCTTTGAACTCACCGTACACGCCAAAGCCCGCGTTATTGACCAGTGCCGATAGTGTGATGCCCTTCGCCTTTACTTGCTGGTGCAATTTCTTCGCCCCCTCTTGGGCCTCAAGGTCAGCCACCAGGACCGTCGCGAATACTTTATACCGGGCGCGCAAATCAATGGCGATCGCTTCCAAGGCCTCTTGACTCCGGGCCGTGAGGACGACGTGATAGCCGTCCTGGGCGAACTGCTCTGCCAAGGCCTTGCCGATGCCCTGTGGAGGCTCCGGTCACCAGTACGGTCTTTTTAAAAAGATCTGGATAAGTCAAATCGTTCATACTTTAATTCTGGAAAGTTTGTGTTTTTTAATTAACGTTTAAATGTTTAAACACTTAAACCTATAGGGTATAAAAAGTTTGAAAAGCATATCAATTTATGCGCAAAATACTTCGCTTTGCTCAACGAGAAGTCGCAAGTGGGCCAAGCTTTTTTCAGCACGAAAATGTTTTTTCACATCGACTAGGGTGAGTGTTTTTTCTTTTTAGGTTTGACCATTTTGAAGTTTGAATACTCACCAATAAGGCACAGGTTCATGCATACAATCTGATGAACGTCTTGTGGGTGCCGACGATATTCAAAACAAGACCAAAACGACTTAGATTGTAGAGGCAACTTACTAGATGCCGCATATTTACACCGTAAACATTAAAAATTTAGGTAGGACTACGTAGCGCTAAGTGTTAGGTAGTGTCAGAACTCTGTAGCGACAGCCTTTGCGTTTCATGGGCAGGCCTCTGAGTGACTATTTCCTTGAACTCAGTGCGCTCAAAGTAGGGCTGGGAGGATGCATGGGGCGGATCTCAATCGAATTCTGCGGTTATTTTTGGCGCATGAATACCTCTCGGGAAGGACCATCAAGTCGAATGGCCCGGGGAGGTCGCTTAAGCTTGGCGCTCATGAGGCATTGCTTGTAGATGATTTAAATCGCGCCACTGGCTCGCGAACGTGATTAAAATGCATGGGACATCTACTCTGTGAGATACCTATGCAAGGTCCGTCCCATCGCCAGACACTTTCGGATCTCCTGCGCCGCACGGCCAAGAGATCCCCTCAAAAACTAGCCATCAGTTGTGGTCAGGTTCAATACAGCTACGCTGAGTTTGACGCGCTCTGTGATCGGGTGGCTATTGGCTTGCATCGGCACGGTGTTGCGAAGGGGAGTCGTGTAGCACTCCTGGCCCGTAACTCGCATGCCTTCGCCGCATTAAGATTTTCGCTGGCCCGAATTGGGGCCGTCTTGGTGCCTATAAACTTTATGCTCAAGGCACAAGAGGCGGGCTATATCCTCAAGCATTCGGGTGCTCAACTGCTGGCCTGCGATAGCGGCCTTGCGGACTTAGCCCGAGAAGCAGCAAAGGGTAGTGAGGTGCAAAAATTTCTCTGGCTTCCGTCTGAAGGTGCGAGCGAACCGGAGTCCAATATGTTGCTTTTTGATGATTTGGCGGGCAGCGTCGGCGCTTTGCCTGAAGTTGAACTGCAGGGCGGCGATCTTTTACAGATTGTTTATACCAGTGGAACCGAGTCCTTGCCGAAGGGGGCATTGCTGACCCATGATGCAATTCAATGGCAGTACGTCAGTTGTCTGGTGGACGCGGCCATCCACCGTGAAGATGTGATGTTGCATGCACTTCCTCTTTATCACTGCGCCCAGCTCGATGTTTTTCTGGGGCCCGGCATCTACGCTGGCGCGACCAACTATATTACCGCCGCCCCCACGCCTGAGAACCTCTTGCCTTTGCTGGCGAGCCGAGGCATTACCTCGTTCTTCGCGCCGCCCACTGTGTGGATTGCGTTGCTTCGCTCGCCAATATTTGATCAGACCGATCTGAGCAAGCTTCGCAAAGGCTACTACGGCGCCTCGATCATGCCCGTCGAGGTACTGCGTGAACTTGCAAGACGCTTGCCCGATGTGCAGTTCTGGAACCTGTATGGTCAGACCGAGATTGCGCCGCTGGCTACCATGCTGGGGCCCGAAGACCAGCTGCGCAAACCGGGCTCGTGCGGGCGCGCTGTTATTAACGTCGAAACTCGGGTGGTCGATGAACAGATGCGCGATGTGCCGACAGGAGACATCGGTGAAGTGGTGCATCGTTCGCCGCAACTCATGCAGGGCTATTTTCACGACGACGAGCGTACCCTGGCCGCATTCGAAGGGGGTTGGTTCCATTCTGGGGATCTGGCCACAATCGACGCTGAAGGCTTCATCACGATTGTGGATCGCAAAAAAGACATGATCAAGACAGGCGGGGAGAACGTGGCCAGTCGCGAGGTGGAAGAGGCTGTGTACAAACTTTCCAAGGTGTCCGAGGTTGCCGTGATAGGCCTGCCCCATCCGCGTTGGGTGGAGGCCGTGGTGGCGGTGGTGGTCGTAAAAGCGGGGGCGGCGCTCACGGAGCAGGAGGTGCTGGCGCATTGCCAATCGCAGCTGGCCGGATTTAAAACGCCCAAACGGGTTGTTTTTTGTGAGGCCCTGCCAAAAAATCCAAGCGGGAAATTACTGAAACGTGAATTGCGGCAGCATTATGTCTCGCTCTTTGACTGAACTTTCGCGAGACGTGGTACGCGCCATTGAGTGGTCGTGCACCCAAGTAATGTTTAGCTAGAAAATTTTCTTCAATTATATTTACTTTAAGAATACTAAAGTCACGGAGGGCATATGTCGTTTCCATCTTTTTGCTGGGGTTTGCTAGTCGGTTTTCTGCTGGAGTGGATCTGTGACTGGATGTTCTGGCGCAAAGCAAGGCCAGGCGATAGCGCAAGCGCCACGTTGAACACTGGATATTCCGCGTCAAGTTCCTCCGGCGGTATGGCCGGTGGCAGTGTGCGCGCGGACAACGCAGGCTTAGCCTCGAGCTTGACGGCTGCGGGTGTAGCGGGGGCCGTCGCAACAGGGCTAAGTGGCGCAACCCTGCCTCCAGGCATTGCCGCTTTCCGACAAGACGATCTCGAGGCCATCGAAGGCATTGGCCCAGAGATTGCCGAATTGATGCGTGCTGCGGATATCACCAGCTTTGCCCAATTGGCTGAAACCCCCAGGGCCACCTTCGTGAGCATTCTGGATGCTGGGGGGCCACGCTTCAAGTTAGCCAACCCCGGCACCTGGGGGGAGCAGGCTGCCTTGGCCGCCAAGAACGACTGGGTGGGCTTTGACAAAATCAAAAAAGAAATGATCGCCGGTGTTCGTTCGAGCGATGTTTGATCGCCTCACCTGGAGCCACCATGGAAATGATTAGAGGACGTTGCCTTGCAGAGGTGCGCAGATACGATTTATGGAAGTTATTGATCGCAGCCCTGCTGTTCGTCAATGCATTATTTATTTGCGGCAAGCCAGCGCCTCCGGCGCCAGTGCCTAAAGCCGAGGGATCCAGGGCGGCCGTGGGCGAGGCTCCAAAAACGGTTGCTGCAACGGTCATCGCGACGTCCTTGGCCGCGGGCTATACCTGGGCGGGCGACAAGCTGGTTCTCACCGGAATAGTCCAGGACGAGAGCGCTCGAAGAACCACGGTCGATGAGGCCGTGAAGGTTATGGGTAGTGCCGACAAAGTCGTGGATCAACTCAAGATCGATGCAAGCGCGCCCGTGCTCAGTGGGCAAGCGAAGTTGGCTGAGGTATTGGGCTGGGGCAAAGCCAAAGGCGATGGCAGCATCAAGGTAGACGATCAGTCGGTCGTGTTGACCGGTAAGGTGGCGAGCGAGACCGAGAAAAAGGCGCGCGGTGATGCGGCCTCGGCCTTGTTCGGTTCGGAATACAAAGTCGACAATCAATTGATCGTTGATGTGCCTGCACCCGTTGCGCTTCCTAAACCCCCTAACGCGAAGCTTTACTTTGC
>JAYUOT010000184.1:0-6148 GCA_043760705.1 Betaproteobacteria bacterium
ACCCGACCGGCGATTTGTGGTGAGAGCATGCGCGCGGTCACTGGTCTCTTGGGCGCAGCTTTTAAGAGCGGATTGACCACGAGCGGTTTTGCCAGAATCTGGGCGGGGATAATCTGCGAGCCGTTGTCGGAACTGGCATTGGCACAGGTCGCACTTGTACCCGGGGCAGAGATTCGCATCTGATAGACCGTATCGCCGACGCTGGTGGGTTGGTAGATCTCGGCACTTACGAAATAGTCACCGGTGGTTGTGATCCTGATGCATTCGTAACGATTTTCACCGGTCGATTGACCCACGATTGGGCCCGCGCTGGTGCCGTTAGCACGACGCACAAAGAGATCGATATCGATATCCACAGGATTGGATGAAAACTCCAGCTCAATCACCTGGCCTGCCGTCAATTTCACCTTAAAGAAATCCGCAAGATCTCCCACATCATAATTTGGCCCCGGCGGGCCTTGATTTTGAAACGTTAGATGACCGACTAAAAGCGAAGGGTTATTAATGGCCTGAGCCGTGCCGGGGGTGTCATTGCCCGTGTAGCTTGCCTGCGAGTCATTGGTGTCGGAATCGACTTCCGCGGTTTCAGCGATATTGACGATGCCCTTGATGGTGTACTGAGCGGGCGCACTACCTGGGAGTTGAGGTGGTTTGAAAGGATCGGATGCTGTCGGCGCTGGCGTCGGGCTTGGTGCGGGTGCGGGGGATGTTCCAGGTGCTGGGGATGTTCCAGGTGCGGGCGCAGGTGCTGGTGCTGTGCCTCCTGTCGGAGGATTGGTCACCGCGGTTTCGCTTCCACCACCCCCGCCACAAGCCGCCAGCATTAGACTGATCAAAACTGTCGCACTAGCGCTCGTGAACCTTCTCATCGCATTTTTTCCAGTCGCTTGTGTGAATAACAAACCGTCAAGACCTGTAAATGCTAGCACGTCTCAGTGACTGATTTTTCTCAGAAGATTTAAAAAACTATAAGCATTCTGGCCCCCTAGGGGCATGGCCCTGCGGTGATTCATGACTGTTAGTCCTCTTTCTTCAATGCCGGAAACAGAATCACATCCCGAATGCTCGCACTATCCGTGAGCAACATCATCAGGCGATCAATGCCTATTCCACAACCGCCCGTAGGGGGCATTCCGTATTCCAGTGCTCGAATGTAGTCGGCATCGTAGAACATCGCTTCCTCGTCACCGGCATCTTTGGCCGCGACCTGGGACTGGAAACGCTGGGCTTGGTCTTCAGGATCGTTCAGCTCCGAGAACCCGTTGGCGATTTCTCGTCCGGTCATGAACAACTCAAAACGCTCGGTGATTTCGGGCTGGGTGTCGGATGCTCTGGCCAGTGGTGATACTTCAATCGGGTAATCGATAATGAAGGTCGGTTGAATCAATAGACTCTCAGCCGTTTCCTCGAAAAGAGCGAGCTGCAAGGCGCCCAGCCCCGCGTTTTTCAAGTGTGGTGCGCCGATGTGCACGCCCTTTTTTGTCAACTCTTGACGTACAAAGTTTATGTCATTCAGTGGCGTGCCTTGATACTCGGGCGCATATTTTGTGATGGCGTCCACAATCGTCAAACGATCAAAAGCCTGGCCGACATCAATGATCTGTCCCTGGTAGGGCAGAAGGGTCGTGCCGACCGTCGCCAAGGCGACATCGCGAATGACATTTTCGGTGAAGTCCATCAGCCAGCGATAGTCGGTATAGGCCGCATAGAATTCCATCATGGTGAATTCAGGGTTGTGCCTGGGGCTGATGCCTTCATTGCGAAAATTACGATTGATCTCGAAGACCCGATCAAAGCCGCCGACGATCAGGCGTTTGAGGTAAAGCTCAGGCGCAATCCGCATGAACATTTGCTGATCGAGGGCGTTGTGATGGGTGATAAAAGGCTTGGCGGTCGCTCCGCCGGGAATCGGGTGCAACATGGGTGTTTCGACTTCCAGAAAGCCATTGACGACCATAAAGTTGCGAATTGCATTGGTGGCCTTGCTGCGAATCGCAAAACGCTTGCGGGTCTCTTCGCTGACGATCAGGTCGACATAACGTTGGCGGTAACGCACTTCCTGATCGGCCAGACCGTGAAACTTATCAGGCAAGGGGCGCAGGGATTTTGCGAGCAAGCGAATTTTTGAACAGCGCACCGAGAGTTCACCTTTCATGGTTTTGAAAAGCTTGCCTTCCACTGCCAAAATATCGCCCAGATCCCAATGCTTGAAACTCTCGTGGGCTTGCGCGCCAATGCCTTCATCATTAAGCCAAAGCTGCATGCGCCCAGTGCTGTCTTGGAGGGTCGCGAAGCTGGCCTTACCTTGTACACGCTTGAGCATCATGCGGCCTGACACGCTGACAGAAATACCCTCGGCTTCAAGCTGTTCACGAGTCTTGGCTTCGTTTTGGGCCGCTAGATTTCCCGCGAAATGGGTCGGGCGATAGTCATTTGGGTAGGGTTGGCCTTGCTTGCGAAGCGTCGCCAACTTGGTTCTGCGCTCAGCGATGATTTGATTCTCATCAGCCGCGGGCAGGCTATCAGCGGTCTGACTAGTCGCGAGTTTCTCGGCCTTTTCTTCTGCCTTTAATACGGCCGCTTGCAATGACGGGGGAACTTGGTTTTCACTCATGGAATCGTCCTTGGGCACGCAAAGTAGGCTTAAACGCCTTGCTTCAAACTGGCCGAGATAAAGTCGTCTAAATCGCCGTCAAGCACCGACTTGGTGTTGCCGGTTTCAACATTGGTGCGAAGGTCCTTGATGCGCGATTGATCGAGCACATAGGAGCGAATCTGGTGACCCCAGCCGATATCCGTTTTGCCGGCCTCAACCTGCTGCTGGGCAGCCATGCGCTTACGCATTTCATGCTCGTACATGCGCGCCTTCAGCATTTTCATGGCTTCGGCTTTGTTGCTATGTTGTGAGCGGTCATTCTGGCATTGCACGACGATATTGGTCGGCACGTGGGTAATTCGAACCGCTGATTCGGTTTTGTTGACGTGCTGCCCACCGGCACCCGAGGCACGGAATACATCGATGCGCAAATCGGCAGGGTTAATGTCGATCTCTATGGAATCGTCGACTTCCGGGTAGACATACACTGAAGCGAATGAAGTATGGCGCCCGCCGGAGGAGTCAAACGGCGATTTACGCACGAGGCGATGCACTCCGGTTTCAGTGCGCAGATAACCGTAGGCGTATTCACCGTCCATCTTGATGGTTGCGCCCTTGATGCCAGCCACATCCCCCGGGGACTCCTCGAGAATCTCGGTCTTGAAACCCTTACGCTCGCCGTAGCGCAGATATTGGCGCAAAAGCATCGAGGCCCAATCACAGGCCTCGGTGCCTCCGGCTCCGGCTTGGATCTCCACGAAACACGGGTTGGCATCAGCCTCGCCGGAGAACATGCGTCGAAATTCTATGTTCGCGACCATTTTCTCAAGGCTAGCCATGTCGTCTTCAACGGAGATGAGAGTCTCTTCGTCGCTTTCGTCCTTGGCCATGTCGAAGAGCTCTTTGGCATCGTTGGCACGACCTGTCGCTTCGGTCAGGCTAAGGACCACGTTCTCAAGCGCGCGGCGCTCCCGGCCTAGCTCTTGAGCTCGTTTGGAGTCGTTCCAGACGTCGGGGGCTTCGAGCTCCCGAGTGACGACTTCCAGACGGCCGCTTTTGGCGTCAAAGTCAAAGATACCCCCTGAGCGCAAGTACGCGCTCGGAGAGATCGGTAATTTGCGCAGATAGCGCGTTAAGACGTTCGGCTTCCATGCTTAGGCGTGGCCTTCAATGATGCAAAGCCGGAGATTTTAACGCTTTCCGGATCGCGAAGACTTTTAGCGCCTGCTGTCACCGATCGTGCGGTCATTGTCTGCGCTCGTGGGAGTGCCGAAGGTGCGCTGTTCCATCACTCCAGAGAGGATACTTTGTGGGTCGACTGGAGCGGCTTCAAAGCGCGGTTTTTGAATGACGATGGGCTTTGTCTGCGTTGCGTTGGCAGAATCACCTGCATGGGCGTGTGCCGACGCTTCAATTCCAGGTTTGGCCATGGGGGGCGCCAAGCTTGGCAAGGGCAGGGCGACGGCGCTAGGCGCTTCGATCTCTGTCCTTGAGGCCTCTTGCGGGCGATCAAACGGCGAATCAATATGCACCCAGCCTTTACTTAACGCCAAGGACAGCACTGCAATGGAAATCGCCGAGCCCGCAAAAAAGGATCCGAATCCGATCAACCAGGAGTCAGCACTTGTGCGGGTTTTCTCAAGCTTGATTTCTCTTGCCGCCGTCAAAATGTCCTTGGAGTTGACCGTGAAACGTCCGCCCAGGCCGGCCGAGAGCAGAGCCTTATCCGCAAGAATGTTGATGCGTCGGGGTACACCATTGGTGAGGCGCACCATCAACCTGATGGCGTTTTGGCTGAATACGGTCGGGCCTTCGTAACCCGCAGATTTCATCTTGAAGTCAAGGTACTCCGAGATGTCTTTGAGATTGAGGCGCTTGAGCCGGAAGCTTTGTGTAATGCGCTCGCGCACCGGGCGCAACTCCGGCAAGGCCAAATTGTGGTCAAGCTCCTCGGGACCAAACAGGACAATTTGCATGATCTTATTGCCGCTCGCCTCAACCTGGGAGAGCAGGCGAATTTGATCCAGCGTTTCTTCAGGCATGGCATGCGCTTCGTCAATCAGCAGCACGACTTTGCGATCTGAAGAATAAATCTCGGCCAGCTTCTTTTGAAGCATCACAATCATTAACTCGGGAGCGGCTCGGTCCAGAGGCAAGTCGAGCCCGTCTGCCAAGGCGTAAAGCATTTGCTCGCGGGTTAAGGTGGGGTCGGCAAAATAGATGGTTTTGAAACGCTTGGATGGCAGCTTTTTAAGTAGGTAACGACACACCGTCGTTTTGCCACTTCCGACTTCGCCAACGACTTTAAAAATGCCTTCTTCGGTCTTCAGCACGTAGACCAGCGACTCCCAAAAAGAATGCCGCGATCCTCCGGTAAAAAACGCTTCGGTTTCCGGGGTGACAAGGAATGGCTTAGTTTTGAGTCCGAAATGCTTTAGGTACACGATAGCCGATCTGGTTGTTGAAGTGATTTTCCATCAAAAGCACCCGGTAAACTTTGAAAAAAGTCTTAGTCGGCGCACAAAAGCGATTAATCGGTCGATGGATGTGACATTGTCGGCTTAAATTAACGTTTTGAAGTCTCTCGCCCCTCATCGTCGATTAGGTGTTCAATCATGATTTGGAGTTCAGAAACCCCTTGGTATTGGTTTTCGTTGAGGCGATACAGGCATCTTAGCTGAGTCGGCAAGGCCTGTGTATGCGAAAACAGTATTCCCTTGAGGGGCGGGCCTTTGTGGTCCGCCTGAAGGATCAGGGAAAGATGTTTTTCGCCAACAATGCGCTGCTTGAGCACGGTGAAGCTGCCGTGCAAAAGTGGAGGCGGAAAACTTTGCCCCCAGACCATCCCATCTAGCTGTCGGCAAAGACTTAAGGTGGCTTGCGCGAAGTCAAGTTCGCCATCGTGTTCAAGAATGGTTTTGAAGCTTTCGCGCGGGGGAATGGTTTCAAGAGATTGCCTGAAGAGGCGCTCAAACTCGATCAAGTCAGAAGCCATCACACTTAATCCCGCCGCCATGGCATGACCGCCAAAACTGATCATGATATGAGGAGCCTGCTTGGCGATCCAGTCCAAGCAGTCGCGCAGGTGAACACCGGGAATGGACCGGCCCGAGCCCTTGAGTCGGGTGTCGCTTGACACGCCTGTATATCTATCTTCACGGGCACTTGCTTGAGCGAAAACGATACAGGGTGTTTGAAGATGGTCTTTGAGTTTGCCGGCCACCAAACCAATCACGCCCTCATGCCAATCGGGGTGAAAGGCGACATGACCGGGTCGCTCGCTTGAACGATGTACGCTGAGGGTCAGATCGCCAAGCTCGGCCAGCGCCGATTCGCGAGCCTCGGCTTCAATGCCGCGACGCTCGCGATTCATTTGATCAAGCTTTAGCGCAATCTCTTGGCAACGAGTTTCATCGTCGCAAACCAAGCATTCGATGCCCAGGCTCATGTCGTCGAGACGACCGGCCGCATTAATTCTTGGGCCAAGCGCAAAACCAAGGTCGCTGGCTTGCAAGCGGCGAGGGTCTCGGCCTGCAATGTTGATCAGGGCGC
>JAYUOT010000185.1:0-3074 GCA_043760705.1 Betaproteobacteria bacterium
CCCGAGTAGTCCAGAACCCTGATAGAGCATTTCGCTGATCTGCTTGTCGTTCATTTTGAGATGTTGTAGAAGGTATAGCACGACGCCCGGGTCTAGGGAGCCACACCGGGTTCCCATGATCAGCCCGTCCAGTGCTGAAAACCCCATGGTTGAAGTGACGCTCTTCCCGTCCTTGATGGCGCAAAGACTCGAACCATTGCCGAGATGCGCAATGATGATTTTTCCATTGGCGTTCTCTCCCAAGACGCGAGCAAGTTGCGAAGTGACATACTCCATGGAAAGCCCGTGAAAGCCATAGCGCTCTACCCCTAAATCGGAAATTTCTCGCGGTAACCCGAAGGCGCGCGCGACCCAACTCTGATTGAAATGAAAGGTGGTGTCGAAGCAGGCAATTTGGCAGGCATCCTTGAAGTGTTTTTGGGTCAACCGGATGGCTTGCAGGCAGGCCGGCTGGTGGAGCGGGGCCAGCGGTATGAGGCCTTCAAGATCCAAAAGAACTGAAGGGGAAATGAGAACCGGCCTCAAATATTTGCTTCCCCCATGAACGACACGATGACCAATAGAATCGATACGCAATTCGCCATAATGCTCCTGGATCCAAGCGAGCAGGCGAGGCAGGGCTTCAAGGGCATCGAACCTGTCTGATTTACTCTGTTCAGTTTTAAGGTCAAATGGCTCACCGCTTGTATCTGCAAAGTGAATGGCAGTGACTTGCTCGCCTTGCCGAATTTGACCACGACCCATGAAAACGAATGACCCTTCGCCGCCAACCCGGTTGAACAAGGCAAACTTGATCCCCGATGAGCCCGCATTGATGACGAGAAGTGAGGGAGTTTTAGGGATGGGCATGCGTTTCCTGGAGAGTCCGGCCTAAGTGCCTCTTCTTATAACGATAATTTCCGAAGGCTGTCTGTACACAAACGTACGTTGTCGCGCATAGGGCGGAAAAGCAAAAAGTGTACGGCCTTTGTGCGCCTCCGAACTGAGTTTTTTTTGGTTTTCAGTCAATTTCTAGCCTGTTTTGACTAGTTAGGAAGCCTTATGAATTTGGATCTTGAAATACACCATGAAATTGTTGCCGAATTGAATGGAGAGCGTGCGCTCCGATCTGACAGGATTACGGTCGTCGTACTCGATGGTGTGGCGACTTTGTCGGGCGAGGTAGGAAGCTACTCTGAGAATTTAGCACCCGAATCTTCCAAAGTTGTTCAGGCCGAGATTGAGGCGGCCCTGGACCGTTGCGCACTTGAATACGCGCGCTTGGTGAAAGTTCAAGTCGTTGGCTCGAACGTCACGCTGAGCGGCCGGGTAAGTAGCTGGTCAGAGCGGGAATTAGCCAAACAGGCTGCATGGGCAAGCCCAGGTGTTTTAAAGGTGATTGACCAAATGTCCGCCTCGACTTAGCTTGGGCAGGAATGCCCTTTCGAATTGCAAATGTCAACATGATCGGTAATACCTGTCACGCCCGATATGCTTTGAAGCGCTTGCGTGGCAGCTCGCTTTTGCGAGATCCAGGAAACACTACCCGAGAGAGTTACCCAGCCATTGAGGACACTAATGGTGATCGATTCAAGGGGCAGTACGGTTGTCCACACCAAAAATTGCTGTGCAAGCTTGGCGATGACTAAATCGCTTGGATTATCTCCATTGAGAATAATAATGTGCATTGGCCTTCTCTTACTTCTGTCATTGTCAGACACCTTGAAGCTTGAGAAGAAATAGATCGGTGCGCCAGCACGCTTTGGCGGTAAAAATCATTAAAAAGATGAGCACTGCAACCTCGAAAATGAGCAATTTTGAGGAGTATAGTGGTCCGTCAGAAGCTTCCCTTTAGTTTTGGAGTTTCATCGTAGATGAATAGCCCCGAAAAAAGCAGCGAAATTGAGAGCACCTCGATTCTACCCAGGGATCGAGTTTTGCTTCTGCTTCTCGTCACCGCTTCGTTAGCGCTCGGATGGATACTTCTGCCCTTCTATGGGACGATCATGTGGGCGTTGATTATTGCCCTGATGTTCGCGCCGGTTCATCGCCTGCTAAGAGCAAGAATGGGACAACATCACAACTGGGCGGCTATCTCGACGCTTGCACTGGTACTACTGATCGTCATTCTTCCAGTGGCTCTAATTTCTGCTGCTCTGGCTAGAGAAGCCTCGGGTTTGTTCACCCAGATTCAGTCAGGGGAGATCAACCCCACCATTTACTTTCGCAAAGTATTCGATGCTTTGCCGCCATGGGTTGTGGCCTTGCTCAACTGCTTGGGACTTTTCAACTTTGAAATGCTGTTGACCCGTGCAGTGACGGCCTTAACCCAAGCCAGTCAACTGATTGCAACCAACGCCCTGAGTCTTGGTCAAGTGACCTTTGAGTTTATCGCAATGCTTTTTGTGACCCTCTATCTTTCATTTTTTCTGATTCGAGATGGTGACGAACTTGCGCGGGGTGTGCGCCGAGCACTTCCTCTGGAGCGAGCCCACAAACGAGAACTCATCTCTAAGTTTACGACCGTGATCCGTGCCACGGTGAAGGGAAACCTGTTGGTGGCCAGCATTCAAGGGACCTTGGGCGGAATTGCGTTTTGGGCCTTAGGGGTGTCGGGCGCCTTGCTTTGGGCGGTGCTGATGGCGTTTTTATCCTTGGTGCCCGCGGTAGGCGCTGGCTTGGTCTGGTTTCCGGTGGCGCTCTACTTCTTAGTGACCGGCGCGCTTTGGCAGAGCATTGCGCTCACGGCTTATGGCGTGTTGGTGATTGGGCTCGTGGATAACCTGCTTCGGCCCGTACTGGTCGGCAAGGATACGAGAATGCCAGACTATGTTGTGATGATCACGACCCTGGGCGGCATGGCAGTCGTTGGAATCAACGGCTTTGTACTGGGGCCCGTGATTGCAGCCATGTTTATCGCGGTCCTCCATATTTATCAGGCCAGAGCCACTGAGTAGCGACGGGTCTCAAGTGTGAGTCCTCCATACATCATGAACTCGATCTCGTGCGCAAACGAACAGACAGCGCTCCCCCGGTACTGTAGCTTCGAGAGATGGCGTTCTATTCGCTCTAATACCAGCTTTGAATTGGCAATC
>JAYUOT010000186.1:0-3073 GCA_043760705.1 Betaproteobacteria bacterium
AGGTGCCATCACCCATGACTCCAACAACTACGTGGTGGACGCCCAGACCTGCAATCTGTGCATGGCCTGTATCCCTCCGTGCCCGACCGGCTCGATCGATAACTGGCGGTTGATGCCTCGGGTGAAAGCGTACAGCACCGAAGAACAACTCACTTGGTCAGAGTTGCCGACAGAGTGGAGTCAGGAAGAATTGGCTGCTGACGTCGGCGACAACTTGGCGACGGCCGAGATCTCTCCCGATGCCGTCGGCGCCAGCCTTAGTACGAACCAGACGACCCCAGAAATAGAAGCCGCATTCGCCGTTCAAGCTCCGGGCGCTACGGCGCTAGCGATGGGCTCAAGCCTGGCGCCATGGTCAGCCGCCCATCCTTACACGAATCTTTACGGACCTAAGTCCCCAGAGAAGTCGGTGATCGCGACCGTCACCGGGAATGTACGGGTCACCAAGGTCGGCAAAGAGTACGACACGCATCATGTGGTCTTGGACTTTGGAGGAATGCCTTTCCCTGTCCTGGAGGGACAATCCATTGGTATCGTGGCCCCAGGTCAAGATAGCAAGGGCCGTGCCCATCATGCACGACAGTATTCGATTGCCAGCCCTCGTAATGGCGAGCGGGCTGGCTATAACAACCTATCCTTGACGATCAAGCGGGTGCTGGAAGATCATCAAGGCAAACCTGTGCGCGGTGTGGCTTCTAACTATATGTGCGACTTGAAGGTCGGTGATTCGGTGCAAGTGATTGGTCCTTTTGGTACGAGTTTCTTGATACCCAATCATCCGAAATCGAACATCGTAATGATCTGTACGGGTACGGGTTCGGCACCCATGCGTGCCATGACAGAATGGCGACGTCGCCTGCGGCACACTGGCAAGTTTGAGGGCGGCAAGCTCATGCTTTTTTTTGGCGCGCGAACCAAGGAAGAGCTACCCTATTTCGGTCCCTTGCAAAGCCTGCCTCGAGATTTTATCGATATCAACTTTGCGTTTTCACGCGAAGCAGGCAAGACCAAGCGCTATGTGCAAGATGTGATGCGTGAGCGAGCGCCAGACCTGGCGGCACACCTGAGCGACGCCAACACCTACTTTTATGTTTGCGGCTTGAAGGCGATGGAAGAGGGTGTGTTGTTGGCCTTGAGGGACATTACCCAACAGGCGGGCCAGTCGTGGGAAGGTTTGTCGGCCGCAATGAAACGTGAAGGTCGCTTGCACCTTGAAACTTATTAGTCTTGAGGTCGCACAGCGATTGATAGGAATTAACCATGAACGCAAGTACGATGAGTGCAGTGAGCCCCGCGATCCAGGCGGAGCGTGAGGCCTTCTATGATCGGGCCGATACCCAATACCTGGCACCACTATGGACACGGCTGCGCGCTCTGGTGCCCGAGGCTCCAACACCGGTAGGTGTCCCTCACCGGTGGGCCTACTCGGACGTGCGGCCCTACGTTTTAGAGTCGGCACAGCATATCAGCGCAAAAGAAGCCGAGCGACGTGTTCTGATCCTGGAAAATCCGGGCCTCAAAGGCAGCTCCCAGATCACCAATTCGCTCTATGCCGGTTTGCAACTGATCATGCCGGGCGAAGTGGCCCCAGCGCATCGTCACACCCAAAGTGCGCTGCGTTTCATTGTCGAAGGCAGCGGTGCCTTTACCGCGGTGAATGGTGAGAAGACCACCATGCAGCCGGGTGATTTTGTGATCACGCCGTCATGGACTTGGCATCACCACGGCCATGAGGCCTCCGGCCCGATGGTCTGGTTAGATGGCCTGGATATTCCGCTCGTGGCCTTCTTCAATAGCACCTTCCGTGAAGATCATCACCAGGCCGAGGCCGAGATTACGCGACCCGAGGGGGATTCTTTGTGGCGCTATGGCAGTGGCCTGCTTCCTGTGGGCTATGCCAATGCTACGGCCAACTCCCCGGTGTTCAACTATCCTTACGAGCGCACCCGAGAGGCCTTGTACAGCATGACCAAGGCCGGTGCCCCAGATCGCCATGCAGGCTATCTGATGCGTTACGTCAATCCGACCGATGGGGGTTGGGCCATGCCCACCATGGCAACCATGATTCGACTCGTGCCGCAGAGTTTTCTGACCGCCCCTTACCGCTCCAGCGACAGTGCAATTTTTATCGTGGTCGAGGGCAAGGGCGAGATTAACGTGGCCGGGCAAAAGATGCGGCTCACCCCTCATGATGTGGTGGTCGTACCCGGATGGATGCCTTATACCTTTAACGCCCATGAGGACTTGGTACTATTCTCATATTCGGATCGCGTGGCTCAGGAAAAGCTCGGTTTTTTTAGAGAGCAGCGCTTGTAAAGCATGGCCAGGTGATCCTCAGAAAGCTTTGACTATTGAGGAGACCGCATGAATGGCCAAATGATGCAGCAGCCGCTGCTGATTTCTTCCCTATTGACCCACGCTGAGCGTAATCACGGCGATCAGATCATTGTGTCGCGCCGGGTGGAGGGCGATATTCACCGCATGAACTATGCCGAGCTTGCGTCTCGCTCAAGGCGAGTCGCAAATGTGCTGGCTGCGCTGGGAATTAAGCCGGGCGCGCGTGTCGGTACCATGGCCTGGAACAGTCATCGCCATATGGAGCTCTATTACGGGGCTTCTGGTTCGGGCGCGGTCCTGCATACCTTCAACCCTCGGCTGCATCCCGATCAAGTGGTGTATATCTCCGATCATGCCGAAGATCAGGTCTTGTTTTTCGACCTGAGCTTCCTGCCTGTGGTCGAAGCGGTCGCCACGCGCGTTAAAACGATCAAACACTTTGTGGCGATGACGGATCGCGCTCATATGCCCAAAGACAGCAAAGTGACGGGCCTGCTGTGCTACGAAGATCTTCTGAACGCGGCCTCGGACCACTATGAATGGCCGCAGTTCGATGAGAATGCTGCCTCGTCACTTTGTTACACCTCCGGGACGACGGGCAATCCCAAGGGCGTGTTGTACAGCCATCGCTCGACCGTCCTCCATACCTATGCGGGCGCTTTACCCGATGTCTTGAACTGTTCTTCGGCGGACACGATTTTGCCGGTCGTCCCCATGTTCCACGTCAATGCCTGGG
>JAYUOT010000187.1:0-33823 GCA_043760705.1 Betaproteobacteria bacterium
AAAGCATAGGGGTGCAAGTTATTTTTGCGGGCACCCCACAAGCGAACCCGGAACTCGTCTTGTAGGTCCGCACTGAATTGCCGAACGGACCGCCTGACGCGGTGACGATTCATCAAGGGAGTTCTTACCGCAACTTTGGCGCGCGCAGTGTAGGATTGTTGGCAACAAAGGTGTGATAAAGCAGGCGATTGACTCTCGAGTGTGCAAGGTAGTAGGCGAGCACGAAAGAGGTCAAGGCGGCTAAACAGTAACCATAGCCATGGAACTCGCCGCCAAGCATGGCGGCGATGGCCGTGAGACCCGCATTGAGAATAAAGAAGGTGAAAGTGACAACGAGGAGCTCCCGTCGAAGGTCGAAGTACGACAGGACGGTCATAGTCGCGATCAGTAACATATGAAAGAGCGCTCCTACCAAACCATAACGCAGGACGGGCACCATTTCGATGCCACCGTCCACTGCGCTCACCAGCGCTGGTGCGATCAATAGTCCGATCAGGCAGATCACGGTTTGAAACAAGGCGAGGCGCTTCAGGCCCAGACTGAGAATGCGTGAAACGGTTGCGTGCTGGGTGCGAATTTCCGATAATGTCGCATGCTCTCCGATCTGGCGATAAAACTTCCAGTACGTCTCGAAAAAATTGGTTTCGATATCCACAAGAAGCAGGGCAAGCGACGGCACGATCGACAAATAGGCCAAGAACATCGCTGCTTCATACGATTCGTGGGCGTACAGCGCCGTACCCAAGGAGCTTGCTCCGGGTGCGAACCACATCACCCACTTGTCTACCCAAATGGCCGAGTTAACCATCAGTCCAACCAGCCCCAATTGCCAAAGGCCGCGCGCTTTGACCAAGAACTGAAAGGGTCGCGAGATCTCACCCGGATATTCGAATACCACACGGCCCAGCATCGAGAAAAATACGACCGCCAATCCGAGTGAGAATCCTGCCAGCAGACCGGTAAGACCGTATGAGCGGGCGAGCGAAAGTGAGGCGACGAAGGCCACCGTCATGCCGAAGACAAAGGATGCCGTGATACTCGAGTAGCTTTTGAGTGCCGACATGAAGACGGCGACCAGCCAGACTCCCCCTGTCAGCATCAATCCGAGAAATCCGAAAGCCCGAACGCTGGGCGCTAAATCGAGTGCGTAGCCGTAGAGCGCAAGGCCAATCAGGGCCATGAAGAAAAAAACGATGATGAGGGATCCGATTAATAGATCCGCTACCTTACTAAGGTCTCGGGCAAAGATACTGTCGGCCAGGCAGCGGGTAACAATCAGCAGGATCACCCCGGTACCCACCAATGACAACGAGAAGTTGTACATGATCAGAATTGAAAACTGCCGCAAGGCATTGGGCTCAACAATGCCGCGACCCAGAAACGCGATGCCGATCAAAACCAGGCAAGCAAACAACCAGGGGCCGGAGGACGCAAGGGTCGCGTGAGCGAGGCCGCTGAGATTGGTCGTTATCCCGTCGGCTCTGACCAGCTTACGCAATACGAATCCGACACCAGCCATGGCTAGATGACCTCCTCTGATTGCGGCGACGCAACGAGTACGGCCATATGGCTCAGGTACAGTTCACGATAGCTTTCGTTGGCCTGTTCCTTGCTGTAATAGCGTGCAGTGCGCTGGCGCATCACCGAGCCACACTGAGCGATCAACGATGGGTCAAGTAGCAAGTCCGCCATGGCCTTCGCTGTGGCCTGAGGATTGGCCAAAGGTGTAGTGAAACCTCCTGAGCCAAGAGCGGGGTTTTCGTCGGGTTGCCCTTCTATAATGTCGCGACAGGCACCCACGTCGGTCGCGACCAGGGGTATGCCCGCCGCACCAGCTTCGAGGAGCACAAGAGGCTGAGCTTCGCTGATACTGGTCAGTACCACGACATCGATTTCTACGAGATAGTCCGCGAGTTGAACCTGTCCCGTGAACTCAATGCACTCTCCGAGGCCGAGGTGGGCGACCATCTCGCGACATTCGCGGTAATAGACCGGGTCTTCCTCTGTCGGCCCGAGCACCAGCGCTCTAAGCTGCGGCAGCTTGATGTGAAGTAGCGCGGCCGCTCGAATGTAGGTCTTGACATCCTTGATTTGCACGACTCTTCCGATCAGCGCAATCGTGGGGCGTTTGGGTTGTACTTGACGAATCACTTTGGCGAAGAAGGCGACGTCGATGCCATTGGGAATCAACGCCATGCGCTCAGACGGGGCGCCGTCGCGCAACTGCATCGCCTGATTGCCCCGGTACAGCGTAATGATGCGGCTACTCAACTCATAGCAGGTTCGGGAGTAGCCAATAAATGCATCCAGCCAGACATCGCGTAAATCCCGTCGGCGCTTGACGATCTCAAGTGAGGGCCTGCCGCGATCAGCCAACCACTCGGCCATGGCAATCTCGATGCGTCGTTCATTGGTATAGATACCGTGCTCGGTCAAGATCCCGTGACGCCCTGTCTCAACCACAGCGCGTGCCAACAAGAGTCCGGCGTATCCTGTCGACACGGCGTGGTAAACCCGGGCAGGTGGCAGATCGGCCAGCAACACGGAGAAGAGTCCGCCTACAAGCGAGCGCCAACTCCAAAAATACTGCAAGAAAGAGCTTTCCGGAACGGTTGAATCGTACATCCGTTGCAACATCCCGAAGGCGGCTTCCGAGTTCAGTAAAGTGGCATGGTTGGCAAAGCCAGGATTGGCTTTGAGCACCTCAATGACATGACGGAAATCCTGCCCGTTGCCGCGACCTAGCAACGATTGAAGGGGTTGTTCAAGAGATTGGATCATGGCACTCGCGTCCGGCCCACGAGGACTTTGATATTGCGAGGATTGGAGGGCAATCTCAGATAGACCGAGGACATTATTTGGCAAGATGTAACGCATGGGCTGGGGTGTCTCGTCCGCCTTTAATGCGACGATGTGAAACGTCATCGGATTGAGCGCGGTGATCAGATCGTGCACCCAACTAGAAACGCCACCGTTCACATACGGGTAGGCGCCTTCGACGATCAGGCAGACATCGGCCGTTCTTCTCATGGCGGATGGCCTTATCGGGGCGAGCTGTCACCAGCCCAAAGTGCCATCGCTTGTTGGCATGGCTCGGAGAGCAAGGCAGAAGACGATGCCGCATCCTGGAATTTCCCGCAGAGCATGCGCAAGTCCGAATATCGGCGAAGCTCAAAAAGAGCCTCGGCGTACCAGGTCAGCAATCCTGTCGAGGCCTTCCCAGCGTCCACCAGCGGCGCGCAAAGGGCAACGGCTTCATCCAGGCGACCCAGGCGGACTAGAAGGCGAATGATCCATGCGTCCAGTTGCTCGGAGCTTGTTGCGTGTTGTAGGTAATGTCGATAAAGCTTCAGGGACTCCAATCGAGTAGCCTCGGCGCTCTGCACATCAAGCAGTCCGGAGTTTGCATATTCGTCAAAGTGGCGCGCTAAGGCCAGGGCGAGTTCGCTGCGCTCGGGTTCATGATCGCAACGATCCTTTAGCCTGATGGCCGTCTCAAGGAAAGTACTCTCGATGTGTGCAACCGCGGTGGCGGCTTGTACTCGAACCGCTGGTTCGTGGTCGCTAAGCGCCAGCTGAAGCACCGAGGCAAAGGCGGGCTTAAACTGCGAAGAGATCAAGGCGATGACGGCTTGCTTTTCGTCGATCGCTCCATTCGCCATCACATCCGAAAACGAGACCAAAGTATCGTAAATCTGGGCGCTGCTCTCACCATTCAGAATACGCTCGCACAGCAGGGAATGGGGTGATGAGGTGCTCTCAGGGAATAATCCAAAAAAGCTGTTTTCGATACCTCGCGCTTTGCCACCGAATTGAACACGAACCAAAGTCGTCAGCATCATACCTGTTACGCCGACCGGCCCGAGGAATACGGCGCTTACCATCAGCAAGGCGTAGGAAGAGGAATATGGCCTTCCCTTTGGGTGTGACAAAATCACAGAGATGACCCAGGCCATCGCGACAAGCCCGTGAAGGGAAAGAGCCGTCGTGATCGAAAGCTCAAAAAGTAGGTAGAAAACGGCGATGCCGAGTTCAGCCAAGCCGGCTAAAGTCAAGATCGTAGGACTCACAAACCCTATCCGGCGTCTGGCGGTGGCCTGGGGCTTGACCTCTGGCCGACTTGTGACCACGACCTCCCTTGTCGCTAAGCGCGCAGACTTAGCCTGACGCCGCGCGTAAGCACTCGGCATCTTGAGTACTGCGGGGCCAAAGCGCTCGCCACGAGCGCGACTAGAACTCCCAACCTTAGGCAGCAACGGCCGTGAGTCGTTCGAGGCAGGCGGGGTCAAAACTTCGCTCATTTTAGTTCAAGGCTCATTGAAGACTCGCCTCTGAATGCGCGACGACCACCTGGCTGTCTCGAAGATTTTCAGCGCGTTGAGCGTTAGCCAGTGCAGAACCAATCCAGTCGCACATGACGTGGAAGTTTTGAATGTTCGACCAGTTCAGATCGAGAAAGCCGATTGACTCGATTTTGAGCATACCTACGACATCGCCGGTTTCATCATTGATCAATGGCCCCGCAAGCAAACCTTCGTCACCCAACAAGACCGCGTTGGCCGGATCTGTAGCCACCAGAAAGCGCCGATTGATAACGATTGCGTCGTATAGTGGTGAAGAGGCTTCGATATCACAGGCAAAACGCTCGTCGATGGTCCAGCCTTCATTGGCCACGGCCTCAAGGCGTGAACCGCTGCGCAGAAAGAGCGAAAACTTTCCGGGATTCATGACCTCGCGCACCAAGTCTGTGACGCCCACCAATACCTCACCAATACCGAACCGATCAATTGCGCGTGACGCTTTGTACATAGCGTTTACCGTGCATACCTGAGCAACGATTCGAGCCTCTAGGTGCTGATTAAGGGTCTGTAGACGTTCGTAGGCACCGGTGATCGTCGTCAGTTGCGACCGCGCCTCTTGAAGCTGGTTATCAAGGCGTAAGAACCGGTTGCGAAACGAATCCGCGAAAAAGCCCAGAACCAAGGCACTAAGGCACCAAAGTAAAGGCTGGGCCATGGCCCGCAGGAGCCAATCACTTCCGAGTTCATCGATCCTTTGCTCGGGAAGATTGCCAAGAAGTAGCGTCAGACTTGCCAACACCGCGGCGACCAAGCCCTCGCGGGTGCCATAGTATGTAGAGGCCAGAACCACCACGATCCAAAAGGGATGCGGCGATATCTGGTCAAACCGATTATGCGACCCCCAGAGGGTATCGAACAGCAGTGCCAACATCAAGAAGCCAACAATCTCTGCGAGCGCCTGAACGCGCACGCCTGCAGACACGCGCGGCTTCGGAGCGGCCTCGGCCTCAATAGATTGCCCGAGCGTGACTATCGTGGATGTTGGTTCGAGTGTAGTTTTCATCGGAGTGCACACTTCCCTGGTGATTCAAAAGTAGATTGCCATCACGGCGCCCATCGAATCAGAGGTGCCACGAGAGCGACCGACATTGCGCACATGGCTGAGCCGGAAACTGATCTCGACCGGACCCTTCACATAGCTCAGACTAGCGCCTACGATCTCCCCACTTAGGCCGTAGCGATCACTGCCAAAACCGGCGTATCCGTCGAATACGAAGACGCCCGATGAACTGGTTCCCTTGCTTCTTTGGACATAACCCAGGGTCAAGCTATGAACTTCCCGGTTCACCAAGGGTAAAGGAGCGTAGCGATCACCACTCGCGGAGACCCGGATGGTTTGGTCAGAAACATATTCGCCCGTCACGGAGTACGCGGCCGACAACCCCGCGATACCACCCAGGCGGTTCAGGCGCAATTCAGCAAAGAGGCTCGCACTGCGCCCAAGCTGCCCTTCATCTCGGCGTTGGTAGCGATTTGCACCGATCTCGATACGTCCGCCTAAGTCGGTGGAAAAGCGTTGCGTCCGTCCAATTGCGAAGCGATCACGGGATGCGCCATCGACCAGGCCTTCCACGTAGTCCCAGTTTTCACGCCGTCCTTCCATCACAATATGGGTGACGCCATGATCATCGGGTCGTCGGTAGCTTATCCCCAAACCTGGTGCGCTGTTGCTGAGAAACAGCGATCCGATCATCACGGCACCATTCAGTGCATCGTACTGCGCGGCGATGAGCCCCCGGCTTCTCTGTCCGGAAAATGCTTCAATGGCGCCGGAGGTACGCCGAACAGCGTCCGTACGCACTTGCGCCCAATCGGCTTCGAGATTGATGCGCCAGGCTTCGTTGAGGCGCTGAACGCCCCTGAGCTCGGCGACTGACACGTTGACTGGTGCGGTGAGTGTACCGCCGTGGCTGCGGCGTTCGTCAAGGCCAACACTGACTCGACTAGCCTGCGAGCGCTCGATGATGGCACGGCTGCTGATCAGATCAGGCGTTTCGCCACCGAGCGCGCTAGCGTCCCGGTAATGTTGGAGGCTGCGGCGCCATTTACCGGCCTGCCATTCGACCGCCGCGAGTCCTGCCGCAGGCTCCGCCTGCTCGGGCATGAGTGCGCGGAGTCTGGAAAAGCTGCCGCGCGCACTGGTTAGTTGCTGGTCCTGCAACATCAATTGGGCTCGTAATAGCCTGAGCCGCAGCGCGCCGGTACGGTCGTTAGGTGCGGGTATGTTCTCGGACTCTTGCGAACTTAATTGTCCTGCCTCACCGCTCATCGCTTCAATCTTCAGTACGAGGCCCGAAGCGCCATTCGTCACCGTGACTTTGACACCTTGGGCAAGACGAATCAACAAACTGTCATATCCGACGCTGACCCCTTCAACCCAAGGAGCTGACCGTGCTTGCAGGGTTGGGGCGTCAAAGGCAGGCACGGTAGTAGCGAACGAAATTAGGATGTCGCGGCCATCCTGACGTAACACGTTGCGCTCGCTAGCCCCGTGGGGAATCGAGATGAGGACACTGTCCAAGGCAACTTCATAGACGAGACTTTGAGGCTCTGCCGCCGGGGGCAAGGTTACGGTCTGCCCATAAGCCTCGGCCGCGCCAAGCCCTCCAAGGGTCAATGCCAAGACAACAATTCGAAGTAAACCACGCGGCACATTATTCACTGAACAATTCGTTGAGAAGCCGATCATCTGGCTCTTTCATCAAGTAGAGCTTGCGCAGATCGTGCGTCGCCCTGGGACATCAACATCGAGGCATAATCGGCACGAAGATCATCGTCGCGAGGTCGCTGAGTAAGCAAACTCTCGTATTGCGCTCGCGCGTCGTCTGTTCGTCCGAGTCTCTGTAGCAAATTGGCCCGAGCCACCAAGGCCGTATAAGTTCTCTGCTTTGATGGGTCCAAGAGTTCCAAAGCATTTTCGAACGAACGTCGAGCACCCTCCAAGTCTTGGCGTCGCAGCCGCATGTCTCCTACTAAGCGATGAGTTTCATGAGTACCGGCGCGTGCCAGGTGGTACGAATGCAACCAGCGCTCGGCGCTTAGCCAATCGCGTTCACGATAGGCCAGCAAACCGAGGGTATGCTGAAGTTCCAGGTCCTGACTACCTGCCGCGAGAGCGGCCTCGATCAACTGACGCTGCAGTTTCGAATCAGCCAAGACGGAAGCGTGTCGCGCGAGCCGGGTAAGTTCAGTGAGCGAGTTGGCCTGAGCGGCTCGTTCCATGAGGGTCGTTCGTAACAATGTCTTGTCCCCCATCGAGACCGCCGCATCGAGATAAACGCCCACAACGTCTTCGTCGTCATCGAGAGGCTCAGTCTGTCTCAACCGGAGGACGCGCGAGGCCCCTCCGCGTTCAGCCAAAAGGCGTAACCAACTTGCCTTGACCGTGCCGCTTGCAGATCGCGCACGAGACTCCAGCCAGTCGAGTTGCCCAGGCTGGGGTCTTGGGCCCCAGACGAAGAGCAACTGACGAGTCGCCGGGTGATCCGGAGCAGCGCTTGACGCGAGAAATCGAAACACCTGCTCAGCGCTCGTTTTGTCACCCGCTTCGAGCAAACGAAAGGCAACCTGAGAGCGCAAAGCTGCCGGTGTTGACGGGGCATCACCCAGACGCCTCCAAAGCGCTTCCAACTGGAGTTGCCTACCGGAGCGTTCAGCTGCCTCTGTGAAAGCACCCAGCCAACGCTGAGGGTCACCTTCAGCAAGACTTTCCAGCAGGGGTGCAAGTTCAGAAAAAGCTCCCAACGCCCGCAATAGCGCGATACTGACATCGCGCTGGGCGGGCTCAAGACCCGTGTTCAAATATTGAACCGTTTCCTCACGAAGTTCGTCGACCACTGACGCACCCGCCCGCCATCCCGCTTCGAGCACTTCCCGATAACGATCGGCACCAATATTTCCCTGCTGGCGCAGTAAGAAAAGATGGGGCAGAGCTTCGGGAGCCCGCCCAGCCGCAAGCAGCACGTTGATATGCGTGGCGCGATCTGTATCGAGCACGCTGGACTTCACCAGTTGTGCTGAACTGGCAGCGGCCAAAGCAGGGTCATTCTGAGCCATCGCCAAATGAACCAGGTCGCGATGGAAGGCCACGGAAGCTTGTAGGCCACCGCCGTTTGCGAGCCAGTTAGACACCGCTTGGACTTGTCCATCCGAGGTCGCCAGCAAGGCCCATGATTCTTGCCAGGCGGAGTCGCGTTGCGACAACTTGATGCCCTCAAGCACACTTAGACCTTCGGAGGAATGCCCAAGTACGACGAACAATCGCGCGAATTCAGCCATCCAAACAGGGTCAGTGTTCGCTCTCCCAGAATGTCGCAAAATTTCAAGAGCCACTGCGGGCATCGCAAGTTGTTCATAAAGCCGCGCGAGTTGCAATGGCCGAAGCGGCGCGCTGAACACTTGATTGCGCGCGATTTCACTCCATCGAAGAGCCTCGCCACGATCACCAAGACGCAGTGACTTTTGAGCTTCAAGTACGGCGTCGAGCTTGGTATCGGCACGCTCAAGGTGCGCGCTGGATGCGCTCTTTGACGAGTCGTTAGTTGCCGCAAGCGCTGGAGTACTGTTCATTGTTGCGACCAGAGTGATCACACCCGCAGACCGCTTTTCTTCTGGTGCTTGTGCCGACAATGCCGACACTTGCGAGGGTGGTGTACGGACATCGGCATACAAGTTTGTCAGCTCACGCTCAAGTTCTATCGAGGGTTGACGTTTCTGTAGACGCTCTAGAGCATCAATGAGAGTATGTTTTCGATTCGCTGATCGGCTGACATCCGCCAAAAACTTGGTCGCTTTAATATCATCCGGCCGTTCGATCACCCACTCTCGTAGCAGGGCGATGCCGCCATCCACGTCGCCGCGCCACATCCTTACTCGGAAGAGCGAACCCACCGAGTGCGCTGTGCGTTCACCGGCGGCCACTTGAGCCTCCAGAAGCTGCGCTTCGCGCTCCGTATGCTGATCATTGGCGTACGAAAGAGACACCAATTCGTCTCCACGCGGCATGAGCGCCAGGCTCATCGCCCCAACCCCGACGACCAAGGCCACCAGCGGCCAGATTTTCGGGCGCGCTATAGTGGATTCATGCAGATAGGGCGTGGGCATGGGTCCAAAATCAATTTTTTTCTGATTCATGATGATGCCACCACTTGATTGAGTTCGAAGGTCGCGACGTACGGGATCAGGTCATGGCTGCGGGCCTCGGCGTAAATTCGCGCAATACCTTGAGCATCGCCAGGCGTCCAATAGTTAAGACAAAAAAGTCCCAAACCAGGCTTTAAACGGCGCGCCACATAAAGCTGCTCGGTTTGCCAGAGAATATCGGCAGGCGATACACGCACATAAGAGCCGGTTGCAGTGTCATAGGTGGAGTGCACCGATTCCCCAAGCACCATGTCGATTTTCGCCACGATCCGGGGCAGTAAATCGTATCCGCGGTTCACCATGATAGGTATCTTCGGGTAGCGTTCGCGAATCGCAAGAACGAGATTCACGGCTGCATCCATCATCCCGGCAAAGCGAAGGGGGTCACTGAACTCGAGATAGGCGGCGTCGTCTAAGGTATCTAGAAATAGACCTGAGAAGCCACCGGCAAGGACGGACGGAATAAGTTCATTGAGAACGCGAGACTTCCATCGAAGATCACGCACATCGATGAAGCGCGCCTCACGCCACTTCGGGTTGTAGGTCAGAAGAATGCCCTGTTGCTCAATCTCTGTCGCCCATCGACGAGCCATGTGTACCTCACAAAGGCTAAGATATCCAAGCGTCTTGGTGCGAGGCCCCAATCGGGCCGGGACAGCAGGGTCAACGTCGCTATCAAGTACCGCGATGTCATATTTGTCGAGCGTTGGCTCATCCTGCAATCCGTAATAAACGACAAAGCGCGGCTGCGCTTTGTCGAGAAACCCTTGGGCAAGCAAACAACCTTGACCCATCGCCGGGACAGCCAGCACCCCGAGTATGAGGGCAACACGCGAACGGTCCGGGTCGTTCATTTGCAAGCGCTAAGTGGCTCTCACCATCGCAGACTTCATTCCCATTTTCCGCTGCGCCAGGGCCGAAAACACGTTGACCTGAAAAGGCTTGGTGACAATCGACTGATAACCCGAATCGCGTATCCCGTTCGGGTCAGCGGCAAGCGGTCGAGAAACCGTTGCAATGACGGGAATCTCGCTGGCCTCAAGCTGCGCTCGAAACAACTGTGTAGCCTCCAGGCTAGTGTCATCGACGAGCCGAGCGTCGAGAATGATCAGATCGGCTCTGATACCAGAAAGTAACTGTAATGCTTCGCCAATCGTTGTGGCGTGTGCGACACGACATTGCATGGCGTGGAAGATTGATTGATACATTCTTGCAAGCAACCTGTTACTTTCGATCACCAGAACATGTCGTGGCATGATTTTCTCCAAGGATTGACTCACCAAGCAGGTACGCCCGTCACCGTCACCGAACCTCCGCCAGGGTTGACGACGATCTTCGATGTAATTTGTCCGCCCAAGGTCTCGCGACTGACGGCCGTGCTCCAGTTCACCCCGGTAATCGGTACCGTCACAGCGCCAAGCGTCGGATTGGTTAAGACGATGCTTGAGGTGGTTGCCCCGGGGATAATCTTCGCAGTGAGAGCCGCCCCGGACAAGGGACTCAGTGCACCGGCTAGCTGCATGCGTTGTTCCATCAAATTGCCGATCTGACGCAGTTGTCGACTCTGAGGAGGTAGGACAGAAATCGCACTGAATTTTGCCAGGGTCGTGTCGATCAAATCACCCAGCAGCGAACGCGTGCCATCGTAAGCGCACATGTTTGGTTGATGAAACATGAGGGGGCGCATGTCAAAGCTCAAGAGGTAGCGTAACCAAATATCGGACTCCTTACCGAGAATCTCCGTGTAGCTGAGGTCTCGCCCCCAGAACGCCCGATATAGAAAGTTGTACTCGGACACCCATTCAGTAGGCGTGCAGACGTTATAAAACAGATTAGCTGGATAGCGCGGCACCATTAAAATGCTGGGTTCAAGGTCGTGCCGAATACCCATGTTGGGCAAAGGACAGGGGCGAGGCGGGATCGTCTCATTGCGGTTGCCGCACAAAATCGAAGTGTTCGAGACCACGTAACGAATGCCAAAGTCTTTCATTGCACGCAGGGCCTCAGCATTGTTCAGTCCAGACACATCCGGCGTTATCAAGGAGTCTTTTTGATAGCCGCTCAGTCTGAGGGTTTGTGTCGCAGACGTGTGGTTCTGTCGAAGCTCGCTCAATGTTTGGCTATAGCTGACCGGAGCGTCGAGATTGCGATGGGTGAAGGTATGACTCAACCAACGAAACGCACTGCTGTTGGCCTTGATGGCCGGGGTCAGATCATCAATGGTCGCCGGAAACAAGTCTTCCACTGGAAGCGCCGTGGTTGCCCCCACGCCATTAAATGGAATCTCGAGGGTAATATTTCCCGGGCCCAGGGTATTTCGATTGCTTTGCCAAGTCCGGAATTTGCTGTAGTCGTTAGCGGTGATGCGATAGGTTTTTCCGGTCGTGTCTGAATTGGCGCTCGGGCTCCAGATATCGTCCGCGATGAGCACATCATCGGGCTGGGCCGTAAGGTTGACCACACGCTGGCCGACGTAAAGACCCTTGGTCACCCAATTAACGATCCCATAGCCGAGTGACAACGAGTGCAGCAGGCTGGCATTGCCGTCGGCGGTGAGTGCCAGATTCTTGCGTCCATCTGGGTAGTTGTTGATCGAAGCGATCAAATAGCCCGATGCGTCGACCAAGAGAGGCGTCACCGATGGGCCGACAGCCGTGGCCAGGTACGTGTAGGCATTACTGATGGTGATCGGTGCCGTGGACTTAAGGTCGGCGAACACTTGTCGTCCGCTTGGGTTGCCGCTACCTACCGGGCTGGAGGATGTGAGTGTGGCCTGGATTGGCGTCAGGGTCGTGTCAACGACTGCACTCGGCGGTGCCAGGCCGTAGGTGTCAGGCCACCCACCCGGAACGGTATAAAAGGTCGCTTGGCGCACACGATACTTTGCTTCGTAAGCCCAAAGGAGATTCCATTCCTCCCACGTCAGCGCGCTCTCGAAAGCACCGCTGGCATTCTGAAAACCGAGACCGCCGGTTGTGAGCAGCACGCCCTGATAGCGTGCATTGCCTGCGGCGCTGGGGTTACATAGAACGTCAGCATTGAGCACCTGATCCTTGGCCATCATGACGTCGAACGGAACACCGAGATACCGCAGGACCGAAGTAATCGCCGGGAGAACGACTTCATTCCCGTCGGCAGCGATCACCAAAACGCGCATGTCAATAGCGCTTGGTTGGGTCGTAGCGGACAGACAATCTTGAGTTTGCCCCCAGGTGGAGGCGCCGAAGAACGTTGCCCCCAGGAAGGCAAGGCGTGCAAGCACGCGCGACGACCTCATTTTGCCCTCCGCTTTTCAATCGCGGCCCGCTTATCCGCCAGCGACTTGACCACGGTGATCGGTGGCTGGGGTTGACTTACTGGAAGGTCTGGAGCCACAGGCCCGGTCGAAAGTCGAAGACGCTTGTGCCCACGTGGGAGTATCGGCGGCAGGGGTAAGGTAGGAGCGCCGACATCGGGCGGCGGAGGCGGCGGGTCGTCAGGAGAGGGCGCGCCGCCTATCGCGTTCTGCGCGCTGAACCCTGAGGCCAGCAAGATGACCATCAAACATTTGGAAAAGCCCGGAAGGCTCAAAGTCTTGTGATCCATCTTTCTCTCCAAAGGGCTGTTGCAGGCCTAAGTTCGATAGACACTTCAATACAGAGAAGTGCGACTCCATCTCATCCAGTAGTTCTTAAATTTTTCGCGACTCCGTACTACTTCATGTTCAAACAAGTTGACTGATTCTAAGCGCATACTTTCTCTGTGCAATCCCCCGAATGGGGGAGATCAGCACAAATTTTTTGAAAGAGCGTTGCCATTTTGCGACGGAGAAAATCAACCTGATGGTAAGCAAGCCGTCGGACATTACGGCGCTTCGTACCACCCTCGCGACTTGACTCAGGATTTGTGGAAACTGAAAGTGGCTTGAGCATTCTAAAGGGTTACATTTCATACCCGTCTTTCACGTCGTAGTGATCTTTTCATGACCAGTCCGACCAACCATAGCGCCGCGCATTACTTTCTCGAAGGCTTGGCCGAGCTGGGGATTGAATATGTTTTTGCCAACCTCGGCACGGATCATGTCTCCCTGATCGAAGAGTTGGCTCGTTGGGACCAAGTAGGTCGCGCCCATCCCGAATTTATTCTCTGTCCGCATGAAAACGTCGCAATCCACATGGCGGCGGGCTTTGCCGCCGTGACCGGACGCGGGCAAGCCGTGATGGTTCATGTGGATGCGGGCACCGCCAACGCGGTGATGGGTATGCATAATATGTTTCGCGCTCGCCTTCCCGTGATGTTGATCGCTGGCAAGGCACCGTTCACTTTACGCGGTGAGTTGCCCGGCTCGCGCGACAACTATGTGCACTTTGTGCAGGACCCTTTCGATATCGCGAGTCTGGTACGCCCCTATGTGAAGTGGGAGTATTCCTTGCCCCACGGTGTGATCGCGAAAGAAGTCTTACGACGCGGCCATTCGGTGATGCATAGCGACCCTCCTGGGCCGGTATTTCTCACTTTGCCGCGAGAAACCTTGGCGGCCGAAATTCCGGGGAACCAGGTCGCAAGCTTCAATGCTGAGCGCTACGGCCCCGTGCTGGCCGAAGGCATTGATGCAAGCCGCGTTGAGGCCATCGCCAAGCAATTGATGAGCGCCAGAGAGCCCTTGGCCGTGACCGCCTACTTGGGGCGAAAGGCCGAAGCAGTCACCGCTCTTGAAGATCTGGCCATGCTCAGCGGCCTACGCGTATTTGAGTTCAGCCCGAGCTACATGAATATCTCGCGCAGCTCCCCATGCTTCGGTGGTTTTGATCCTGCAAAAGCGATGGAGAGTGCCGACCTGGGCCTACTCCTTGATGTGGATGTACCCTGGCTACCAAAATTTACGCAAGCAAATCCCGACACCCGCTGGATACATGTGGACGTGGACCCGATCAAGAAAGACTTCCCGATGTGGGGCTTTGCGACCGACCTTAGAGTGCAGGCCGATTGCGCGTTCGTCCTTCAGCAGGTCGCGCAATGGATTCGTGCTCACGCCGATGCGGCCTATCATCAGAATGTGGCACGGCGTATCGCAAGTTGGGCCGAATCCAATCAACAGCGCAGCGCAGGGGCCACCAAAGCAGCGCAAGATGTGGGCACGTCCGGCGCGATTTCCACCGCATTCCTATGTGCAGTCTTGGGTGAAGCGATTGCACCGGAAGACATCGTGATAAATGAAGCCATTCGCAACTCCCCGGCCGTACTCAACCAGATTCCACGCGAGCAAGCCTTAAGCCTGATGGGCGGCGCCGGAGGTGGCCTGGGTTATAGCGCAGGCATGGCCTTGGGGGTGAAGCTGGCCAAGCCACAGGTGCGGGTGGTACAAATTGTGGGCGACGGCGGTTTTCATTTCTCGACACCGACTTCCGTGTACGCGACCTCCCAGCGTTACCAACTACCGATTTTCACCGTCATTCTCGATAACGGTGGCTGGCAGGCCGTGAAGGAAGCAGTGCTGCGTGTTTACCCCGGTGGTGCGGCCGCACAGGCGAATGAGTTTCAGGCGCGTCTTCAAGGCCAAATACGTGACTTTGAAAAAGTGGGTGAAGCCTTTGGCGCGTACGGAGAATGTGTTTCGGAGCCCAGCGAGGTCAAGGCCGCAATTGCTCGGTGCCTGAAGGCTGTTGACGAAGGTCGGGCCGCGGTGCTTAATGTACAGATTGGCCTTCAATAGGGCAAGCCAATGAGACCCAGCGGGCCAGAGCGACTGACTCGCCTATCAATCGACATATTTCTACACCCAAAAGAGATCTCAATGCCTCCAAAATTACTTGCGCGCCTCGTGTCAGTTTCGCTGATCGCCCTGAAGCTGAGTGTGGCAGCCATCGCCTTGTGGCCCTTTATCGCGAGGGCTGGCGACTTTCCAACTCGCCCAATCACCATTGTGGTCGGCTATTCCCCCGGTGGCGCGAACGATCTACTCGCTCGCATCATCGCAGAGAAGCTCACCGCCACCCTCGGCCAAGCGGTCGTGGTGGAAAATCGCCCAAGTGTGGCCTCCATCGTGGGAGCAGCCTATGTCGCCAAGGCCAAACCCGACGGTTACACCTTGTTGATGGGCGCCAGTGGCCCGATCGTCTTTAACCACAGCTTGTATTCGAAGCTACCGTACGGCCCCCAAGACTTCGCCCCAATCAGCTTGATCGGCACCTTCCCGATGGTGTTGCTCACGCAAGCCAATAATCCGGCCAAGACCGTTCAAGACCTTGTGAATTTCTCCAAGGCCAACCCGGACAAATCAAACTACAGCGCCAGCGCCGCCTCGTTTCAACTCATTACTGAGTTGTTCAACAACAAAACCGGTGCGCGCTTCGCTCATGTCCCTTACAAGGGTAGCAATGACGCCATTACAGCCGTCATAGCCAGTGACGTCAGCATGACCCTGGTCGACACCGGGCCCGCCTCGCGCGCATTGCAAGGGGGCCGAGTAAAAGCACTGGCGATTACATCGGCGGAGCGACTGCCAGAGATGGCGAGCATTCCCACCATGAGCGAATTAGGTATTGATCTTAAGGTATCGTTCTGGAGTGGCTTGTTAGCCCCTGCGGGCACACCAGCCCCTATCCTCAAACAACTTCAAGAGGAAGTCGCTCGTGTGCTTGCCATGCCCGACGTTATCAAGCGCATCACCACGCTCTCGATTGCGCCCAAGAGTAATACACCAGAGGAGTTCGCGAGGCTTATCGCCAGCGAAATTC
This sequence comes from Betaproteobacteria bacterium, assembly GCA_043760705.1. GTDB lineage: Bacteria > Pseudomonadota > Gammaproteobacteria > Burkholderiales > Burkholderiaceae_E > JAPOKJ01. The sequence continues at coordinate 16,220 of JAYUOT010000187.1, forward strand.
CGCTCTGGAGAAAAGTGGCCCAGGACAACAACATCAAGGCCGAATGAACATCACTCCAACTGACGAAGCTATGATTGCCGAGACTATGACACCATCCAATCTGAAGGTCCCTACTTTGAACCCAAGTGTGGGCCCCACGCTCGATCTACCCGGCTCACGCACCGAGGTCGTTCGCGCTCAGGTGAGCGCAGAGGAGTGGCAGGCCCGAGTCGACCTCGCCGCCTGTTATCGCCTCGCCGCCAAGTATGGCTGGACCGATCTCATCTATACCCATATCTCAGCGCGAGTGCCCGGTCCCGAGGAGCACTTTCTCCTCAACCCCTTTGGCTACATGTTTGACGAAGTCTGTGCCTCCAACCTGGTGAAGGTCGACCTCGACGGCAACCTGATCGGTGACACACCCCACTTTATTCATCGTGCAGGTTTTATTATCCATAGCGCTATCCATGCCGCACGACCTGATGCGGCCTGTGTGATTCATGCGCACACCCGGTCCGGCATGGCTCTTTCCATCCTGAAAAGCGGTCTACTTCCTCTGACTCAACATGCCATGCTGTTTCACGGCAAAGTGGCCTATCACGATAGCGAGGGGTTTGCCCAGCATACCGAAGAGCGCGCCCGACTCGCCGCCGATCTTGGCGACAAGCCAGTGATGATCCTGCGCAATCACGGCACTCTGGTTGCAGGTCGCAGCGTGCCCGAGGCCTTTAGTATGATGTGGCATTTGGAGAGGGCCATGCAAGCGCAAATGGACGCTTTGGCGGTCAGCCATGATCCGAATCTTCCAGGCGAAGGCGTCGCCGAGGCGATTGTGAAGCGTGCCTTCACAGGCAAACCACTGAGCGAATATCAGCCGGGCGACTCGCCACTCGGCCGCTTGGAGTGGCCCGCGCTGTTGCGCATGCTGGATCGTCACGATAGTTCTTATCGTCTATAGCGGCGAGGCTAAAAGAACCTGATTCAAAGGGCGGGTGATGCATGAGCACGAGCCTCAGTTTGTCGCGATTCGCTCTTAATGCTTTGTCTAACCACTCTAAGCGAGGGGCGTCCATTGCTCCGTAATGTTCTCCGGCGACGCGGGTATCCAGAGCGCCCGCGATAGAACGCTCACTGTGACGGGCCGGTTACACCCATTTACAAAGGGATACTTGTTTAACGTCAACAGGGCTCGTTTTCGCGGCGTTGTATTGGCATGCCCTTCGAAAATGAATTGAGTGTTCAATTCAGGGCAAACCTTCTCGAAGGAGTGCATCATGCGCCACCGTAAACAAAAAGCTCGCAAAGCTCGTTAACTCAAGCTAAAGGCCCCTTCGGGGGCTTTTGTCGTTGGCCCTTCAGTCTTGATACGCGCACTGAGGCTCACCAGCGAATCGGTCATAATTCTCCGACACCCAAAGCGGTCTTCTGAATGACCGCTTTGCTTGAGGAGAACTGAATGACCTATTTTACAAGAGTGACCCGTCCTGGCACTCTCCCAATGATTCGCCCAGGTATTGTCGGCAAGCTTGGGGGCTTTCTGCCACCCACGCTTCTCGTCGCTGTCGCGCTATGCACCGGACTTGGAAGTGCGGCCGCCGCCGACTACCCCGTGCGACCCGTAAAATGGATCGTTCCCTATCCGCCAGCGGGCACCACTGACGTGCTGGCGCGCATTATTGCGCAGTGGCTCTCCGAAAAGCTGGGCCAACCCTTCGTCGTGGAGAACCGGCCGGGTGCAGGAAACAACATTGGTACCGAGGTCGTCGTGAAGGCTCCGGCTGACGGATACACGATGTTGCTGGTCAACCCGGCACACGGCATCAATGCTACGCTGTACAAAAATTTGCCTTTCAACTTCATCCGAGATATCACGCCAGTCGCAGGTCTCGTGCGCACACCTAACGTGATGGGCATCACCGCTAACTTACCGGTCAAAACGGTCGCCGAATTCATCGCTTACTGCAAAGCCAACCCCACCAAAGTCAACATGGCCTCGTCTGGCAGCGGCACATCGACTCATCTTTCCGGCGAATTGTTTAAGGCCATGACCGGGTGCAATATGCTGCACGTCCCTTACAAAGGTGCTGGACCAGCATTGATCGATCTGATCGGCGGACAAGTACAAGTGTTCTTCGATAATTTGCCCTCTTCTGCGGTTCATATCAAGTCGGGTGCCATCCGTGCGTTGGCGGTCACCTCCGCCGCTCGCGAACCCTCCATGCCTGGGCTACCCACGGTCGGCGATACCGTGCCCGGCTATGAGGCCACCGCCTGGTTCGGTATTGGAATGCCCAAGGGCGCACCACGCGAGGCCATCGACCGAGTCAATGCCGAGATCAATCGCGCACTGGCCGATCCCAAGATGAGGGCTCGCCTCGCCGAACTGGGGGGCGTCCCAATTGCAGGGTCGCCGGAAGATTTCGGCAAGGTGATCGCCGCTGAAACTGAAAAATGGGCCAAGGTCGTCACGACCTCTGGCGCAACCGTCGATTAAACCATGCCCATCGACCACGTCAAACTGCAAGAGGCGGTTACCTATTCCGTCGCACATGAAACCCCTTGGGATCGCGAGAACAGCAACAACTGGGGGATTCACAGTGCAGATCAAGCTCCGTGGAATCGACTGCTTGGCCCGGTGCATCCCCGCGGTCCGGTGTCTGGCGTCATTCGAGTGGGCGGACGACAGATCATTGAATGGGGTGAGCCGCAGCGCGCTGATCTCACTTTCTCTATTGCAAAAACCTACCTGGCTCTGCTCGCGGGTGTCGCCCATGATCAGGGTTTACTACCTGATCTCGATCAGCCTGTGCTGGCGACAGTGAAGGGTATCGGTTTCGAGAGCAGCCACAATCGCTCGATTACCTGGATGCAGCTCTTGCAACAGACCAGTGAATGGGAAGGTGAGTGCTTTGGTGTGCCCGACCAAGTTGATCGCTATCGCCATCTGCAATATCAACCGAGTCGCCCGCTTGACTTTGATTCCAGGATCAAAAAAGGCGACCCTCGTCCCTTGCAAGTCCCGGGTAGTTTTTGGGAGTACAACGACGTTCGTATTAATCAACTGTCTCTGGCTCTATTGCATTTGTTCGGCCGCGCCTTGCCCGAGGTCTTTCGCGAGTTCATTGCCCGCCGGGTCGGGGCAAGTGAGGGTTGGAGTTGGGTCGGCTATGAGAACAGTTGGGTCGAGATCAACGGGATCAAAGTTCAATCTGTACCCGGAGGCACCCATTGGGGTGGCGGGATGTCCATCAGCAGCGCAGACCAAGCCCTGATCGGGCAGATGCTTTTGGATGAGGGCCGCGTCGGCCATCAGCAGGTATTATCCAAAGACTGGGTGCGCCTGATGCAAGCGCCATGCTCGATTGCGCCCTGGTATGGCACGCTGGTTTGGCTGAATCGGCTGCGCGGAGTGTTTCCTAGCGCGTCGGCCTCAAGCTATTTTTGTCTGGGTGCGGGGGCAAGCATGGTTTGGATCGACCCGGACCGAGAGATGGTGGCCGTCGTGCGATGGATTGACACGACCTTTATCGATAGCTTTTGCAAGCGTGTCACGCAAGCGATTACCCCCTAAGTTTGACCCCCTAAGTTCGACCCACTGACCGGGAGCCTCGCGCGGTGTTCGGCGCGAAGAAATAACGAATTAGACCGCGGCGCTTGGTTGTGACTGGTATTCCGTCGCAAGCGGCGGGAATTGAAGCAGCAACACCTCGGCTCCCTGGGCGCCCGCAATCATCACACTCTCCGATTCGTCAGAGGAAAGGAAGATGCTTTCGGGTGGCTGCAGCGCTTGCCCCTCATGCATCAAGGAGCCTGACACAAGCACCCTGTATTGACCGGCTCCACTCGATGGCGCGAGGCCACTCGCACGCGCCCCCGATGGGAAACGATAGAGGATGACCGCCAACCCACTCTCATTGAGCGGCAGAAGTTCCTCACAGCTCACCGCCTCGAGCTTGAGCAAAGCCTCGGTCGATAAGCGCTGAATGGGCTCCGAGCTGAAATGGCTCTTAGGCCCTCGCAGAAGCTGCTCGCGCGCCTCGGGCATAAAATTGGCGCCCGGATCGTGATGGGCGCGAAGCGTCAAGTACTGAATACCCTGAGGCCCACAAATGATCGGCCCATAACCAGTATAGGCTCCGGCATAGTGCACCAGCAGCGGCTCGACTACGTGTCGGCCTAAAGTTCCAGAGCCGCCCATGATGACCTGAAATTGATTCTGCTGATGAAAATGAGTAAGTATCGTCGTATTGGGATCCTGCTCAACCAAGAACGCATGGGGCGAAGGCTGGTTTGCTGCAACCGGCGCGAGCATGTATTCCCCCTTGTAATAGCCCGTGCCGTTCGGTAGCACCAAGTGACGGCGTCGCGCCTGCTGTGCGGCATTCGTACCCAGTATTTTCATTCGATTTTCACGCCAGAATCGACGACGGCTTTACCCCATTTACGTAGCTCGGATTTCAGATGCAGTCCAAACTCTTCAGGGGTTCCGCTCAGGGGCTCTGCGCCAAGCTTCGACAGACGCTCAGTCACCTCGGGCGTTCGCACAATTTTGATCAATTCAGTATTCAGGCGGGAGACGATGGAACGCGGTGTGCCGGTCGGAAACAACATGCCCAACCAAGCACCGCTATCGTAGCCCGGTACACCTTGCTCAGCCACCGTAGGCGTATCAGGCAACAACGTCGAGCGTCGACCACCGGCCACCGCCAAAACTTTCACACGGCCTGCCCGCACCATCGGAAGCGCATAGACGGCGGTATCAAACACCACATCGATTTGTCCAGAGATGACATCCGTAAAGGCTTGTACGCTGCCCTTGTAAGGCACATGCTGGAGGTCGATACCCGTCGCAGTCTTCAACATTTCCATCGACAAATGCGAGGTCGATCCATTACCCGATGAGGCGTAGGTCAGCTTGCCGCCTTTGACTCTCGCCAAAGCAATCAATTCGCGCACGTTATTGGCCGCGAAGTCTGGGCGCGCGACCAGTACAAAGGGAAGGTTGGCGACTAAGGTAATGGGTGCGAAGTCACGCACCGGTTCGTAGGGCAGATCTTTGTAGAGATTCGGATTGGTGGCGAGTGGAGCCGTGGCCGAGAGCAGCATAGTGTAACCGTCCGCTGGGGCCTTCGCAGCCGCCGCGGCGCCGATACTGCCGCCTTGACCTGGCTTGTTGTCAACCAGCACCGCCTGCCCCAACACCGCGCTGAGTTTTTCTGCGAGCAAGCGAGCAATGACATCGGTAGCCTGGCCGGGAGGAAAGCCAACAATGATTCTTATCGGTTTGTTGGGATAGTCAGTCTGGGCGAGGACAAGCGTTGGAGCGAAGGCGTAAGCCAAGCCTAGCAGCAGCGCTGTACGTCTGAGTACACGACTTAATCTTTGTTTCACAGCTTCTAGACCTATCGAATTTCTGAACCTACAGAGACAAGACTTTAAGTATCGAAGAGCTCAAGATGCAGTGGTCACAAAACATCCGAAAACCGGAACGTTCGAGTCCGAATACCTCCCTGAAGATTGCAGCCCAGTAGCAGGCTCCTCCACTCAAAAGCCTAAGGTAAAACGGCTCTCGGCCCAGCGCCCATAAGGTGGGCCGTTATTTTTGAGGAAAGGATTCGCCTTCATGGAGATCGGTCGAAAATCTGTGGGAATATTCATGCTGGCGATTCCGAGCCTTGCCTGCGCACCCTCTGGATGGCTGAGCAAAAGGCTCACAATAATCGTCTCCTATCCACCGGGCGGCGGTGCGGATGCCCTAGCGTAGCCCGAGGCCAAGGTGACCATAGCGCACAATATCGTTCTGAAATAAAAAAGGAGTAAATATGCCTGACGCCTCTGTTTCAATCTCATCCTCGCGTCCTCTTCTTAATCCAGACCTGCGCCTGGTCTGGTTATTTGGGCCCGGCGCGGACTCGGCCGCTCATCAAGAAATGGCCAGAGTTGGAGCCCAAGTATTGATCCAGGATCTTGAGGATTTCACACCACCTAACCTGAGAGCCCATGCTCGCAGCTTGGCAGCCGCCTTGTACCCTGCGTGGCATCGTGCCGGGGCCTTGGTTTGTGTGAGAATCAACTCCTTGGACTCGGAGGGCTTGCTTGATCTTGCAGCCGTCATGCCCCATCGCCCAGACATCATCGCCTACCCGAAAGCCGCAGGCGCTGAAGCCATGCGCGCACTCGACCAAGCCATCTCGCTTGAGGAACAGCGCGTCGGCTTGGCCCTTGGAAGTACTGAAATTCTTCCGGTATGCGAGACCGCCTTAGGGGTGGTGACTGTGCGTGACATGGCCGCCGCCAGCACCAGAATCAAAGCAGCACTGCTCGGCTCCGAAGATTTAGCCACGGATCTTTGCGCCGAGCGTGGTCAGGACGCGGTAGAGCTGGACTATGCCCGCCGACGCTTCTTACTGGAATGTCGCGCGGCGGGAATTGAGCCGGTGGACGCTCCTTTTACCTTTGCTGATTCTGCGGCCGCCGTCCAAGAGGCGAGATATGCACGCCGATTGGGCTATCGCAGCAAGAGCACCGTCGCTGCAGAACATGTCGTCGCGCTGATTGAGGCCTTGTCGCCAAGCCCTGGTGAAACCGCTCAGGCGCGACTTTTAGTGACCGCCTTCGAGGCTGGGCGAGCCAAGGGTGAGGACAGAATTCGCTTAGGCGAACATTGGATTGAAGTGCCCACCTATCTCAATGCCAAGCGCTTGTTGCAGCGAGCTCAAGCCCTGGGCAACTAGCAATAGGCCACACCCTGAGTATTGACGTAAAGCGAATAGACCGAGGTGCTCGCCGCCATAAACAGGCGATTACGATGCACTCCGCCAAAGCACAGGTTCGCGCAACGCTCGGGCAACTCGATACGACCAATCAGCTGACCCGCGGGGTTAAACACATGTACGCCATCCAAGCCCGCTTCCCCCATGCCCCAGCCACACCAAAGATTGCCATCGACATCCAGGCGGAAGCCATCGGGCGTGCCTTTAGGCCCTGCATCAATCACCGTTCGACGGTTCGAGAGGGTGCCTTCGCTGGCGACATCATAGGCCAGGATCACGCGAGGCACCGAACGCGACTCCACGATGTAGAGGATCGATTCGTCGGGGGAAAAGGCCAAACCATTGGGCATATTAATGCCCTCGGCCGCCACGCTCAGCTGGCCTGACACATCGAGACGATAGACATGGGTGGGTAATTCGGGCTCGGCCTTTTCGCCTTCGTAGTAACCAAGAATTCCGAAGCTGGGATCGGTAAACCAGATCGAGCCGTCCGATTTGCAAACAATATCGTTCGGTGAGTTCAGTCGCCGACCTTCGAAGCGATCCGCCAAGCTCATCACACGACCGTCGTAATCGGTACGCGAGACTCGCCGATGACCATGCTCGCAGGTGAGTAGTCGACCTTGTCGATCACGGGTATTGCCGTTGGCGTTGCCAGACGGCCCACGAAAAATACTGGTGAGGCCCGTGCTTTCGTCCCAACGATAGATGCGATCACCCGGGACATCGCTCCACAGCAGCGCGCGCGAATCACCCATCCACACCGGACCTTCCGCCCATCGAAAACCCGTGGCCAAACGCTCGATTTTAGCAAGGGGCAGGCGATACTTTGCAAAGGATTCATCGATCACCACCACGGCGGGATCAGGATAGCGTTGGCTTGGTGCCCAGTTTTGACTCATTGCTCTTGTCCTTCAATGTTGGTTTGCTTCACTGCGGTTTTTTCGCTGACGACTTGCATCTGAATATTCGAAGTCGCGAACAAGATCGACTAATGCTGGACCAGCCAAGCCCACGCACTCAGACTAAAGAAAGCGCCTACCGTGCTCAGCATAATGATCGCCGCGCAGCGCTCCACATTGGAGCCATTGCGCTCAGCGAATAGAAACACTGAGCCCGCCGTGGGCAAGGCTGCAACAATGAGAATGACCGAGGCTTCGAAGCGGCCGACTCCAAACACGTAAATGCCCAACATCCAGGCGAGAAGCGGATGGAAAACTAATTTGGTCACCACGATAATCCAGGTATCGCTTTGTATCCTGGGCCGCTCGGGTCGAAACAAAGAAATACCCATGGAGAACAGTGCAACCGGTCCTGCCGCCGTGCCGAGTAAACGGAGCAACTCGTCCACCGGCTTGATAAATTCGAGGCTTAGGCCAGAGACCACTAGACCCGCCGCGATGGCCCAAATGAGAGGGTTCTTAGCCACCCCAAGTAGGGATTGCCTGACGGTATTGACCCATGTTTTGGAGTCACTACCTTGTTGCGCTGCGGTGGCAAGAGCGGCTGATACAACGATCAGAAGATCAGCGATGCCTGCTGCGATCATCGGTGCAATCGCTTGACTCCCCATCAAGGCAGGAATTATCGCAAAACCCATGTAGCCCCAGTTGGACCAGGTCGCGCACATGCCTCCATAACCTGCATCGCGCCAGGTTTCGTGGTCTCCCCAGCGCAATCCCACCACGGTCAAAGCGAGTACCACCAGGCCAGCCACTGCATAGGTGGCAAACACAGGCGGGTTGGCAATACTCGAAAAAGGAGAGCCTGCCGCGAATCGGAACAACATTGCGGGCAGAGAAAAATAGAGCACGAAGGTATTGAGAGCACCGACCGCCTGACCATCCAACTTACCCGTGCGCGCCGAGAGATAGCCCAGAAGAACCAAGGCAAAGAAAGGAATGGTGACGTTAAAGATTGAAATCAACGGGGCGACATTGAAGAGCGTTGCTCCCGTGGCAAATTTTGCCTCAGCGAGGGATGTCGAGCTTAAAGCTATTTTCTTGAGGCTTGCTCAAGAAAACCATTTTCATTTGCACATCCAAAATTCCGCTTTGAAGGTTCGGGGTGATAGCACAAGAAATACCGCCTTGATCCAAAATGATGGTCTCACCGTCTTGCAGGGGTAAATACTTGCCAAGATTAGTACTCGTCATTTTCTCAGCGTCTTGCACATATCGATAAACGTAACCCTCAGCAATCATGATAGAGACATTGCCTCCGACCAGCGAGCCGGCATACTTCCAATGAAAGCGACTGGGTATCGTAATGAGCAACTTCTTTGCGTCTGCCTTATCGCGAACAATTTCACCGATGCTACAGGGTTTGTCACTGGTTTCAATGGCATTGCCTTGCGCATGCGCGCTGTTGCTGACTCCTGCGACGCAGGCGACCAAGGCGAGCCATGAAAACACTAAAAATTTGGGGCGCATCGCTGAATAAGAAAAGGTCATAAAACCACCAGATCAAAGGCTAGACAATAGGTGAAGCGAGTGTGAATTCGGGAGCAGTACAGGCGTCACCGCCCTCGAAGAGACCGCGGGCCGCGATGTTAGGCCAGTGCCCGGCTGATAAGTATACGTTGGATATCGCTCGTGCCTTCGTAGATTTGCGCGACCCGTACATCTCGGTAAATACGCTCCACGGGGAAGTCACTCACGTAGCCATAGCCGCCATGAATCTGAATGGCGTCAGAGCAGACCTTTTCCGCCATTTCACTGGCAAATAGTTTCGCCATCGCGGCCTCCTTGAGGCACGGCAGCCCCGCATCTTTGAGATTGGCGGCATGCAAAATCAGTTGACGCGACGCTTCGATCTGGGTGGCCATATCACTTAAGCGAAACTGCACCGCTTGGTGCTCGAAGATGGGCTGACCAAAAGCCCGCCGATCTTTGGCATAACTGAGCGCCGCCTCGAAGGCGGCACGAGCCATACCCAAGGCCTGCGAGGCGATTCCGATGCGCCCCCCCTCCAGTCCGGAGAGCGCAATCTTGTAACCCATACCCTCATCGCCGAGTAAATTGGCGGCAGGAATGCGGCAATTCTCGAATAAAATCTGAGCGGTATCCGAGGCATGCTGGCCGAGTTTGTCTTCCAGGCGAGCCACCACATAGCCGGGCGTTTTGGTGGGCACCAGGAATGCGGAAATTCCTTTCTTGCCGGCGGCCTTGTCGGTCACCGCCATCACAATGGCAAGGTCTGCAGTCTTGCCTGAGGTAATGAATTGCTTCACCCCATTTAAAACATAGTGCCCACCGTCCTTGGTGGCGGTCGTTCGAAGCGCAGAAGCGTCAGAACCGGTGTGCGGTTCCGTCAAACAGAAAGCGCCGAGCATGTCGCCCTGCGCGAGAGGCCGCAGCCATTGCTCCTTTTGGGGGTCATTGGCATAGCTCATCAAGATCGAACACACCGGGCAATTGGTCACCGAAATGATGGTCGAGGTTGCACCATCGCCAGCCGCAATTTCTTCGATGATCAGCGCTAGGGACGTGTAGTCCAACCCGGCACCGCCCCACTGCTCAGGGACCGCGATGCCATAACAGCCCAAGGCGGCGAGCCCTTTGAGCTCTTGCGTTGGAAACGTGCAGTGCTTGTCCCATTGTGCGGCTTTGGGCTTGATCTCGGTTTGCACAAAATCGCGTACGGCATCCCTGACCATGCGCTGGTCTTCACTTAACAACATAAGCTTCGTCCTATATTATTTCACGAACGGCCATGACCTGAGCGTAGTTACCATGCCGCGTGGACCATGCCGCGTGGACCATGCCGCATTTACCACGCCGCATTTACCAAGCCGCATTTACCAAGCAATAGCCTGACCCTTAAAGTCAAAGAAACTACCGCCCGGGTAAGCCTGAGCATTGGCAATGACATTTCGCATGCCGGCGACACTCACCTCAGGATCGACATCCGCATTGGGGCCGCCCATATCGGTACGCACCCAGCCCGGATGCAGCGAGAGAACCCGTACACCCAGTGGAGAATACTCACCATGAGCCAACTTCCCAAGCATGTTGGCGGCAGCTTTTGAGGTGCGATACAACATGCCATAACTTGCACTGGCATCGGCAATCGAACCCATACGGCTGGTGATGATGGCTAAGGTGCCACGGGCGGGACCCAGCAGGGGCGCAAGCACGGGAATGATGCGCATGGAGGCCAGCACATTAGTACGCATCACCAGATCAAATTGCTCGTCAGAAGGAGGCTGAGTGATGCTACTGGTGCGTGGGCCATACACCCCGGCATTGATCACCGCGACATCCATTCGCTCGCCATCGAGCTGCCAAGCCATGCCTGCGACTTCACTCGCGTTCAGCACGTCGACGCTCAAGGTTTGTACGCCAAGGTCACGAAGCTTGATGCGATCTTCCTCGCTGCGATGCGTTCCAAATACCGTCCAACCCTCTGAACGATACTGCTTGGCAAACTCCATACCGATGCCTCTTGAGGCACCGACAATCAGAACAGTGGGCACAGGCTTCGCTCCTTAGCGAGTGTTACAGGGCACGGGGACGCAACATTCAGACTTTTGCCATGACCTTTGGCGCCCGATCTCTTCCCACTTTAAAGCATTTCTACAGCAACGGCGACCGCTTCCCCACCACCAATACACAGTGCGGCAATCCCGCGTCGGCCACCGGTCTTACGCAGGCCACCGAGCAGGGTGACTAAAATACGGGCACCCGATGCGCCAATCGGATGACCCAGGGCGCAAGCCCCCCCATGGATATTGACTCGGTCGTGAGTGAGTTTGTGTTCGACCATCGCGGCCATGGTCACGGCCGCAAAGGCCTCATTGATTTCCCAGAGATCGACTTCACCACTTTTCCAGGCCGCCTTATCCAGCACTTTTTGAATCGCGCCCGCAGGAGCGGTGGTGAACCATTCCGGTTGATGAGCATGGGTCGCGTGGGCAATGATGCGGGCGATAGGCTGTAGCCCTTTTTTGGCCGCGGTCGAAGCTTTCATCAATACCAGCGCAGCGGCACCGTCCGAAATGGACGAGGCATTGGCCGCCGTAATAGTGCCGTCTTTTTTGAAAACTGGCTTCAGTGTCGGGATCTTGTCCAACTTCGCTTTAAAGGGTTGCTCGTCTTTATCGATAAGATTTTCGCCGCTCTTGGACATGACCTTCACCGGCGCCATTTCCCAGGTGAAGCTACCATCCGAGTTGGCGCGCATCGCACGTTCGGTCGACTGAATTGCAAACTGATCCTGGGCCTCACGGGTAAATTTGTACTTGTCCACACAGTTTTCCGCGAAGACTCCCATCGCGACGCCTTTTTGATAGGCGTCTTCTAGGCCGTCCATTGCCATATGGTCGTAGGTTGTAAAGGCACCATAACGTACCCCTTTGCGCGTGCTCAACATCAGATGAGGCGCATTGGTCATGCTCTCCATGCCCCCCGCAATCATGATGTCGTGACTCCCGACCGTCACCAAGTCCGCCGCCATCATGACGGCTTTCAAACCGGAACCACACATTTTCGACAGCGTCACCGCACCTACGGAATGGGGCAGGCCGGCTCCCAGGACAGCTTGACGGGCCGGCGCTTGTCCCAGACCAGCCATTAAACAGTTGCCGAAAAAGACTTCACCCACCTCTTCACCCTTGATACCCGCTCGATCCACCGCCGCCTTGATCGCCACCGAGCCCAGTTGAACTGCGCTATGGGATGCAAAATCACCCAGCAAACTGCCAATAGGCGTGCGGGCGGCCGAGACGATAACGATAGGGTCAAACATGTCAGTGTCGTTCTAATTTGTAAGGGAAGGCAATTGTCGCGCTGCTTTTGCCGCAATGCAACAACTTGATTCAGTTTTTCCTGCACTCTTTTGGACGAAGCGCTCTAATATCGCCAGAATATGGGCGCTCAGGGTTCCAATTTTCACGCTTGACGAGACCTAATTCCTATCCAGAGGGCAGATGACTGACTCTAAGCCACAAAAAACTCCTGCAAGAGTTGGTTGATGAGGATCGGCTGCTCCAAAGTGCAGATATGCCCGCAATCCTCAATCACCTCAAAGCGGCAATCTTGGCGATGCCGACGAATGGCGCTTGCAATGGCTTCATGATCGGCCACGGTGGTCACCAAATCCTGGCGACCACAGGCCACTAGGGTGGGACAGGCGACCGCGGCGAGATCGGGGAGCGAATTAGGCCGACCCATCATCGCGTCTTGCTGCGCCGCCTGAACCTTCGGCCCAAGCGCTTCGGCCATCGCCATCGTCACCCCTGCACTTGAGGGATCCTGATGATGACTGGGCGCGAGAAAACGACCGGGTAGTGACTGACTAAAGGCTGCCATGCCACTGGCTGCAACCCGGTCCCGGTCGGTCAGTCGCGCTTGTTTCTGGGCCTCGGTATCGGGGGTGGCTCGCGTGTCGAGCAGGGCTAGCTTGATAAGGCGCTCGGGTGCCTGACGCAATAGCTCGAAAGAAATATAGCCGCCCATCGACAAGCCCACACAATGGAAACGCTCCGGTTGAGTCGCCAAGATACGCTCGCCAATCGCCCGCATGGAGGTCTCTTCACGAAACATCATGATCTGGCAATCGAAGTGGTCCTGGAGCACTTCGATTTGAGGTGCGTACAGGCGTTCGTCGCACATATGGCCGGGGATAAAGAGAAGCCGCGGCGGGGTCGGACCTTTAATCGTACTCATGCCTGAGCCCTCCCGTAACTGAAGGTACTGGAAAAATCAATAATCCAGTCGATGCTATGCGGATTGGCCATCGAGTCGCGGTTCACGGCCTTGTCCAAAGGATGGCCAAGCAAAATCCGTTTCACGGGCACTTCGAGCTTTTTACCCGACATCGTGCGGGGCACCTCGGGAATGGCGTAGGCGACATTCGGTACATGACGAGCCGAGAGCTTGACTTTGATGGCACTCAAAATCCGCTCGCTCAACTCACTTGGCATTCCGGTATCACCACTTGCCGCTTGCGCTCCACTTCGAGCAGGCCCTTTCGGCACCAAGCTGGTGGAGACAAAGCTTGGATCACGAAGCACTACAAACAAGGCCAAAAAGGACGGTTTGCCGAGGTATTCGAGATCCACCACTAACGAGTCCGCCACTTCTGCAAACTCTTCCACCACTCGGTATAGCTCGCTTGTGCCCATCCGAATGCCGTAGCGATTGATGGTCGCATCACTGCGGCCGTAAATTTTCGAGGTCACACTTTCCTTGCGCTCATTGAGTTGCAACCAGTCGCCGTGACGCCATACCCCTGGATAGAGGTCGAAGTAACTGCCGAAGTACCGCGAACCATCGTCGTCACCCCAGAAGTACAGGGGCATTGAGGGCATGGGTTGCTTGCACACCAGCTCGCCCACCTGGCCGCGTAGAGACCGGCCTTCCTCATCGAAAGAATCCACATCGGTGGCCAAGCCGCGGCACTGCATTTCGCCAGAATAGACGGGCAGAGTGGGAGCGCTACATAAAAAAGCTGCGCCGGGATCTGTGCCGCCGGAGATGGAGCACAGTGCAATATCTTTTCCAATGCCTTGATAAATCCATTCGTGGCACTCTTCGCTCAAAGGCGAGCCTGTCGAGCCGACGGATCGAATAGCGCTCAAGTCAAATGTTTTGGACGGGTTCAGGCCCGTTTTGATGCATTGCGCGACGAAGGCCGGGCTCGTCCCAAAGAAGGTCGCTTTTTCACGGGCCGCGAATTCGAACGGGGCATGCAGATCGGGGTAACCCGGATTGCCGTCAAAGAGCAGTACGGTCGCGCCAGTACCCAAGCCCGTGACCAAGAGATTCCACATGATCCAACCAGTGGAGGAGAACCAGTAAAAGCGATCTTGCGGGCCCACATCCAGATGGATACCGGTACCTTTAAAGGATTCAATGGTGGCCCCACCGTGCGAATGTACGATCGGCTTCGGCATCCCGGTGGTGCCCGAGGAATAGACGATCCACAAGGGCGTATTAAATTCGACCGGCAGGTAATCGGGCTTGGCCTCTTTGTTTTGTATTATCGCGTCGGTCCAATCGATGACCTTCATTGGGCGATTCAGGCCTGACACCTCGAGCTTCGATCCGGCCGACAAATTGTCTACGAACACGACGGCTTGGACGCTCGGTAGGGCCTGCAAAATTTCCAACAAAGTTTCGCGTCGGTCGAAGCCCTTGCCGCCGTAAAAGTAACCATCCACTGCAAAGATTACCTTAGGTTCAATTTGCTGAAACCGGTCGGCTACGCTGACGGTGCCCATGTCTGGCGAGCAACTTGACCAAATGGCACCGAGCGCGGCCACCGCGTTCAGGGCGACCACCGTGTGCGGTAGGTTCGGCATGTAGGAGACAACACGGTCACCTTGGGTCACGCCGAGCGACTTCAAGGTCTGCGCGATCGAGGCGACTTGTTGCTCAAGGGACGACCAGGATACTTCGCCACGCTTGACCCGTTCACTGCGATAGATCAAGGCCGGACGTTTACGGGAGGCAGGATCAGCCGCCCGAGCCATCATATGCTCGGCATAGTTGAGGGTCGCTCCCTCAAACCAGCGCGTACCTGGCATTTTCCTGGCATTGAGAATGCGCTGGTAGGGCGTATGCGCCTTCATTGGTGCAAACTGCCAGAAAGCCTCCCAGAAAACCTCAATATCTTTCACCGACCATTCCCAAAGCGCTTCGTAGTTCTTGAAGCTCAAACCCTTGTGCTGGTACAGCCAGGCTTCGAAACGTTTGAGCTGGGAGCCCGCGATGCGGGCCTTGGAGGGGCGCCATAAAATCTTCGGTAGCGCGGCGGTGATCGGGGCAAGTTCGTTGGAAGCAGCATTCGTCATGGACATTAAGGCAGGCCTTGAAGGTTTGTAGAATGCCCAAATTCTAGTACAAGCCGAAGGTCCCTTAGGCCAAATATTGAAGCAGAGGCTCGTTTAAGGCCGCCATCAAGGGATGGCGCACCCGTAAATCTGGAAAACGCTGAAAGTCCTGATCGTACGTCCCTTCTCGCCAGAAAGACTATTTCGTCTCGGCAAACAATTCACGCCCGATCAGCATGCGACGAATCTCGGACGTCCCGGCACCGATCTCATAAAGCTTGGCATCACGCCAAAGCCTCCCGGGGGAGTACTCGTTGATATACCCGTTTCCGCCCAAGCACTGGATTGCCTCCCCTGCCATCCAGGTCGCTTTCTCGGCGGCGAAGAGAATCGCCCCTGCGGCATCTTTACGCAAACTGCGCACATCGATTTTGCCGTCTCGGCTGAGGTCACATTGCTTGCCTACTTCATACACGTAGGCGCGCGTGGCCATCATGGTGGAATACATATCGGCCAGCTTGCCTTGCATCAACTGGAACTCGCCAATCGGTTGACCGAACTGTTTGCGCTCGTGCACGTAAGGAATCACTGCATCCATGCAGGCCGACATGATGCCCAAGGGACCCCCTGACAGAACGGCGCGCTCAAAGTCCAAACCACTCATCAACACATTCACGCCTTTTCCAAGCCCACCCAACACGTTTTCGGCCGGTACTTCGCAGTCCTGGAAAACTAACTCACCGGTATGACTGCCGCGCATCCCCAACTTATCGAGCTTCTGGGCAACACTAAATCCTTTGAAATGCTTCTCGACCAAGAAGGCGGTCATGCCACGGGGGCCGGCCTCAAGATCATTCTTGGCATAGATCACCATCACATCGGCGTCGGGGCCGTTGGTGATCCACATCTTGCTGCCATTCAAGATCCAACGATCTCCCTTGAACTGCGCACGGGTTTTCATGGAGACGACATCGGAGCCGGCATTGGGCTCACTCATGGCCAAGGCGCCCACATGCTCCCCAGAAATAAGCTTGGGAAGATACCTGCGCTTTTGCGCCTCAGTACCGTTACGAAAAATTTGATTCACACAAAGATTGGAGTGCGCACCGTAGGAAAGTCCTACGGAGGCCGAGCCCCGCGAGATTTCTTCCATGGCAACAATATGAGCCAGATATCCTAAGCCCGCGCCCCCGTACTCTTCCGAGACGGTGACCCCCAAAATTCCGAGATCCCCCATTTTGCGCCACAGATCCATCGGAAATTGGTCGCTTTTATCAATTTGGGCTGCGCGCGGGGTGATTTCAGCGGCAGCGAACTGCTGCAAGCTGTCGCGCAACATGGCGATGTCTTCGCCAAGGTTGAACTGCATTCCGGGAATATTCGCCATACGTCACTCCTGCCTCAAGAGTTCGTATTGTAGGCAATTTTTAGCGTACTTCTAACGTGCCTGTAAATGCAAGCCCGCGTCCAACTGGATGATCTCGCCGGTCATCAGTGCGGCACCGGTGCAAATCCAGAAGATCGTCTCGGCAATTTCAGAAGGTTTACCGACCCGCTTCAAGGGCGTGCGCTCAATTTGGCGGGCCGCCCGCTCGACATAGCTTTCAGGTTGCAGGCGCTCGACAAAACCTTCGGCCACCAAGGCCGGGCACACCGCATTCACTCGAACTTCCGGCGCCAGGGCTCGGGCCAAACTCAGCGTGACCGCGTTGACGGCCGCCTTTGATGCACCATAGGCCAATGAAGAACCGCCGCCATGAATACCCGCATAGCTCGACAAATTGACGATGGCCGAGGTCACGCCCCCTTTTGCACTGGCCCGCAGCGCGGGTGCGCAGGCACGAGCCATCTGAAAGGTGCCGATCGTATTTACCGCATAGATGGCATGAAAATCGGCAGCCTGAATACCCTCCAGATCGGCCTCATCACAAAAGCGCGTGATGCCCGCCGCGTTCACTAGAGCGTCCAGCCGTGCAAAACTTCGCAAAGCCGTTGCCACCAGGCTTCGGCACTGCGCGTCGTCTGCGACATCGGCTCGGACCACGAGACAGCGCTGAGCCACGGTCGCATCTATTT
>JAYUOT010000188.1:0-3065 GCA_043760705.1 Betaproteobacteria bacterium
GTACTTTGGCCACAATTCAATTTTGGCGTTGGCGATCTTTGGTTGGCTCATCACTGCGCTTGCCATTGTCTTTCTTGGCCAGGCTCTGGTTCGAATGAATGGCCAATGGATTGAACAACGGGCGATTAAATCGCTACGCTTCCCATCGGATTGGAAGATCACGCCAAATGTTCTGGTGAAAGGTATTGGCGACATCGACATCATGATCGAAAGTCCTTCCTCCCAACTTTTCGCGATTGAGATTAAGTCCCAGCAGGGCGTGAAACTGGACAAAGGGTGGTTTGGGCTTGGCGGCGAAAAACTTGTGCGACTGAACGGCCGAAAACTTGAGCGAGATCCCGTTGACCAGGTGCTTCGTGCGGCGGCGGCGATCAACGCCAGCCCTGTTCTTTGGTTTCCGGCCGCACCGTGGTCGGTGCGGCTTTCTGGTCAGTCTCGTTTCACCATGAAATCCGGGGTTATCGTGGTGCAAGGCTCAGAGCGACTGCTTCAAAGGTCACTCGGCGCGAAGTCTGCTTGGAGCATCTTCTAACTCCCATTCGTCCGACGCGATCATTGCGCAAATTGCATATAGCTACTAATGTAGATACAATGCACACATGGAACTTGAATGGGATGCCAACAAGGCAGCACTGAACCTGCAAAACCACGGCGTCACTTTCGAGGATGCTGCACTCGTTTTCTACGACCACGGGCGCATCGAAACCTACGACGGACGTGAGGACTACAGCGAAGACCGTTGGGCCACAATTGGGCTTGCTGCTTGGTCGGTTCTGTACGTGGTTTACACCGTTCGAGAAGTGGAAACCATCCGCATCATTTCGGCAAGAAAGGCAGTTCCACATGAGCAAAAGCAATACCGTGAAGCTAACCGTTGACACAAAAAATCCGCCGGTTCTGACCAAGGAGCAAAAGGTTCGGCTGGCTGCTCTGGCTGCAATGCCAGACGATCAAATCGACACTAGCGACGCGCCGTTTCGCCCCGACGCTGTTTGGGTAAAGGCGGTAGATTTTCCGCACGCAAAAAAACTGATATCGCTGCGCATCGATGAGGATGTGATCGAGTTTTTCAAGGACACAGGAACCCGCTATCAAACGCGCATCAACGCGGTGCTTCGTTCTTACATGAGCGCGCAGCGACACGCGAAATGAGCGTAACCGTTCAACGAGCTCTTTCTCAAAATCATCAAGAAAAACAAAAGTGCTGTTTATCGCCAGAAAAGAGCGTTTCCTCGCTGCCGTTCACACCCTGATGGGAGCGTTAAAAACCTTGGGGTTCCTAGAAAAACGCTGGTAGGCTGAACCCTTGGCGAAAGCGGGAGATTTCCATGAAAATCGTCGTACGCGTCGAATTGACCACGGACTGGGGCGAAGTCACTCACCACGAAGTCGTCCGGATTGAACGCCCTGGGCATCTACTCCGGCCCGAGAATGTTGGACTATCTCTCGAAGACGGCAAGCAAGTACTCCAGCAATTGCAGCAGTCAGTGTTGGTCTCTCAGACACACGAATTTTGTGCGTTGAATCGTGTGTGCCGCCGCTGCCGCTGTGTAACACCGATAAAGGATTATCAGCAACGTAAAGTCGATACCGTTTTCGGCGGCGTTACCCTGCGCTGCCCACGCATCATTTCCTGCCCATGTGAGCCGCCTTACTTCTTTGAAACGGCATTCTCCCCGATTCAGCAAGTCTTGCCGGAACGAGCCACGACAGAGCTTCAGTTGCTAGAAGCCAGTCTGTGTGCTCAACTGCCCTACCGGCAAGCGGCCAACATGATGCGCCAGTTTCTGCCAGTTCACGAAAAGTTCAACCACGTGACGCTACGAAATCGGACGCTGCGAATTGGCTCTCGCATCGACAAAGTGGAAGTGGCCATACCGCCAACAACTAAAACACCGGCACAATGGACACTAGCGATCGACGGAGGATTTGTTCGTGGCGTTGGCAAGGGTGAATTGCGAAACTTCGGGCTTCTCACAGGGCGCCTTGCCTCTCCTGGAATCAAGCCGTATGTATTCGCGTGGGTAGGCAGCGAAGCAAGCTCGGCAGCCGATCGGGTGACGCAACTTGTGCGAGCACGGGCGGGAGAAAACCCCGAGCTGTGCGTCATCACCGACGGCGCCAACAACATCCGTACCCTTCATCGAGCCCTGCCATTTCCGACGAAGCCAATACTGGACTGGTTCCATATCTCCATGCGTATTCGCCACCTAGAACAAATAGTCAGCGGGCTGAGGGCCAAGACAGACACGGAGCAGTTCGCGAAGAAACTATTGACGGAACACGTGACCAAGCTGCGCTGGTGCTTTTTGCACGCGAATCCGAGGAAAGCTCAGGAGAAATTACGGCTGATTTTATTTTTGTGTCGATTCGTCGTTCCAGAATCGCCAAAGTATAAGGAAAGTCTCAAACAACTCGACTACCGGGTGCGGGATTTTTTCGCCTACTTGGAGGGCAACAAAGCAACACTCGTGGCTTACGGAAAGCGTCATCACGCTGGTAGGCTGATCTCGACGGCGATGGCTGAATCCGCAGTCAACCAAGTAATCAACGCGAGAATGTGCAAGCGTCAGCAGATGCGTTGGACTCCGCGTCGAGCACACTTTCTGGCACAGGTGAGATGCGCGGTGATTAATGGAGACCTGGCGCAGAAACTCAAAGCGTCTGAAGAGGCTTGTGTCGAGGAGATTTCACCTGAAGTGCGAGTTCTTCTAGATCATTTAAACCAGGAGGCAGCGTGAAACCCCAAGGTTTTTAACGCTCCCAATTCTGTCAATCAAATTTGACAGAAAACTGTCAATGCTGCATCGCACTCGCCTCTGAGAAGGACCTAAAAGACGTTGACACTATTCTGTCGTTTGACAGATGGCATCGATTAAGGTCTTACGCGGACAGGTCTGGGAGGTCAATTTCGAGCCGCAAACCCATAAAGAGGAGCCTGGCAAACGCAATCGACTCGCCTTGGTTAGCCACTCTTTTACGCAAGACGGTTTCGAGATACTTACTACTGACCCAAATTCGACGAGGGTAAAAAACACCCTCGCCTAATTCTGCCGGCGATCAAA
>JAYUOT010000189.1:0-6125 GCA_043760705.1 Betaproteobacteria bacterium
GGAGGAGTAGAGCTCATGATCGTTTCATGGTTTGTTTTAGCATGACAACTAGCCGGATCATTTGTACTTCTTGTTCACGTCAAGCGTGCCCTTTTTAACTTGTCCACGCTTTTCCAAATCCAGGATATAGGCCTGAATCGCCTCTGGATCTTCAGCTCGCATCACTTTGCCGAGATATTGACCCTGCCGGCGCTTACCCTCGTGAGAGCGAATCGCCTGAAACTCCTGCACACTGGCCAAGAGGCCTTCAGAGATAGGTGCCTTGGCAAGTTGATTTGAATTGAGAAGCGCCAGCGTTTCGGCCAAGTCTTGCAGCCGATGCATATCTCGCTTTTTGGAGCTTTTGCTGGGCTTGTCGTAGGCCGCATCCGGCGTTTGACCATGTTCTGCCTCGGGCGGGGCTGGAGGCTTTCGTATCGTTGCGTTCATCAAGGTATGATACCGCGAGGCTGAGGCTAGGCGATTCCTTCTGTCTTTCTTGCCCGCCGAAAATACCCGGGTGATTTTTTCAAGTGAGCGTTAAGCGTATCGTGGGCCGACTATGGCTTCACTTTTGCAGGGTGCTTGTTGAATTTTTACTCATTTTGATCTCCTCTAGGTGCTGCATATTTATGTTTGATTACTCCCCGGACAAGCTTAAAGAACTTGCTCAAATCGCGCTCGACGAAGCCAAAAAACTAGGTGCTACTCAAGCCGCGGTTGAAATAAGCGAGAGTCACGGCTTGAACGTAAACGTGCGCAAGAAAAAGCTGGAAACAGTGGAGATGAATCGTGACAAAGGTTTTGGCGTCACGGTGCACTCCGGGCAGCGTCGTGGCAACGCAAGTAGCGCAGACTTTTCGACCCGCTCCATTCAGGAAGTGGTCAAGGCGGCTTTTGACATCGCGAGATACACGGCAGAAGATGATTGTGCCGGCTTGCCCGAGCGCGAAACTCTGGCAACCCAATGTCGCGACTTTGACCTGTTTAAACCCTGGGCCATAGATGCCGCCAAAGCCGCTGAGATTGCGATTGAGGCCGAGGAAGCCGCTTTCATGGTGGCGCCACAAATCAAGAATTCTGAAGGAGCCAGCGTCTCCAGTAGTCACGGCCAGTTTATATTGGCAAACAGCCTTGGCTTTGTGGGAGGCTATCCGTACAGCCGTCATTCCATCGCATGCTCGCCCATCGCTCAGCTCGGTCGGGCGATGCAACGAGACGATTGGTATTCCTCAGAACACGACCCCAAGAAACTTGCCAAGCCAGCGCAAATCGGACGCTATGCGGCGCAACGTGCTTTGGCGAAGCTCAACGCACGAAAGCTTAAGACGGGCACAGTGCCGGTCCTGTTCGAAAGCCCCTTGGCCTGTGGTCTCATGGGTAGTTTTGTTCAAGCCATTAGTGGTGGTGCGCTGTATCGCAAATCCAGCTTTTTGCTCGATAGCCTGGGTCAACAAATCTTTCCAAAAGACCTCAGTATTTATGAGGACCCATTTTTGCCAGGTGAGTCGGGTAGCTCCTCATTTGATGGCGAAGGGGTGGCGACGCAGAAGCGCTGGATTGTAAAAAGGGGGCAGGTTCAGGGCTATTTCTTGGGCACTTACTCGGCGCGAAAACTGGGAATGAAAAGCACGGGCAATGCCAGCGGTTCACACAATTTGAGTTTAAGAAGCAGCAAGACGCAAGCCACCGACAATCTCAAGGCCATGATCCGGAAAATGGGGCGAGGCTTATTTGTAACCGATTTGATCGGTCAGGGCGTGAATTATGTGACGGGAGATTACTCTCGGGGTGCCAACGGATTTTGGGTTGAAAATGGTGAAATCGCCTATCCGGTCGAGGAGATTACGATTGCCGGGAATTTACGCGATATGTATGCCCAGATCGTCGCCGTAGGAAGCGATGAAATCCGACGTGGCAACAAGCGCAGCGGATCCATCTTGATCGAGTCTATGTCCCTGGCCGGCGAGTAATGAACGCTAGGCGCGGCGATGAATAAAGCCTTCGTCAAAGAGAGTGACGATGGCATGGACGAGGAGGATGAAGCGCCTCCCAATCTCGATGCGCCCAAAAATCTAAAAAATTACATCAGCCCTTCCGGCCTCGCGCGTTTGAAATCTGAGCTGCTGCAGTTGCTCGATACGGACCGCCCGGAGGTGGTCAAGCTCGTATCCTGGGCGGCGAGTAACGGTGATCGTTCGGAAAATGGCGACTACCTTTACGGTAAAAAGCGACTCAGAGAAATTGACCGGCGCATTCGCTTCCTAATGAAGCGTATCGATGCGGCGGAAGTGGTCGATGCCAGTCTGAATTACGGCAATGAAAAAGCGTTTTTTGGAGCCACGGTTGAAATTCTGCGTGCGAATGGAGAGGAACAAACGGTAACTATTGTAGGCATCGATGAAGTCGATACCCGTAACGGCTTAGTGAGCTGGATTGCGCCAATCTCCAAGGCACTGATCAAGCACGGCGTTGGCGAGGAAGTCGTTTTGCTGACCCCGGCTGGACCTGAAATGATTGAAATCTTGTCGGTTAACTATCCCAAGCCGAGCTAGAGCCTCTGCCTACGGATTTCTCGCAGAGTAACGATCATTACCTAGGGCGAGAGATCTTTAGCACTTCCGTGAGCTGCCGGAGGTTGCGCATGACTCGAGCCAGATGAATCCGATCTCGCACTTCTATAATAACTTTTAGAGTGAAGAGGTTTTTCGCACCTTCTTCAGAAGAAACTCCGCTCATGTTTGCGTCAGAGCCCGCGATTTCGGCAGCGATCTTACCAAGCGCTCCGCGCTCATTTTTGACCAGAATCTCGAGTCGGCATTTGTAACTGGACTGCGGCGAATCTTCCGACCATTTGACCCCAATCCAGCGCTCGGGATCACGCTCCTTGATACGTTCGGCCACGCTGCAATTCATGCGATGAATGGTCAGACCATGACCTCCCTTTAACTGGCCGATGATGGGTTCATCAGGCAGTGGAGAGCAACACGGTGCGAAGTGGATGGCGCCGTGCTCCGAACCCTGAATCATCACGGGTGCAAGCTTTGCCAGGAGCATCGCCGCGGCTGCTTTTCCGCCTAATCGGAGTGCGATTGCGCGCGCCTCCACTTGAGCGAGCCGTTTGGCCAAGCCGATCTCAGAGTAAAGTTCTTCAATGTTTTTGAGTCCACCATCTTGAGCCGACTTGTCCAGTACGCTAGCGGGAAGCGCCGCGGCATCGATACGCAAAGAGGCTAGCGCCTGCTCCAACAAACGTTGACCCATTTCAATCGACTCCTTACCTTGCATGCGTCGCAGGTATTGCCGAATTTCCGCGCGCGCTTTACCGGTCTTGACCCAATTGAGGGATTCTGGCCCCGGATTTGAGGCGACATCAGTGATGACTTCCACCACGTCGCTATTGCGCAGCTCTGTGCTGAGTGCAACATCCTTATGATTCACCCTTGCCGACACGGCGTGGCGACCCACATCGGTATGCACAATAAACGCATAATCGAGTACGGTCGCGCCGCGAGTTAACGAGCGAATCTGCCCGCGCGGGGTAAAGACGAAGACCTCGTCGGGGAAAAGATCAACTTTGACATGCTCAATAAACTCCAGAGCATCACCGGTATTGCTTTGAATGTCTAGTAGCGATCGAAGCCACTGGTGGGTGAGATGATGCAAGTCGGAAAAGCTCTGAACTTCAGATTTGTAAAGCCAATGGGCCGCCACACCGGCCTCAGCAAAGCGCTGCATTTCCTTGCTGCGAATCTGAAACTCGACCGGTGCCCCCGAAGGCCCCACCAGGGTCGTGTGGAGCGATTGATAGCCATTGGCCTTGGGGTTCGCCACGTAGTCCTTAAAGCGACCGGGCATAGGCTTAAACAAGGAATGCAAAACACCCATAGCGAGATAGCAACTAAACCTGTCCTCAACAATGACTCGAAAACCGTAAACATCCAAGACCTGAGCGAAACTCAGGCCTTTCGCTTTCATTTTTTCGTGAATACTGTGAAGTGTTTTCTCGCGGCCATAGACCTCGGCCGGCATACCGTTTTCGGGCAAGGCGTTTTGCACTTGGGCGTAAATCTCAGAAAGCACTTCCCGTCGATTGCGACGGGCATTTAACATGGCTCGTCGCAAGACTCTGGCGCGCATCGGATGGAGTGCCTCGAACCCGCGGTCGAGAAGTTCACGGTACAAAGCGTAGAGTCCAAGCCGGTGCGCAATGGGTGCGTAAATATCCAGGGTTTCGTGCGCAATACGTTCCCGTTTGGCGCGAGGCAGCCCCTGGAGCGTACGCATATTGTGCAAGCGGTCAGCGAGCTTGATGAGAATCACGCGTAGATCGCGCGCCATGGCCAAAAGCATTTTGCGAAAACTTTCCGCTTGCTGCTGTTCTTTTGAACTGAAATGGACCCGTTCCAATTTGGACAATCCATCGACCAACTCGGCCACCACGACGCCGAAGCGCTCCATCAAGTCTTGCTTTGAGACCGGGGTATCCTCGAGCACATCATGCAGCAGGGCCGCCATCAGTGACTCGGTGTCTAGCCTCCAGCCTGCGCAGATTTCAGCGACGGCGATGGGATGGCTGATGTAGGGTTCGCCACTACTTCGAAACTGGCCGAGATGCGCCTCATCGCTTTGACGATAAGCGTCGCGAATGCGTTTGATGCCTTCCTCGCCCAGGTAGGCGATTTTCTCGGTCAGGCTGCCAAGAGTGGCAACTTGGTGCGACTCGGTTTGGATGGCGTAACTGTCCAGCCGAGTGATGTCGTCTTGACTCGCGGCGGAAGAGATTTTTGGATCTTGAGTCTGTAGTTCCATAGGCTAAGTGTGCCATGGAAAACACTCACTGTCTTGCCTCCTAAAAATAGGCAAGACAGTGCTTTTAAAATTTAAGTCGGGACGCGACGTAGCATTTCGATGCCGATCTTGCCCGCAGCAATTTCACGCAAAGCAGTCACCGTAGGCTTGTCTTTCGATTCGATTTTTGGACTATGGCCCTGGGCCAGCATACGAGCACGATAGGTTGCGGCTAAAGCCAAATCAAAGCGATTAGGAATTTGCTTCAAACAGTCTTCGACGGTAATTCTAGCCATATCAACAACCTCTTACAATAGTCACTAAAACGTTGATTTTACTCGATTTATTCGAGATTTTGGATTTGTTCTCGGATTTGCTCGATGAAGACCTTCAAATCGACCGCCGTTTGACTCAAACCGATGGCGACCGACTTAGAACCCAAAGTATTGGCCTCGCGATTAAGTTCCTGAACCATGAAATCTAAGCGTTTTCCGCAGGGTCCTGGTTTGCGCAACACCGCTCGACACTCTTTGATGTGACTCTCAAGCCGTGAAATTTCCTCGGCGATATCGATCTTGATGCCATAAAGAGTAATTTCTTGACGGATACGAGCCAGCGTTTCTTCCTTGGGAATCGCCTGACTCAGGTTTTCGGCCTTGCCTAAGCTCGCGTCCAAACGCTCAAGGAGCTTGGTTTCATAGGCGGCCATCAGCTCGGGTGAGCGATGCTTGATGGCGTCGACTAATTGGGTGATGGCGTCGAGACGATTTTCGATAAAGCTGACCATTGCCCGGCCTTCCGTTTGCCTAGCGTCGATCAGTTTTTCCACGGCAGTGTCCATCACGGCCAAGGTCGCCGCCTCAATGTCTAGAGGCAAACTTGCTTCCGGCATGACACCCGGCCAGCGTAAAGCCTCGGCCACCGACAAGGGTTTTGCGCCTGGCATTTGTGCGAGCACTTGGTTTTGCAGAAATAGCAGGGCTTTGAGCGCTAGAGGATCGACGGCGGCTGCGTTGGCAGTCGGCGCCGAGGGCGGTAAGCGCAACGATACCTTGCACTCGATTTTTCCACGTAGAAAACTCGCTAAGAGTCGGTCCCTCAGAAGCTGCTCGAGCTGGCGAACCTCATCGGCCAACTTGAAGCTCAAATCAAGGAAACGAGAATTAACGCTCTTCAGCTCCAGTTGCAAATTGAGTGCTGGCGTATTTTGATGCTCCGAGGCTGAGCCCGTCATGCTTTGAATCGGTCTAGGCTTGGAGGGCTTGGCAGCATTGCTCATGGAGGGAGAGGGTCTCTGAATAGGTTGAAAGGTCGGTCAAGCGTACAAATACCACGCGCTTGCAGCTAGAATAGGG
>JAYUOT010000190.1:0-3058 GCA_043760705.1 Betaproteobacteria bacterium
GCGTCGGCCGCGACATCATGTCTCTTGACCAGCAATCGCCTCCTCCGGGGCTTCCTCCTGGCGTACCCGGCTTGGCAAGCTCCAAACTCAAAATTTCCGTTGCCGACCGACCGGTGATTGCAGAATTCAACGGCGAAAGAATTGTCACTAGGTCATGGCCACTGTCTGAAAATCGCCTGATATTCGCCGAATTTACTCAGTGATTTTTTGCTATATTGGTGCCGCTGGAGCAACTAGAGCACAATCGCGCCCATGAAAGCGAATAAAAGACTTCAGGCCCTCATTGAAGAAGGCCTCATCGACGCCGTGACCCGGCAACTCATGAGTGGCAAAGAAGCCACCGTTTACGTGGTGCGCAGAGGGGAAGAAACCATCTGCGCCAAGGTCTACAAGGATGCTACTGAACGCAGCTTCAGGCAGGCAGTGGATTACACCGAAAACCGTAAAGTCAAAAACTCCCGAGAAGCCCGAGCGATTGCCAAAGGGACAAAATTCGGCCGTAAACAGCAAGAATCTGCTTGGCAAAGCGCCGAAGTAGACGCCTTGTACCGTCTTGCTGCGGCCGGTGTCCGAGTGCCTAGGCCGTTTAATTTTTACGACGGCATCTTGCTCATGGAGCTTGTCACGGACGAGCATGGCGACGCCGCACCGCGTCTCAATGACGTGCTGTTCAGCCCCGAGCAGGCGCGCACTTATCACAGTCAATTGCTCAAAGAAGTGGTGCGCATGTTGTGCGCAGGAGTCGTCCACGGCGATTTGTCGGAGTTCAACATCTTGCTGGCCGCCGACGGGCCCGTCATTATCGATCTCCCGCAGGCGGTGGATGCGGCCGGCAACAATCATGCAAGCCGCATGCTGGAGCGCGACGTCACCAATCTCCGTGAGTTTTTTGGGCGCTTTGCACCTGAAATTCTCAAAACCAACTTCGGCAAAGAAATCTGGGCGTTCTACCAGCACGGACTGCTACATCCTGACGCAGCCCTTACGGGTCGCTTTATCCAGGCCGAGGGCGCCATCGATTTGCGAGGCGTCATGGACGAAATTGAAGATGCACGCTTTGAAGAAAATGCCAAACGTTTACGGATGAGCACCCATTAGTGTGACGGAAACGCTTAGCGCGGCGTACGACAGACTGCGTCGCGCATCCAGGGCGGTGCCGAAGCCATGTAGGCGGCCATGTTTTGGTCCCTGCCGCCGGCTGCCCCCGTGGAAGCCTTGATCGCAGCACCTACGTGAAGACCCGCGCTCACGTCGACCACTTGCATCATCGACATCATGCCTTTGTCTTCGTGTTCGAGAATGTGACAGTGATACATGTAGCGGCCTGCTTGCTCGGGGCGATCAAAGCCGATTTTGAGCAAAATCCAGCCCCCAGGATTGATAGGGTAGTTGTCATGCAGTACGCCTGCACCGCTGGCGCGTGAGGCGACCAAGGGCTTCTTGCCATCAGCATGGTCGAGCACCTCGAACTTGGCTTGATGCATATGAAAATTATGTACCTCTGCAGAGTCGTTCTTGATCACCCAATGTTCAAAGTACTTATTGTTGATGTCGGCCCAAATGCATAAGTCCAATCGACCCGGATCAAAAGCCAGATACTTCTTTTTCGCAAGTTTGACCGTGCTCGGCTTATTACCCAACAGCCCGTACGGACCTTGGGTCGCCATGGCAAAACGCTCCTTGCCGGGCGCCCCTTCATTGAGCACCCCAATGAGGCGATACTGATCTGCAGCGATCGTTTTCACGCCTTGATTGCAGGCCGGCGCCACCGGTGGTCGTTCAATCAGGGCTAGACGACCATTAGTCTTGGCGAGAAAAACACCCATGGCACCCGGATCGAGTTCCGGGCGATACGACTGGACCCCTTGAATACTGATCTGCACCAGCTCCGCCGCAGGCCATTGATCTGCACCCAGGTTGGGGCCAGTCGTTTCAAGTACGGCTTGAACATCACCCATGCTGCAGGGCAGGCCAGGCTGCTCAGGCAATCTCTTGAGTTTGCGACAAATTCGCATCGGATCCACCGCCAGATCGATTCGGGCACTAGGCAGCAATACAAAATCGCTTTGCACATTGGCGCTGGACTTTGATTGATGAAAGGCCACTCCATCGCCACCCAGCACTTGCAGCGGCAGAATGGTTCCTGCGGAGGACTGCGGCGCCGTCACTCGCAACTGGAGGCGGTACGATACAGTGGCACCGACATTGGCGATGCGCCAAACATGCCGCTCCCCACCCTCAATCTGAAGGCGGGGGAGTACCTGTCCGTTCACTGTAAACAACCAGGCCGCGCGACCATTTTTGGAGTGACACAGGCCGTCCCTCGTCTTGGGTCTGGCTCCACAAAGGTCGGGCACAAAGGCGCCGTTATAACGATATTGGTTGGAAATCCTCGAAGCTCGGTCCACTTGTAAATCCTTGAGCAAAAACGGTATTTGGCGCGTACCGGCTCTCAGCTTTTGCTCCTCATCCAATCGCCTTTTGTTCGCGCCCAGGCGTTCGGCCTCGGGCACGTCCAGCTCTTTCGCGAGTCGGTCATCCAAAGTCGAATATTTGGAGTAGGCATAACTCCAGACATCACCAATCTCGATCAGGCCACTCATCCCTCCACCCACCTGATATCCAGTCACTTCGTGCACATGGGGGTGATACCAAGACAGTCCATAAGGGTGATCAGTGGGTAGAGTCACTTTGAAATGAGCACGCCCAAACTCATGGGCGTGCGGATAGGGCCTCGCCACTTTTGGCCCGGAGTGTGAGGCCCTTGCTCCACACCGGTAACGCTTGCGCAAGGGATCGATCGAGTTGGCCGACTCAAGGACCATCATCGAGTTGTCGCCGTAGCGGCCTTCGCGGTCGCGCTCATTGGCGAAGACCATCAGGCCGTGCACATGCAAATTGGTCTGATCCGGGCGCATCGATTGTCCCGCTCGCGCTGGAATGCAAGGTAAATCGTTTTGCAAAGTGAACTGCAGGGTTTTTCCGGGATCAGTTCGCCAAGTCGCGGGCCGCAAACTGGGGGCATCACCGTTTATTCCGTATAACAACAAGCCGCTCA
>JAYUOT010000191.1:0-6117 GCA_043760705.1 Betaproteobacteria bacterium
CGGGACAGATTGCCTCGCAGGTGTTACAACGAATACAAATCTCGGGATCGATCAGGTGTTGTTTGATCACCCAGGCTTCAGAGACATCCACGATTCAAAACCTCCATGAGTAAACGGTCTCCAAGCTTCAATTAAAACGAACATACTCAAAATCGGCCGCTTGGCGATTAATGCCCACCGCTGGAGGCGCGATCCAGTTGGCAAACTTGCCTGGCTCCACCACCCGCCCCATCAGCGACGCCACAAAGGCACGGTCTTCATTGCTGGGCAGCCAATCGTTATGCTTGGCCTGCCATTCTGTTTCCGACACCACCCGACCATCAGGCGAAACTTTAACACCCGCGAGCGCACCGATGTTACGGTGGAAGGCCTTATGGGGTGTCGTCAAACGGTGTGGCAGTCCAGCTTTCTCAATCACCCGATTCCAACGCTCCACGCCAGAGACACTGTCTTTGATGAAATCGTCGCGCAAGACTTCATTGAGCGCATTCAGCATCGGGACTTCTTTCTCAAGCAACTGACCCCCTTGAACATGCAAGACTTTGTAGGTGGAGCCTTTCAGGAGGTGATCATCATTGCGCTTGGTTTCCTCGTAGCGGCCTTTGATACCGGTGCTGTAAAAAGTGGCCGCATTGCTCGACTCATCCGCGCCAAACAAATCAATCGTGACCGAGAAATGGAAGTTCAAGTAGCGCTGCAGGGTCGGTAGATCGATCACCCCGGCGGCACGAAGCTTGCCGACATCATCGGTCTTCATTTCGTTCATGGCCGCGCAGGTGCGTTGAATCACCCGTGATACGCCGCTCTCACCGACAAACATGTGATGCGCCTCTTCAGTCAGCATGAACTTGGTGGTGCGCGCCAGAGGATCAAAGCTGCTCTCCGCCAAAGCGCAAAGCTGGAACTTGCCATCCCGATCCGTGAAGTAGGTAAACATAAAGAACGCCAGCCAGTCCGGCGTGGCTTCATTGAAGGCTTGCAGGATGCGTGGATTGTCTTCCTGACCACTACGACGCTCAAGCAAGGCCTCGCCTTCCTCCCGACCATCGCGTCCAAAATGCTTGTGGAGTAGATAGACCATCGCCCACAAATGGCGGCCTTCCTCGACGTTAATCTGGAAAAGATTACGCAGGTCGTACTGACTGGGTGCCGTCAGGCCAAGCTGCCGTTGTTGCTCCACTGAGGCGGGCTCGGTATCGCCTTGGGTCACAATAATTCGACGCAAGTTGGCACGGTGCTCACCAGGAACGTCTTGCCAAACTTCTTGACCCATTTGATCGCCAAAATGAATCTTGCGATCAGCAATCGCGGGATTCATAAAGATACCCCAGCGATAGTCGGGCATCTTGACATGGCCGAACTGCGCCCAGCCCTGAGCATCGACGCTGGTGGCGGTACGCAGGTAGACATCAAAATCTTGGCTGCCTTCTGGTCCCATATCGTTCCACCAGCTCACATAATTGGGCTGCCACTGCTCGAGCGCACGTTGCAAAGTGCGGTCTTCGCTGAGGTTGACGTTATTGGGGATTTTTTCGCTGTAATTAATGCCGCTCATAAACTTGTTCCTTCTACTATCTAAACTCGGTTCCAATCAAAGGCCACTTTTTCGCCTTTGCCATAAACTTTTAGCGCGCCCTTTTCGCCAACCGCGTTCGGGCGCTGGAAAATCCAGTTCTGCCAAGCCGTAAGACGACCAAACACTCGGGTAAACATATTCTCCGGGCCGTTGAAGCGCAGGTTCGCCTCCATGCCGGTGAGCGCATCGGGCGACATCGCGACACGCTCTTCGATGGCGATGCGGGTTTCATCGGCCCAATCAATGTCGTCCGGATTACTGGTCACCAAGCCCACGGCAAAGGCGGCATCTGCGTCCAAGGCTTGACCGGCCTTGGCTCGAACGGCTTCAAGCGCAGGCTGTTCGTCATAAAAACGTCGCCCCAGTCGGCTTTGCTCGGTCACCATCGGGTAGAGACCAAAATTGGTGTCGCCCACGGTAATGGTCGGAGCCTTGTCGGCGTCATCGGGTAGGGCCAGGTGGTAAATACGATCACAGGCCAAGGCCAGTTCCAGGAAAGTACCTGCAAAGCAGGAACCCACATCAATCAGCGCAAAAAGACTACGCGAGGACACATCAAAGCGACTCAAGGTGCGCCGCAGCAGGCCGATCGTCTCACGCACCAACCAGTGACTTTGATGGGCCATTAATACAGCATCCATGGCCAGCACTGCGGCTGAGTCACCCTCCGTTCTGATCAACCAAACACCGGTATCAAGCTCGTTGGTACGCATGTTGAGGATTGCGTCTTCGAGCTCCCTCGCCAACGCCAGCGGATACCAGGCGGCCCCTGCGGCTTCAATGCCCGCAATGTCCGTGGGTTGCGCTCCGGTGGGACCCTTCACCAGGAAGCTGGCCGTGCGCTTGTCGCGATCAATGGTGACGCTCACGTTGGGGTAGAGGTAGGCATTGGCTTCGACGGTGCGCTGTACCGGGGTTAAAGAAACACCTTTGCCCTGCGCGGGCCGGTCGCTCTTTTCGGCCAAGGCTAGAGCGCGCTCACGAACTTTTTGAGCAAACACAGCAGGCTTGGCGATTTCATCC
This sequence comes from Betaproteobacteria bacterium, assembly GCA_043760705.1. Taxonomy (GTDB): domain Bacteria; phylum Pseudomonadota; class Gammaproteobacteria; order Burkholderiales; family Burkholderiaceae_E; genus JAPOKJ01. The sequence goes on from JAYUOT010000191.1 coordinate 2,600, forward strand.
ACCAAGCGCCAATCTTTAGCTTTTTGACCCCGCACGCCTTCCGTGGTCGTGCAAAAAATATCGGCGAGATCGTGGCGAACATGGCGCTTGTCGGTCACCCTTGTGAGACCCCCCGTACCCGGCAAAACACCGAGCAGTGGGACTTCGGGCAAGCTCACCGCACTGGAGCGGTCATCCACCAAAACAATTTCGTCACAAGCCAGGGCCAATTCGTAACCGCCACCAGCACAAGCCCCGTTCACGGCCGCCAGGAACTTCAAGCCGCTATGCTTGGAGGAATCCTCAAGACCATTTCGGGTCTCATTGGTGAACTTGCAGAAATTGACTTTCCAGGCATGACTGCTTACGCCGAGCATGAATATATTGGCACCCGAGCAGAACACTTTCTCTTTCAGACTGGTGATCACCAGGGTGCGCACTTCGGGATGCTCAAAACGCACCCGATTCAGGGCATCATTTAACTCGATGTCGACGCCAAGATCGTAACTATTGAGCTTGAGTTTGTAGCCAGGGCGGAGTCCCGCGTTTTCGTCAAAATCAGCGCCAAGGGTCGCAATCGGCCCGTCGAAACTTAATTTCCAGTGTTTGTACTGAGAAGGGTCCGTCCTGTAGTCGACGGAGCCCAGGGGCAAAACCATTGGATTCATTGACTTTCTCCTGTGCTAGATAAGCATTAAATTGCGTGCGGCATTAAACGATTTCGCATAATACTGCACAATTCAAAGTTATTGCAAGCACTATTCTGCAATATTTTATTTTCTTGGTGCTTAATCCTCGCTTTGAATCTCCAAGGCGTCTCTGAGTAGAGTGCGTAAGCTTAGAAAGCTGGCGTCTAAATCTTGATGGCTGGTGTTCAGGCGCAGATTGGCCTTCGAATAATAAGCAGAGCGGCCGGCCAAGATCATCTTCAAATCTTCCATGGCCTCCTTGCTTGAGGCCATCGGTCGCATATCGCCCTGAGCGATGACACGATTCATATGATCCTCTGGACTAGCCTCAAGCCAAACTGTGGTGCATTTCGCCAGCATAAGATTGAAACTTGCTGAATCGCTAACCACCCCCCCGGGTGTCGCAATCACGACTTCGGAAAAGCGCTCTAAGACTTCGTCCAAGGCGCGCTTTTCGTATCGTTTGTAGGCACTCACACCATACAGTGCTTGAATTTCCCCAATCGTCCCTCCTGCGAGTTTTTCAATTTCCCGACTCAATTCAACGAAGGGGAATCCCAAGTCCTCCGATAGCATTTTACCAAGTGTGGACTTACCTGCGCCGCGTAATCCGACCAAGGCAATACGCCTACTTTTGGGCAAATTCGCCTGCTCGACGTCCAGAGCATCCAAGATCGCTAGCCTCAATCGGCGCAGCGTCGCTTCGTCTTTGCCCGCCAGCACTTCTTGAATGAGACGAGCTTCGGGCGAATCAGTAGCACGGTCGTCGGTCAGTTCCGCAAGCGTACATTTCAAAGCTTTCGCCACTTGCAACAGTACGAGAATGGAAGCATTACCAATACCATATTCGAGATTCGCGAGATGCCTCTCGGACACGCCAGCCCCGAGCGCCAAGGCCTTGCGTGCCATTCCCCGCTTGCTGCGTAAAGCCCTGACTCGGTCGCCAAGACCGACCAAAAAAGGATTTTTATCTTCGTTGACGGGAACGAACTCTTCTCCTAAGTCCAGGATGGACTCATCATGAAACTGCAATATACTGCTTGACATCATTAGACCATGGATTTAGAATTCACCAATGCATAATACTGCGTCTTTCAATTCACAGCAAGATATTTGAATGCTTGGATGAAAAGCCTCACCCTGATAAAGGTGTGAAGCCTGTCTGGCAAGTGGCGCAGGCTTCGTTAGGTCGTTTGTAGGTTAGAGAGAAAACATGAATCACCCCGTCGCACCGATCGCAGGCGCAGGCTTTAATTTTGCCCAGTACTTAATCGAGTGCAACGCCGGACGGCCGCAAAAGATTGCCTTTCTCGACGACGATGGCGCCATCACTTACGGTGAACTCACGAACCGGGTCCGCCACATGGCGGCAGCTTTACTCGCCTCCGGTTTGCGACCGGAGGAAAGAGTATTACTCCTCATGAACGATTGTATTGATTGGCCAGTAAGCTTTCTCGGCGCACTGTATGCGGGTTTGGTGCCGGTTGCAGTCAACACATTATTAACGGTAGACGACTATGCTTATATGCTCGAACACAGTCGAGCCCAAGCGGCCGTGGTGTCGGCCAGTTTGTGGCCGACGCTCCACAGCGCGATGCGACGAAGCCGACATGAGGTGAGGACTGCAGTTTTGTCGCGAGCCTCTAAAGACCTGGCGTTACCTGCAGATTCAGCCAACGTCCCGACGATAAGTATTGATTCATTTATGGCTTCGTCCGAAGCGGTTGCGCCACTCATGGCACCAGTGATCATGGCAGGCGATGGGCCGGGTTTTTGGCTTTACTCCTCCGGCTCAACGGGGCGACCCAAGGGAACCGTGCATACCCATGCCAACCTTTACTGGACTTGCCAACTGTATGGCACCCCGGTAATGGGCATCACCGAAAAAGATGTTTGCTTTTCAGCAGCCAAACTATTTTTCGCCTATGGCTTGGGCAATGCCTTAAGCTTCCCCATGGCGGTCGGGGCCTCAGTCATTTTGATGGCTGAACGCCCGACCCCAGAGGCTGTATTTAAACGCTGGCGAGGGGAGATCGGCGGCAAGAAGCCCACCCTGTTTTTTGGCGCCCCGACCGGCTTTGCTGGAATGCTGGCCTCACCCCATCTCCCCAAAGCAACAGAGGTAGAACTTCGACTCGCGTCCTCCGCAGGCGAGGCCCTACCTGCTGAGTTAGGAGAGCGCTTCACCAAGCAATATGGCATCGACATTATTGACGGTATTGGTTCCACAGAAATGCTCCACGTATTCCTGTCGAATCAACCTGGCAAAGTGCGTTACGGCACCACCGGCTGGCCAGTGCCAGGCTACGTGATTGAATTACGCGGGGATGATGGGCGCCCAGTCGCGCAAGGCGAAACCGGTGATCTATACATTCAGGGCCCAAGCGCAGCACTCATGTATTGGGGCAATCGCGAAAAATCTCGCGAAACCTTTCAAGGCGCCTGGACTAAGAGCGGTGATAAATACATTTGCAACGACGACGGTAGCTACACCTATTCCGGTCGCAGCGACGACATGCTCAAAGTGAGCGGTATTTACGTGAGCCCTTTCGAAGTGGAGTCCACCTTAATGCAGCATCCAGCCATTCTTGAGGCTGCAGTCATTGGCGTGACCGATGCTGACGGCCTCACCAAGACCAAGGCCTTTGCCGTGCTCAAGTCTGGCCAGAGCGTCAGCGAAGAGGAGCTCAAGCATTTCGTCAAAGAGCGCCTAGCGCCCTTTAAGTATCCGCGCCAGATTGAATTTTTGAGTGAACTGCCGAAAACCGCGACCGGCAAGATTCAGCGGTTCAAGCTGCGCGATCTTGAAAACAGCGCGATGAAGCGTTGAGCCGGTCGCGCTTTTGGACT
>JAYUOT010000192.1:0-3054 GCA_043760705.1 Betaproteobacteria bacterium
ACCATGAAGCGCGGCAGTTGGAAGCGATCGCATCCGGGCCTGACGACATCGGTGAAGGTGGAGCACGCGCAATCGAAGTCCATCGCCTTGACCAATCTAACGGTTTCGCCTTTGTAGTCACTCAAAGCGCCGTAGGGATAGGCGAAGCTGGTGACCGGCCTCCCTAGCATTTCCTCCAAGCGCTGCTTACTTAGTCGTATTTCGGTTTCCTGTTCTTTCAGCGTCAACATTGACAGGACTGGATGGGTGGCCGTATGCGCGCCGATCTCGACCAAGCCGCCTGCGGCCAGCGCAATGGCTTCAACTTCGGTGAGCGGACGGTGCGTTGGTCGACCTGGGGATTCCTTACCTGCCCAGGTACGCAAAGCACCTAAGACCTGCTCTCGCTGTACAAAGCTCAAGAATCCCAATAGACCATGGAGGGCCCGATAGAGTTGATGTCGACGCGTTATGCTATCGGGCTGGGTCACGTTCCAACTAAGTTCGTGCTCGAAGCGCGCTGCCGTGTAGTGCGCAACGTCACCAAGATCCCAGGAGTAATCGTGGCCACCGATGTTGAGGCGGAGCGTTCGCGGGAGAGACCCGGGTTGTAGCAGGAGACGATCTAGCTCGTCCCACCAGAACTCGGTGGATAACCCGATATGGTTTGATGCGATGAACACTGTCGCGGGAACGCCGTAACGCTCTAGAAGCGGCTTTGCTTCTAAAAAATTGTCAGCATAGCCATCATCGAATGTCAGCGCCACGGCGCCAGACAATGGCTCTCCTGTAACAAGACGACGCGCGAGTTCGCTTAGCGAAATGACATTAAACCGATCGCGGAGTGAGGCCAACTGTGAAGCAAAATTCGCCGGTGTCACCGCAAGCATTTGTGGGTCGGTGGCGAGGGTGGTTACACGGTGATAGGCCAAGATCACGCAGCTCGATTTAACCGCCGACTTGGAATAAGTCCAGCGCCGGTTCGTTGTGGATGCGAAGCGACGACCGAGCATGTTGAGTGCGTTCGGCCGCAGCAGAATACCCAGCTTCTTGCTCCAGCGACGCAACTTGAGGCTATTGTCACTGGGAGTGACGTAGTGCCTTTCGGGCAGGGTTACCGCTAGTTGTCTTTGTGGAGATGCCATGGTCGAAATGAAGTTTGCATAGCGCGACTGCTTGAATTGACTCGCTAGTACGCCATCTTGTCTTTAAATACGATTTGCAGGGTTCGCAATATGATCCGCAGATCCAACCACAAGGACCAGCGCCGTAAATAAACCAGATCGTATTCGACGCGGGTTTTCATCTCGTCCAACGTCCGGGTTTCGCCGCGCAGCCCATGGACTTGCGCCCATCCTGTGATTCCCGGCCTGACCTTGTGGCGCACCATATAGCCTTGGATTAGGCTGCGGTACGCTTCGTTATGAGCGACGGCATGGGGACGCGGTCCGACGATACTCATCTCGCCTGACAACACGTTGAACAACTGGGGTATCTCGTCCAGTGACGTGCAACGCATGAACGCGCCAAATCGGGTCGTTCGGGGATCTTCGCGGGTTGCCTGCGGAACGCTTGCGCCGTCCTCCAAAACGGTCATGGAACGGAATTTATAGATCCGGATTTCTTTGCCGTTGATGCCGTAGCGCCGTTGCCGGAAAAAGACCGGGCCGGGAGAACTTAGCTTTACACCGAGGGCGAGCACCACCATGAGTGGCCAAAACAGGAATAGGCCAACGCTTGCCAAGAACAGATCGCTGATACGTTTAATGACGCCGTCTGCGCCTTGGAACGGCGTTTCGCACACGGCGATGACGGGTATGGACCCAACGTTACCGATCTTCGCTTGAACCGGGTCGAAAATAAAAAGATCAGGGACAAAGTAGACGGATGCGGTCGTATCCTGTAGCTCCTGCACGATCTGCACAATGCGCGGGTTGAAGGTCATCGGCAAGGATATAAATACGGTCGTGATGTTCTGTTGTCGGACGAAGTCCGTTACGCCGTTCAAGCCGCCGACCAAAGTTTCGTGTGGCCCTAAGGACAATCTTTCGCTTTTACGGGCATCGAAAAATCCGTGTATCTCCATGGCGAGATTGGGATCCTTACGGATTGTTTGCGCGAGGTTTAAACCAAGGTCGTTGACGCCGATAATTACTGCTTTGCGCGCGTCCTGGCGTGAAAACGCGCGGATGATGCGCGTATGCGCGAAGGCATTGCCAAGCAGTAACAACATGACTGGTACGACGAGGAACCAAGTGAGGAGAACGCGACGTGAGTATTCGCTGGAGAACTTGGTGACGTAACCAAGAAACAAAAGTATCGCGATGACGATGACCCAACCGAAAATCAATCCCTGCCTGTATCGGCTAAATTGAGCTTCCGGCCATGAGCGAAACAAACCCAGTTCATCGAACACTCTTCCGGCAACAAAATGAGCAACAATGAGCAGCGCCCAATAATGTCCGGTAAACGACTGGTCATACATAAAAGAAATGACAAGCAGCGAACCGGCAATAGCCGCCAGATCAAATTGCCGTTTCAGCGAGAGGATTAGCGGAATACTGGGGCGAAAGCCCATCAGCGATTCCCCTAGTTCGAGTGCGTTCATTATTGAGGCTGGTTGATGCGCACGAAATGTCGCGTTACTGCCTCCACGGCGCTGTCAGCAATCGCGTTTGGTAACAATGAGGGAAGGACAACTGAATTCAGACTACCAAATCCAAACGTGACCATCGTAAATCCTGCGCTTTGATGTAACCCCCTTGTATGCAAGAATCCGCGACATTCTGTTTTTTTAACAACCCGACACGTTTGTTATGACGACGGAATTATGACATAAATATTTCTGATTCTTTCAATATATGAAATATTATTCCAATAATTTTCGAGACCATTTTAGGAACCTGCTCGCCTGAATCCACTTTGATCGTTGATAAGTTTCATAAACTATTGTTAAGCCGAAATAATATCTATATCTGAACGATCAAACTTCGAGATTGTATGACGTGTTATATTTCGGGCAATCAGTGAGTAAAAAGAAATTGGGGGAGATATTTAAGCAAAATATCATTAATG